>NZ_JBFAUZ010000011.1:0-184468 GCF_040679555.1 Spirillospora sp. NPDC052242
ATCCGGTGCCTCAAACGCTACGTCGCACGCGAGCTCTTCCAGATCATCACCGCTCACGATCTCGAACTCGCCGCTTGACATCCATAAGAGCATCCCCGGGGCGGTGCGCGCCGAGCGCCGCACGCCGGTCGTCACGTCCAGACGGCACCGGGCCCAGGGTGGCCCGGTGCCCCGCTCCCGACCGGGTCGGCGGCACCGGACGTTGACGTGCGCCGGGGCAGCCGATTTCCGGGTGCATGGCGACATCCGGCAACCGACGCCGGACGCTTGCGCACGCAGTGGCATATCGACGGCGGCCCGACCTGGCAATTCTCTTGGGCCTCGAAGCGACTTCCGTAACCCTGTTAGCATAAGTGCGCCCGATCAAAGCGGGACAAATTGCCCTGTCTGTTTGCCCTGCTCACATGCCCGAGTCGTGTGTCGTGCAATCGGAGGGCGTTCTCGGTGGGTAGGCGCGGAAGACCCGGCGGTGGGCGTGGCGGCGGTGCGGCTCGCGGCATATTCGGGAAGGTGGCCAACAACCTCTTCGTGGCCCCCCGGAGAAGCGGTGGCGGCGGCGGTGGTGCGCCGAGTCCCAACGGCCGGCCTCGGACCAGCCCGAACCCGTCACCGTCGGGCGGGAACCGCCGGGACGGTTCGCCGCAGTCGCAGGCGCGCCCCACCGACCGGACGCCCAGCGGCGGCGACCCGATCAGCATCGTCACCGGTGACGTGTTGTTGTCGCAGGTCGACGTGTCGTGGCCGGGGATCCTGCCGCTGGTGCTGGAGCGGACGCACATCTCGTCGTTCCGGGCGGGCCGCTGGTTCGGGACGTCCTGGGGCTCGACCCTCGACCAGGCGCTTGAGCTCGACGGCGAGGGCGTGCATTTCGTGGGTGCGGACGCGTCGGTGCGTACGTATCCGTTGAATCTGGTGCCGAATGTGGCGTTCATGCCGGGTGCGGGTCCGCGGCATCCGCTGACGCTGACGTCCGATGGCGGTTACTCGCTGGACGACCCGTACTCGGGGCGGACGTTGCACTTTCCGGCGCCGGGGGAGGAGACGGGCTGGTCGCGGCTGCCGTTGACGGCGATCAGCGACCGCAACGGCAACCGGATCGATTTCCTCTATGAGGACCAGGTCCTCACCGAGGTGCGCCATTCGGGTGGTTATCGGGTCCTGGTCGACACCGCGCCCACCGGTGACGGCGACCGCCGTATCACCGCCCTGCGCGCCGGTGACGGCACGACGCTCGTCCGGTTCGGCTACGACGAGGCCGGCGATCTGACTGAGGTCTACGACTCCTCCGGTCTCCCGCAGCGGTTCTCCTACGACGACGAGCACCGGTTGACGGGCTGGGTGGACCGGAACGACTACTGGTATCGCTACACCTACGACGACCAGGGCCGCGCCGTACGCGGCGAGGGTTCGGCGGGCGTCCTGAACGCCACGTTCGTCTATGAGCCCGAGGCCAGCCGGACCTTGGTCACCGACGCGCTCGGGCACACGACGGTCCATCGGTACAACGAGTTCGACCAGATCGTCGAGGAGACCGACCCGCTCGGCAACGTCACCCGCTCGGAGTGGGACGAGTTCGACCGGCTCCTGTCGCGCACCGATCCGCTCGGCCACACGACCCGGTTCACCTACGACGAGCGCGGCAACCTCACCGGTGCCCGGTATCCGGACGGGACGTCCGACGCGACGGAGTACGACGAGCTGAACCTGCCCGTTCGCCGGGTCCGGCCGGATGGTGCGGTGTGGCAGTGGGCGTACGACGAGCGCGGCAACCTGACCGCCGAGACCGATCCGGCCGGGGCGGTCACCGCGTTCGCCTATGACGATCGGGGCGGCCTGGTGTCGGTCACCGACGCGCTGGGGAACACCACCCGCGCCGAGCTGGATGCCGCGGGGTTGCCGGTCACGATCATCGATGCGTCCGGCGGTGCCTCCCACCGTTCCTACGACGCGATGGGGCGGGTGATCGGCCACATCGATCCGACCGGCGCGCGCACGGCCTTCGCTTGGACGGTCGAAGGGCGTCCGGCGTCGGTGACGCTGCCGGACGGGACGGTCGAGCGGTGGCGGTACGACGGCGAGGGCAACCAGGTCGAGCACACCGATCCGCTCGGGCAGACGACCCGTACCGAGTTCGGGCCCCTCGACCTGCCGTCTGCGGTGATCCGGCCGGACGGGTCCCGGCTGGACTTCGTCCACGATGCCGAGCGGCGGCTGAGTGCCGTCACCAACGACGCGGGCCTGACCTGGCGTTACACCTATGACGCCGCCGGACGCCTGACCGGCGAGACCGACTTCAACGGCCGCGCCCTCGCCTACGCCCTCGACGCCGCCGGACGCCTGATCGCGCGGACGAACGGTGCCGGTGAAACCGTCTCCTATACCCGCGACGCCCTTGGCAACATCATCGAGAAGACGGTCGTCGATCAGGTCACCCGCTTCCGCCACGACCTGCTGGGCCGTCTACTCGAGGCCGTCGGCCCGGACTGCGAGCTGCGCCTGGAGCGCGACGCACTCGGCCGCATCACCGCCGAGACCGTCGACGGGGCCGCCACGACCTACGCCCGCGACCCGCTCGGACGCGTGGTCCGGCGCCGGACGCCGTCCGGCGCCGAGGACACCTGGGCCTATACCCCCGTCGGGGTCCCCGCCCGGCTCACCACCGGCGGTCAGACCATCGGCTTCACTTACGATCTTGCGGGTCGTGAAACCGGCCGCCGCATCGGTGGCACCACGGCATTGGCCCAGCAGTGGGACGCCGCCGGCCGTCTCACCGCGCAGAGCCTGTGGGGCGCGCCCGCGCCGGGCACCGACCAGGCGCGGTTGCTGCAGCACCGCACCTACGCCTACCGGCCTGATGGGAACCTGACCGGGGTCACCGATCGCCTCACCGGTGACCGTGCCTACACCCTCGACGCCCGGGGACGCATCACCGCCGTCACCGCGCACGGCTGGAGCGAGCGGTACGCCTACGACGTCACCGGCAACCTCGCCCACGCCGACCACCCGGACCCGGACCCGGACGCCGCCGAGACCGGCCCCCGCGAGCACGAGGGCACCCTCGTGCGCCGCGCCGGACGCACCCGCTACGAGCACGACGCCCAAGGCCGCATCGTCCTGCGCGAACGCGTCACCCTGTCCGGCAAGCGCCGCACGTGGCGGTTCCACTGGGACGCCGAAGACCGCCTCACCACCGTCGAAACCCCGGGCGGGTCACACTGGCGCTACCACTACGACCCCCTCGGCCGCCGCATCGCCAAACACCAGTACGCCCCCGACGGCACCCACATCCAGACCTACACCTACACGTGGGACGGCACCCGCCTCGCCGAACGGGCTCACCGCGTCCACGTCCGGGACCACACGCCCACCACCACCACGTGGACCTACCGACCGGGCACGCACACACCACTCACCCAGACCGAACGCCATCCCGCCGCCACCGCACCACAGGAATGGGTGGACCGGCGGTTCCACGCCATCGTCACCGACCTTGTCGGCACTCCCACCGAACTGGTCGGCGCCGACGGCGCCGTCACGCCCGCGCGCACCAGCGCGTGGGGGGCGCCCGTGACGGACGTGCCGTCGCCCTGCCCCCTGCGCATGCCCGGGCAGTACCACGACCCCGAGACCGGGCTGCACTACAACTTCCGCCGGTACTACGACCCCGCCGCCGCCGGGTACCTGTCGCCCGACCCGCTCGGCCTGGCGCCGCAGCCCAACCCGCACGCCTACGTCCCCAACCCCACCACCTGGCTCGACCCTCTCGGCCTCACGCCGCACAACTACGGCGACGGGTTCGAGGTCGTCGGGCCCGGCGAGGTCAGGACGGGCGACGTGCACGGTGATGTCGTCGTCCGGGGCGGGACGGTCCGGGGCGACGTGCACGGGACGGCGGTGATCACCGAGGGCGGGACCGTCGTCGGGAACGTCCAGGGCGTCGTCCAGATCGGCAACCGGAACGTCATCGGCGAGATGGGGCCGCCCGGCGCGAACTCCCTCGTCGGCAACCAGAACGAGTTCAGCGCCGTCGTGCAGGCCCGGCGGATCATCGGGGACATCAACATCGGCGAGGGGCACAGCCCCGCCGTGCAGACCGGGCAGGTCATCGGCGACGTCAACGTCCGCGGCCGCAGGTTGTGGCCGCTGTAGTGAGGCACCCGGAGCTTTGCGCGCCCTCGGCGTGCGGGGTTCGAGCTCGGGCCGGGCGGCCCCGGGCTCGCGGCGTCAGCCGCCGATGCGCAGGCTCTTCAGCCGCTGCCATCAGGGCGGAGAGAATTTTTTCTTCAGAGCTGTTCGTCGGCCTTCCGTGGGGGGTTTTGGAGCGATCCACGCGCTACTGGACTATTGATTCAAAAACCTGAGAGTTTCTCGAACAAGATCGCCGGCGTGGCCGCATCCGGCCGCGTCCGGTCTCCACCCGGCGGTGGACCCCGCGGTCAAGCCACGCGCCGATGGCCGACGCCGTCCGGACCGCATACCGTCGTGCCCATGGACGAGTCCGTGAACTGCGGCGGTGCATCCCGGCGCGTCGATCAGGTCGCCCGGCTGCTCGTCGTCGGCTGCCTCATCGGCTGGGGAGTGGGCTCCTACGTCCACCGCCTCTTCACCACCGACCCGGCGCCCGGCCTCCACGGCGCCGGGCTCGCCGTCCTGCTGCTCAACATCGCCCTGTTCGCGCTGCTGATCTGCGGCCTGCGCGGCCGACGGGAGGCGGGCTGCGCGGGCTCGCGCCGCCCACTGATCCCCTGCCTGGTGGCGGCCTTCCCGGTCGCCGCGGCGCTGTTCGCCGTCAACCCGGACTACGACGGCGCCTTCTACCTGTGCATGCCCGCGCTCTGGGCGCTGAGCATGCGGCTGCCCCTGTACCGGGGGCTGGTGAACGGGGCGCTCATCGCCGCCGCCGTGGCGGCCCTCGGGCAAGTCGTCGGCGACGGCGCCGACCTCGGCCTGCTGATCGCGTTCGCCGGCATCATCCTCGGCGGCGTCGCCACCCGGCAGGGCATGGCCGCCCAGCAGGCCGCCCGCCGCGCCGAGGCCGCGAACGCCGTGCTCGCCGAACGGTCCCGCATCGCCCGCGAGATCCACGACATCCTCGCGCACTCGCTCTCCGCCCAGGTCGTCCACCTGGAGGGGGCGCGGCTGCTGCTGTCCCGGGACGGCGACCGCGTGCAGGCGCTCGACCGCGTCGAGCGCGCCCGCAACCTGGCGCGCTCGGGCCTCGAGGAGACCCGCCGCGCCCTCGCCACCCTCCGCGGCGACGTCCCCGAACCCCGCGAGGTGATCGCCGAACTCGCCGAGGACTTCTACGCGTCCACCGGCCGTCCCTGCGACGTCCAGGTCACGGGCGCGGTCCGCGAACTGTCGCCGCAGGCCGGGCTGACCGTCGTCCGGACGGCGCAGGAGGCGCTCACGAACGTCCGCAAGCACGCGCCCGGCGCGCGCGCACACGTCTCCCTGCGCTACCTGAAGGACATCGTGGAACTGGAAGTGACGGACACCGGCGGAACGGAGCCCGGCCTACACTTGGGCGGCGGCGGATACGGCCTCGTGGGGATGCGCGAACGCGCGGAACTCATCGACGGAACACTCGAGACGGGCCCGGACGGGCAGGGCTTCCGGGTCGCCCTCCGCGTTCCGGTGGGATGAGGGAACGGTGAGCAGCACGAGAATCCTGGTCGTGGACGACCAGACCGTGGTCCGCGAGGGGCTGGTCCTCCTCCTCGAACTCCTGCCCGGCATCGAGGTCGCCGGTTCCGCCGCGGACGGCGAGCAGGCCCTCGCCATGGTCGCCGAGAAGCGCCCCCACGTCGTCCTCATGGACCTGCGCATGCCGCGGATGGACGGCGTCGAGGCGACGCGCCGCATCCGGGCGGAGCACCCGGACACCGAGGTCGTCGTCCTCACCACCTACGCCGACGACGAGTCGATCTTCGCCGCGCTCCGCGCCGGCGCCCGCGGCTACCTCACCAAGGACGCCGGCGCCGACGAGATCGCGCAGGCCGTCGCGGCCGTCCAGGACGGCGCCGCCCAGCTCGACCCGTCCGTGCAGCGCCGGCTCATCGAGGCGGTCGCGACCGGCGACCGCCCGCGGGCGTCCGGCAACGGCCTCCCCGACGGGCTCACCCGCCGCGAGGGCGAGGTCCTCACCCTCATCGCCCGGGGCCGGTCCAACGCGGAGATCGCCGGTGACCTGTTCATCAGCGAGGCCACCGTGAAGACCCACATCAACAACCTGTTCGCGAAGGCGAACCTGCGCGACCGCGCCCAGGCGGTCACCTACGCCTTCAAGCACGGCCTCGCCGACTGACCGCACGCCGTAACTCGCGCCGGTGTAAGTCGGGTGATGTAACTCAGGCGGTGTAACTCAGGTCGTGTAACTCGAATGGTGTAAGTCGGCCGCGCGATTACGGTGTCCGCCCACCGGGAAACGGCCGAGGGCGGGCGACCGACCGCTTGCTAACCTCCCGCCATGCCAAGTCAAGAGCAGATGAAAGCCGCGCTCCAGGCGTACGTGGACGGCTTCAACGCCGGCGATCCGGCCGTCGTCGTCGCCCTCTTCGCCGACGACGCGACGGTCGAGGACCCGGTCGGCAACGCGCCCATCGCCGGACGGGACGCGATCGCCGAGTTCTACGCGAACTCCGTCGCGTCCGGCGCCAAGCTGTCCCTCGACGCCCCGATCCGCGGCTCGCACGGCAACGCCGCGGCCATGGCCTTCACCGTGGAGATGCCGACCATGCGCATCCGCGTCATCGACGTGATGACGTTCGACGACGACGGCAAGATCAGCACGATGCGGGCACACTGGGGCCCGACCGACGTCGAGTCCTGAGCGCCGCCCCGGTTCAGCCGGACCGTCCCGCACAAGGGACGAACCGGACGAACGGGGTCCGTTCGCCGACGGCGCGGAAGTCGTCCGCCGTGCCGTCGACCGCGTAGCCCATGATCTTGCAGAGCCGCCGGGCGGTCCGCGGATGCCGCGGCCCGTACCGGGCCATCAGCTCCGCGCCCTCCTCCCTCGACATCGGCACCGCGGTGACCGGGACGACGCGCCGCCCCACCTGCACCGTGACGTCCGGCGTCTTCAGGACGTTGCGGTACCAGTCGGCCTGGACGCCGAACCCGGACGCCGCCACGTACCCGTCCGGGCCGCGCTCGACGACCTCGATCACGGCCCGGCGCGGCAGGCCCGACGTGCGTCCGATGTGGGTGAGCAGCATGATCCGCGGCGGCATGAACACGCCGAGCCGCCACCGGTAGAGGTGGATCGGCAGGCGCCACAGCAGGCGGCGCACGCCGGACGGCGGGGCGGGCGTCTTGACGATCTCCACGAGCGGCCTCCGCGCGATTGGTCGTTTGCTTAAATTGGTCGCCTGACCAATCTAGGCCGGACGCGCCGCTCCCGCCATCGGTTCCGCGCGGAGTTCAGGGGCCGCAGATGCCCGGCGTTTTGCCGATCATGGCCGGGTCCTCGGCGATGTCGAGCAGCGCCGCCGCGTAGTCCGCGCGCGACAGCTGCATCGCGCCGCCCGTCGCGTTGTCCTCGAAGTCGATGTGGACGCGTCCGGCCGGCGGCTTGTCGGTGAGCCGCGTGCCCCGCGCGATGCTCCAGTCGAGCCCGCTGACCTGCAGCATCCCCTCCGCTCGCGCCAGGTCCGCGTACGCCTCGCGCAGGAAGAGCCACGCCAGCGCGACCGCGAGGCGCGGGCGGGTGGCGGGCACCGAGCGGCTGCTCGTCATCACCAGGCGCCGCACCCCCTCCTCGCGCATCGCGGTGATGAGCGTGCTCGCGATGCGGCTGCCGCCGACCGCGGCGATCACCGCGTCCTGCCCGCGCACGGCGTCGCGCACGGCGGCCGCGTCGTGCGCGTCGCCCCGGTGGACGCCCGCGAGCGCGACGCCCCCGGGGAGCCGCTCGGGACGCCGGGCGAACGCGGCGACCGCGTGCCCGCGGTCGACCCCCTGGGACAGCACGTGCACGCCCGTCCGCCCCGTCGAGCCGATGACCAGGATCCGCATGATGATGCCTCCCTCTATATTGCAACTTGCTCTATAGTGAGACGCACGCCGCTATAGTGCAAGTCGCACTACGAAAGGAGGCACATGGCCCGGCGGCCCGATCTGGTCGGCCTGACGGTGCTCGCCCTGCTCACGGTCCGGGCGAGCCACCCGTACGAGCTGCACCGCCTGATCGTCGACACCCACAAGGACTACGTGACGGGCCTGCCCAGGAGCCTGTACCACGCGGTCGACCGGCTCGCCGGCGAGGAGCTGATCGCGCCGGTCGAGACGGTCCGGGAGGGGCGCCGCCCGGAACGCACCGTCTACGAGATCACCGCCGAGGGCCGCCGCGAGCTGGCGACCCGGCTCCGGGCGCTGCTCGAGACGCCGGGCCCCGACCGCCGGACCTTCACCGCGGCGGTCTCGCTCATCGGCGTCCTCCCGCTGCCCGACGCGCTGCAGTCGCTGCGCACCCGGGCGGCGGCGCTCGAAGGGATGCTGGCGGGGACGGACGGCCACCTGAGCGCCCTGCGCGAGAGCGGCCTCCCCGACCTCCTGACGATCGAGCTCGACTACGAGCGGACGGTGATCGGGGCCGAACTCGGCTGGCTGCGGGCGCTCGTCGCGCGCCTGGCGTCGGGCGAGCTCGACTGGTCGAGCACCACGGACCCCGAACTGCTGCGGCAGGTGCTCGGCGAGCAGTGAGAAGCGGCCGCCGGGGTGCGCCAACACCCCGGCGGCCGGACATCCGAACACGGCGCCTGGCCTGTCCGAACTCGCGATCCCAGGATAGGCGCCGCGACCACGAGGAGTTGCGCATGTCCGTGCACACCGACGTCGCCGGCCTGCTGGACCGGCTCACCGAGGCGTGGAACGCCGGCGACGCCGCCGCCTACGCCGCCGCGTTCACCGAGGACGCCGACTACATCTCGTTCGACGGCCGCCGCACCCGCGGCCGCGCCGAGATCGAGTCCTCGCACCGCCACCTGTTCGAGGGACCGCTGAAGGGCTCCACCATGAGCTCGTCCGAGGGCGAGGTGAAACCACTGGCCGACGGCGCCGTCCTGCTGATCGCCGAGGGCGGCACGGCCGTCCACGGCGGCCCGCACCGCCCGTCGATCGTCTCCCTCACCGCCGTCCGGACCCCGGACGGCTGGCGGTTCGCCTCCTTCCAGAACACCCGGGTCGCGGCATGAGGCGGGCGCGTCCGCTCGCCGAGGCCGCCGGGATCGTCGAGGCGCCCGCCGCCCGCGTCTGGGACGCCCTCGCCGACGAACTCCTCCCGGACGGCAGGCGCTCCGGCCGGTTCCGCGTCGAGGACGCCCCGGGCCACACCTCGACGGTCGAGGTGACCGACCGGACGATCGCCTTCCAGGGCGGCTGGTGGTACCGCGGGGAGTGGAGCGTCGAACCGCACCCGGACGGCGCCCGGATCGTCCACCGCGTCTTCAACGTCGCGCGCGCGACCGGCTGGGCCGTCCCGCTCGCCAACCGCATGTTCGCCGGCTTCGCCGACGACACCCGCACGGCCTTCATGGAACGCCTCGCCGACGTGGGCCGCCGCCTGAACCGCCCCACCCGCCCCACCTGACCATCGCCGGTGGCCTCACCCGGGGCCACCGGCACCCACCGTCTCCGCCGGCCGGTCAGAGGGGGAGGGTGGTGAGGAGGGTGGCCACCTCGTCGGCTCGGAAGATGAAGCCGGCGTGGGACGTGTCGAGGGTGCGGACGTCGTACGGGTTGCCGGGGGTCAGGGCGTCCGCTTCGGCGATGAGGCGGTCCTGCATGGCCACGGGGATGGAGCGGTCCTCGGTGAGGCGGACGTAGGTGCGGGGGATCGTGCCCCAGGTGTCGGCGCGGACGCGGGCGTCGGACGCCATCACCGTCATCGACTCGTCGGGCTGCAGGATGTTGAGGAAGGCGCGGAAGCGCTCGTCCGTGACGTCCGCCATGGTGGCGGCCTTGAGGGCGGCGAGCATCTCCGGGTCGGCGGTGCGGTAGTTGGCGCGGCCGACGCCGAGCCGTTCGGGGTCGCCGATGTTCAGCGCCGCCAGCGGCGCCATGAGGTTGTCGGCGAACTCGGGTTCCTGCATGTACTCGATGGGGTTCGCCCGGCTCACGCAGGACCAGGCGGAGAAGTAGACGAGGCGGCTCACCAGTTCGGGGGTCTGGTTCCCGACTCCGGTGATGGTCGTCCCGCCGAGGCTGGCGCCCACGAGCACGACCGGTCCGTGCTCCGCGAGGCGGCGGACGGCGGCGGTGACCGCGTCGACGTTGTCCTGCAGGGTGACGCCGGCGAGGGTGGACGGTTCGGCCGCCCAGGCGTCGAGGTCCTGCGGGGCCTGGTACGCGACCGGGTACTGGGCGTCGAGGCCGTGGCCGGGGAGGTCGACGGCGAAGCTGCGGCGGCCGAGCAGCGCCAGTTCGCGCTGGACGGACGCCCACATGAACGAGCTGGTGCCGGAGCCGTGGACCAGGACGTACGTGGCGTCGGCGTGCGGGGTCGCCGAGTTGGAAGCCGATGGCATGAAAACGTTCCGTTCGGACGGCGGCATGGAATGCCTGAAGTCGAGAGATGATCTGCCGACGGCGCGCGGACATGGCGCGCTGCGTCGGGGAATGCGCGCGGCGGGGCCGCGGCGCTACGGCGTGCGTCCGCCGGTGATCGGCGGGGCGTCCCGTCTCAGACGGTGCGGAGCCGGATGAAGTAGACCATGATCGCGATGTTAGCGGGCGGGTCAGCCGCTCGCGGCGGCGATGACGCGGGTGAGCGTGCGGTGCAGGTCGCGGAGTTCGTCGAGGTCCATGCCGAGGCGTTCCATGATCGTGGCGGGGATCTTCTCCGCCCGGGCCCGCAGCGCCTCGCCGGCGGGCGTCACGGTGACGGCGAGCAGCCGCTCGTCCCGGCTGTCGCGCTCGCGGCGGACGAGGTCGGCGGCCTCCAGGCGCTTGAGCAGGGGGGACAGCGTGCCGGGATCGAGTTCCAGCAGGCGGCTGAGCTCCTTGACCGACAGCTTCCGGTGCTCCCACAGCGCCAGCATCACCAGGTACTGGGGATGCGTGAGGCCCATCGGCTCGAGGATCGGCCGGTAGTGCGCGAGGACGGTGCGCGAGGCGACCACCAGGGCGAAGCACACCTGGTTCTCCAGCGCGAGGGGGTCGGGGCTGTTGCTCGGATCACCTGTCACGGGGCCTCCGTACCGATCGGTCTCCGGCTATAACTAATAGCACGGCAATGATTGGTGCACCAATCTTTAGGAGGCCCCGTGTTCGGCAGAGCTCCGCTGGAGGAGCGCATCGCCCGGCGCCAGGAGGAGCTGGCGCCGCGGCGCGGCGGGACGGGGCAGTTCGACCAGCCCACCGCCAAGTACCTGCTGGTCGGGCTGCTGATCGTGACGGTCGCGGCCCACGTCATCGGCGGCGTGCTGCTCGCCGTCCTGGCGCACTGAGGAGGACCGCATGCCCATCAGACGACCGTCCTTCCTGCCGTCCCTGGACGAACTGGAGCGGCAGGCCCAGGACCGTTCGGCGCACCGCAACCCGCCCGGCTCGCAGTTCGATCACCCCACGGCCAAGTACGTCCTCATCGCCGTCCTCGTCGTGACCGTGCTGGCGCACGTCATCGGGGGCATCGTGTTCGCGATCGTCGGCTTCTGAGGTCAGTCGGGCAGGTCGTCCGCGCGGGCGGCGACCAGGCCGAACATGTCGCCGATCGTGGTCAGCGCGGCGGCGTGCAGGACGTCCGCCGGCAGCGGCGCGCCGTCCGGGCCCGCGAGCGGACGGGTCGCGCACGCCTCGGCCACGACGGTCGGCCGGTAGCCGCGGTTGAACGCGCCCTGGGCGGTGGACTGGACGCACATGTGCGTCATGAAGCCCGCCAGGATCAGGTCCGGCCCGGCGCCGAGACGCCGCAGCACCTCCTGCAGGTCGGTGTTGTGGAAGGAGTCCGGGAAGTTCTTCACCACGACGGGCTCGCCGTCGCGGGGCGCGACGGGCGGCGCGATCCGCCCGTTCTCGGCATCGAGGTCGTAGGGGCTGCCCTCGCCCCCGTCGTGGACCACGTGCACGACCGGGATCCCGGCCGTCCGGGCGCGCTCCAGCAGGCGGGAGGCGGCGGCCAGCGCGCGGTCGGCGTCCGGCAGCGCCATGACGCCGGTGCGGTAGGTGTTCTGGAAGTCGATCAGGACGAGCGTCCCGGACGACAGCGCCGGCAGGGCGCCGTCGAGGCCGACCACGTCGCGCAGGGTCGTCGAAACGGACATGTGTGCTCCTTCGGATGGCAGGGGCGACCACCGGCCGGACGGCCGGGGGCGAGGAAAAACGATCAGGCGGCGACGCGGAAGCGCCGCCGGTACGCGGCGGGGGTGGTGCCGAGCCGCCGCCGGAACGCCCGGTGCAGCGTCTCCGCCGAGCCCAGCCCGCACGCGGCGGCGACCCGGTCGAGCGGCTCGTCGGTGCCCTCCAGCAGGCGCCGGGCCTCCTCCACCCGCGCGGCCTCGACGTACGCGGCGGGGGTGCAGGCGGTCTCCCTGCGGAACACCCGCGCGAAGTGCCGTTCGCTCAGGCACATCCGCTCGGCGAGGGCCGCCGCGGACAGGTCGGCGGTCAGGTTCGCGGTGATCCACGCGCGCAGCTCGTCGATGTCGCGGCGCTCGGCGGGGGCCTCCCACAGCGGGACGCTGAACTGGCTCTGCCCGCCCTGCCGCTTGAGGTACATCACGAGCTGCCGCGCCACCGCGAGCGCCACCCGCTCCCCGTGGTCCTCGGCGACGAGGGCGAGCGCGAGGTCCATGCAGGCGCTGATGCCCGCGCCCGTCCACACGTTCCCCGACCGGACGTAGATCGGGTCGGGGTCGACGGTGACGTCGGGGTGGTCGGCGGCCAGCCGGTCGGCGGTGGCCCAGTGCGTGGTGGCGGTGCGGCCCGCCAGCAGCCCGGCGGCGGCGAGGAGGTGCGCGCCGACGCACACCGAGGCGACGCGGCGGGCGTGCCGCGCGGTGCCGCCGATCCAGGCGACCAGGTCGGGGTCGATCACCGGCGCGCCCGCGGCGTCCACCGCGCCGGGCACGAGGAGGGTGTCGACCCGGTCGCCGACCTCGTCGAACGTCAGGTCGGTCGCGACCCGCACCCCGGCGCTGGTGCGCACGTTGCCGCCGTCCGCGCCGGCCAGCAGCACCTCGTAGGGCTTCCCGGACAGCTCCCGCCCGGCGACCGCGAACACCTCGGCGGGCCCGGTGACGTCGAGGAGGTCGACGTCGGGGAACACGGCGATCACGACACGGTGTGGAGCGGACATGTCTCCATTGTCGCCGTCGGCGCAGGTGACCGCCATGACGGGCTTCTGTCACATCCGGACGTCGCTCACTCGGTCGGCGTGCCGATGCGGAGCCGGTTGCCGTCGGGGTCGCGCAGTTCGATCTCGCGGGCCCACGGGGCGTCCGCGGCCCGCACGCCGAACTCGGCGGCGACGGCGTCGACGTCCCGGACGCGCAGGTAGATCAAGGTGTCGGGACGGGCGTCGCCCTCGTGCTCGGACAGGAACAGCCGGACGCCGCCCCGCGCGACCTCGACGAACGCGGGCAGGCCCGGCTCGAAGCGGTGCTCCCAGCGGAGGGTGAAGCCGAGCCGCTCGTACCACCCGGCCGCCGCCGCGGCGTCCGCGACGCGGAGGATGGGGATGACTTCCTCGTCCATGCGGTTCATCGTCGCAGACCGCGCGGGATGCGGGGGCCGGGCGCACCGCCCGCCCCCGCTCATGTCACTCCGCGGAGTCCGGGGGCGGCGGGCCCAGCGGGCCGCTGATCGAGGTGATCGTCGTGTCGAGTTCGTCGCCGGAGCCGTCGCGGCGGCCCAGGGGGGCGTTGAGGTTGGCCGGCTTGCCGCCCGGGCCCGCGGCGCGCAGCGGCGTCGGGGCCGCCCACGCCTGCAGCAGGACGTCCTCGCCCTTCAGGAACCGGTGCGAGCGGACGCCGCCGGTCGCGCGGCCCTTCGACGGGAAGTCGGCGAAGTCGGCGATCTTGATCGCGCCGTTCTGGGTGCCCGGCAGCGCCTCGGACGAACCGGACACCGTGATCACCCGCGCCTCGCGCGCCGGGTCGAGCGCCCCGAACCACAGGACGCGCGCGTCCGCGCCCAGCTTGATGCCCGCCATGCCGCCGGCCATCCGGCCCTGCGGGCGGACGAGCGACGCCGAGTAGTGCAGGAGTTGCGCGTCGTTCGTGATGAACACGAGGTGGTCGTCTTCGGACTGGAGCTGGACGGCGCCCACGACGCGGTCGTCGTCCTTGAGCGTGATGACCTCGAACTCCTCGCGGTTGTGCGGGAAGTCGGGCACGACCCGTTTGACGACGCCCTGCGTCGTGCCGAGGGCGAGGCCCCCGCCGACCTCGTTCACCGACGCGATGCCGACGATCGTCTCGTCCGGTTCGAGGTCGACGTACTCGGTCGCGGGCGCGCCGCCCGCCAGGGACGGGGGCGTCGCGGTGGGCGGCAGGACCGGGAGGTCCACCACCTCGATACGGATCATCCGCCCGAGGTTCGTCACGGCCCCGATCTGCCCCCGGACGGTCGCGGGGACGGCGGAGAGCAGGACGTCGTGCTGCGCGCGGGGCCCGCTGTCGGGCAGCGGCGACGCGTCGTGGGTGCGGGCGAGCAGCCCCGTGGACGACAGCAGCACCAGGCACGGGTCGTCCGCGACCTGCAGCGGGACGGCCGCGGCGGTCGCCTGGCCGGACGCCTCGAGCAGCACCGTGCGGCGCGGCGTCGAGTACTCCTTCGCGACCTCGCCGAGCTCCCGCGAGACGAGGTTGCGGAGCTTGCGCTCGGACTCCAGGATCGCCGTCAGCTTCGCGATCTCCTTCGCGAGCTGCTCCTTCTCCTTCTCGAGCTCGAGCCGGTCGAAGCGGGTCAGCCGGCGCAGCGGCGTGTCGAGGATGTACTGCGCCTGGATCTCCGACAGCTCGAAGACGTCCATGAGGTGCTGCTTGGCCTGCGCGGCGTCGTCGCTCTCCCGGATGATCCGGATGACCTCGTCGATGTTGAGCAGGGCGACCAGCAGGCCGTCGACGAGATGGAGGCGGTCCTCGCGCTTCCTGCGGCGGAACTGCGAGCGGCGCCGGACGACGTCGATGCGGTGGTCGATGTAGACCTGCAGCAGGTCGCGGAGGCCGAGGGTGCGGGGCTGCCCGTCGACCAGGGCGACGTTGTTGATGCCGAAGGTCTCCTCCATCGGCGTCAGCTTGTACAGGTCGGCGAGGACGGCCTCGGGGTTGAAGCCGTTCTTGATCTCGATGACCAGGCGGAGGCCGACGTTGCGGTCGGTGAGGTCCTTCAGGTCGGCGATGCCCTGCAGCTTCTTGGCGTTGACGAGTTCCTTGATCTTCGCCTTGACGCGTTCCGGCCCGACGGCGTACGGCAGCTCGCTGACGACGATGCCCTTGCGGCGCGGCGTGACGTTCTCGATGGTCGTGGTGGCGCGGGTGCGGAAGGTGCCGCGGCCCTTCTCGTAGGCGTCGCGGACGCCGTCCAGCCCGACGATCTTGCCGCCGGTGGGCAGGTCGGGCCCGGGGACGAACTTCATGAGCTCGTCGAGGGTGGCGTCGGGGTGGTCGATGAGGTGCCGGGCGGCGGCGACGACCTCGCCGAGGTTGTGCGGCGCCATGTTGGTGGCCATGCCGACCGCGATGCCGGACGCGCCGTTGACCAGCAGGTTCGGGAACGCCGCGGGCAGGACCTCGGGTTCCTGCTCCTGGCCGTCGTAGTTGGGCCGGAACTCGACGGTGTCCTCGTCGATGGACCCGACCATCAGCATGGCCTCGCGGGTCATGCGCGCCTCGGTGTACCGCATGGCGGCGGGCATGTCGTCGCCGCCGAGCGACCCGAAGTTGCCGTGCCCGTCGACGAGCGGCATCCGCATGGCCCAGCGCTGCGCCATCCGCACCATCGCGTCGTAGATCGCGCTGTCGCCGTGCGGGTGCAGCTTGCCCATGACCTCGCCGACGACGCGGGCGCACTTGACGTGCCCGCGGTCGGGACGCAGCCCCATCTCGTTCATCGAGTAGAGGATGCGGCGCTGCACGGGCTTGAGCCCGTCGCGCGCGTCCGGAAGCGCCCGCTGGTAGATGACCGAGTAGGCGTACTCGAGGAAGCTGCCGCGCATCTCCTCGGAGACATCGACGTCGACGATGTTCTCTTCGAAGTCCGGCGGCGGGGGAGGGGCTTGGGATCCGCGTCGTGCCATGCGCCTTATTGTGGCCGGTCCCAGAGACAGTTGTGCACATGCCACCCGGACGTCCGTCGCGGAAGGCACGGATCCCGGATGCGTTCGCCGATCTTCCGGTCGCCCGGGTGCCCGGCGGTAAGTTGGGGCGGCTGCGGAGGGAACGAACCGCGAGGAGGACGCTTCGTGAGCGGACTGGCCGACTTCCAGAACTCGATCTACCTGCAGGGGCTCGGTGACGTCACCCCCGCCTTCCCCACGGACCTCACGAAACTGGAGGAGCGCGCAGAGCGCGCGCTGTCGGCCCAGGCGTTCGGTTATGTCGCCGGTTCGGCCGGGAGCGAGGCGACCGCGCGCGCCAACCGGGACGCGTTCGACCGCCACCGGATCGTCCCCAGGATGCTCCGGGACGTCGCGGAGCGCGACCTGTCGGTGAACGTGCTCGGCACGGCGATGCCGTCGCCCGTGCTGCTCGGCCCGATCGGCGTCCTGTCCATCCTGCACCCCGACGGGGAGTTGGCCGTGGCGCGCGCGGCGGCCGCCGAAGGCGTCCCGATGGTGCTGAGCACGGCGGCGTCCCACTCCATCGAGGAGGTCGCCGAGGCCGGGGGCGAGGGGCCGCGCTGGTACCAGCTGTACTGGCCCAAGGACCGCGACCTCGCCGTCAGCTTCCTCGAACGCGCCAAGGCGGCCGGCTACACGGCCCTGGTCGTCACCCTCGACACGTTCACGATGGCGTGGCGGCCCCGCGACCTCGATCAGGCCTACCTGCCCTTCCTACGCGGCATTGGCGTCGCGAACTACTTCACCGACCCCGTCTTCCAGCGGGCGGTCGGCGGGCCGGTCACCGACGCCAACCGCGACACCGCGCTGCTGCACTGGGTCGCGAACTTCGGGAACCCGTCGCTGACCTGGGACGACCTCGTGTTCCTCCGCGAGCACTGGGACGGCCCGATCGCCCTCAAGGGCATCCAGCACCCCGACGACGCCCGGCGGGCGGTGGACGCGGGCATGGACGGCGTGATCGTCTCCAACCACGGCGGACGCCAGGTGGACGGGGCGATCGCGTCGCTGGACGCGCTCCCCGGCGTCGTCGAGGCCGTCGGCGACCGGACGACCGTGCTGTTCGACAGCGGGATCCGGACGGGCGCCGACGCCGTGAAGGCGCTCGCGCTCGGCGCGCGGGCCGTCCTGCTCGCGCGCCCGTACGCCTACGGGCTCGCGCTGGGCGGGCAGGCCGGCGTCCAGCACGTCCTGCGCTGCTTCCAGGCGGAGATGGAGCTGACGATGGCGCTCGCCGGGATCGCCCGTCCGGACGAGATCGTCCGGGAGATCCTCGCGGGCACGTGACGGCCGGCCCGTGACGGCGGCTCCGTGACGGCGGCTCCGTGACGGCGGCTCCGTGACGGCGGGCGTCTGACATTTGTCACGGGCGACCGGTGCGTTCCTCACCGCCGATTCCTGATGCCCGTGACTGCACGCCCGCGCGCCGCGCGGGAAGCATGGACGGCATGAAGGCACCCGTGATCGAGGTACGCGACCTGGAACTCAGCGACGGCGTGCACGACAGCGTGCGGGACGTGGCGTTCACCGTGGCGTCCGGCGAGATCTACGCGGTGCTCGGCCGGTACGGCGCGGGCAAGACCACGCTGCTGGAGGTGCTCGCCGGGCTGCGGCGGCCCGCCGCGGGCACCGTCCGGGTGCACGGCGCCGACCCGTACGCCGACCGGGACGCCGCGCGCAGCGGGGCCGTCTGGCGCGACGGCGGCCTGTTCCCCGGGCTGACGGTCGCCGAGGTCGTCGACACGTGGCGCCGCTGGACGCTCGACCCGCTCGCCCGCGCGGACGTCCTCGACCGGGTCGGCCTCGCGGACGCCGCCGGCGTGCCGTTCGAGCGGCTCGCGCCGGGGCAGCGGCGGCGGCTGGACCTGGCGCTGGCCCTCGTCGGCCGGTCCGACCTGCTGCTCCTGGACGAGCCCACGGCCGGCCTCGACGGCGGCCCGGCCCGCGAGGTGCGGGCGCTGCTGCGCGACCTGGCCGCGCAGGGCACGACCGTCGTGCTCGCCACCCGCGACCCCGACGAGGCGTGCCGCGCCGACCGGGTGGGCGTCCTCGACGAGGGACGGCTGCCGGCCGGCCGCGCCTCCGCCCGCGTCTCCGGCGCCGCGTCCGGCCGCGCGTCCGGCCGCGCGTCCGGCCCGCGCGCGGCCTGACCCGGGCGCGTGGCGGGCACGTACGCTGGGCGCGTGCAGCCCTGGATTCCGCGGCCCACGGCGATCGCCGCGACGATCGTGGGGATGACGGTCCTCACCCTGAGCGGGTTCATGGTGCCCGCGCTGTGGAACGAGGCCGTCGGGGCGCGCGACGCCGCCGCGTTCGCCATCGGGCTCGTCGGGGTCGCGGCGGTCTTCGCCGGATACGCCCGGCTGCTGTGGCTGAACCTGATGCGCCGCACCCGTCCCGCGCACCGGCTCGGGCTCGCCGCGATCGCCGCGGCGTGCTGGACGGCGCCGCTGCTGGGCGTCGAGCAGGGCTGGGGCAACGCGCTGCTCGTGCCGTCCGGGCTGATCGCGGTGGTGCTGCCGGTGCGCGAGGCGGTCCCGGTCGCCGCCGCCGCGACCGTCCTGACGCCGCTCTACGGGGTGCTGCTGGGGCTGCCCGCGCTGACCGTCCTGTACGAGGTGACGGGCGTCCCGCTGGGCGCCTTCTCCGGATACGTCACGGTCTGGCTGTTCCATGTCGTGCAGGAGCTCCGGGAGGCGCGGGCCGAGCTGGCCCGGTCGGCGGTCGGGGAGGAGCGGCAGCGGTTCGCCCGCGACCTGCACGACGTGCTCGGGCACAGCCTGCAGGCGGTCGCGCTGCGCGCCGAGGTCGCCGAACGGTTCCTCGACCGCGACGGCGGGCGCGTCCGCAAGGAGCTCGCCGAGATCCAGCGGATGGCCCGCGACTCGGTGCGCGACGTGCGCGAGGTCGTCCGCGGCTACCGGGCGACGTCGCTGGCCGCCGAGCTGGACGGCATGTCGGCGGTGCTGCGCGCGGCGGGGATCCGGTGCGAGCCGCCCGAGGTGTCGCCCGCGCTGCCCGCCCACGTGCACGAACCGCTCGGCTGGGTGGCGCGGGAGGCCGCGACGAACGTCCTGCGGCACTCCGCCGCGACCTGGTGCGAGATCAGCGTGCGGGCGGACGGCGGCGGCGTCCGCGTCGAGATCGTCAACGACGGCGCCGGGCGGCGCTCCGCCGGGGACGCCGGCAGCGGCCTGCCGGGGCTCGCCGAGCGGATCGCCGCGGCGGGCGGCGAGTTCCACGCCGGGCCGGGCGGCGACGGGACGTTCCGCGTCGCGGCCGCGCTGCCCGCCGCGCCCCCGCCGGGCGCGGGGAAGGGAGACGCATGATCCGGGTGCTGCTGGCCGACGACCACCTCCTGATCCGGGAGGCGCTCGTCCTGCTGCTGGAGACCGAGGACGGCATCGAAATCGTCGCCGACGTCGGGCGCGGCGACGACGCCGTCGACCGGGCGCTCGCGCTGAAACCGGACGTCGCGGTCCTCGACATCGACATGCCGGGGCTGGACGGGCTCGCCGCCGCCGAGCGGCTGGCCCGCGACCTGCCCGGCTGCCGGCTGGTGATCGTCACCGCGCACGGACGCCCGGGCAACCTGCGGCGCGCGATGGCCGCCGGGGTGCGCGGGTTCCTCGGCAAGGACGCGCCGGGCGCGCGGCTCGCGGAGGTGATCCGGCAGGTCGCGGACGGCGCCCGGTACATCGACCCGCAGCTCGCCGCGGACGCGCTCGCCGCCGAGGAGTGCCCGCTGACCCCGCGCGAGCTGGACGCGCTGCGCGCCGCGGCGGACGGCGCCCCGGTGGCGCGGATCGCGCGGAGCCTCGGCCTGTCGGAGGGGACGGTCCGCAACTACCTGTCGGCGGCGGTCACCAAGCTCGGCGCCGACAACCGGCACGCCGCCGTCCGCACCGCCCGCGACCTCGGCTGGCTCTAGCCGCGGCGGCGGCTTCAGCGGCGGGCGAGGATCAGTGCGCCGCGCTTGGTGACCGGGCGCGGGGTCGGCACGCGCGCGGCGGCCTCCTCCGCGTCCGCGCGCGCGACGTGCCGCGCGATCAGGTAGTCGCGGACGGCCGCGCGGTGCGGGAGCGTGATCAGCGGGGCGTCCCAGCGCTCCACCTCGACCTCGCCGAACACCGCGCACACGAGCGCGGGCGCGTCCTCGGCGTCGAACGGGGTGCGCGGCGGGGACCAGACGGGCGCGAGCTCCGGGCTGTCGGCGCGGCTGATCGCGGACGCCAGCAGCAGCCCGCCGGGCGCCAGCACGCGCCGCGCCTCCCGCAGGGCCGGGACCGGATCGTCCAGGTGGTACAGCACGTTCACGGCCGTGACCGCGTCGAACGTCCCGTCGCGGAACGGCAGCCGCACCGCGTCGCCGCGCACCGCCGGACCGGGGTGGGCGCGCAGCAGCGCCGCGGACGCGTCCAGGCCCACGATCGGGAACGGCGGCGGGTCGGGCAGCGCGCCGTTCAGCGCGCCCTCCCCGCAGCCGACGTCCAGGACGCGCGACGCGCCCGCCGCCCGCAGCTTCGCGGCGACGTGGTCGTGCAGGCTGCGCGCGCCGATCAGGTACCGGCGGGTCACCCGCGCGGCGAGGCGGAAGCGTTCGGGGTCGGCGTCGTAGTCGGGCGTCACGGCCATGTCCGCAGTCTGCCCGGACCGGGACGCGCGGAAGCGTCGCCGCGTGGTCAGGCCTGCGAGCGCGCCGGGGCGGGCGCGGGCGCGAGGTCGAGGGTGTCCAGCACGGAGCCGTCGGCGTCGAGCGCCTCCACGACCGGCGCGCGGCGGGCGCCCCACACGACGGCGACGTGGCCGTGCGGCGGGACGACGAGCAGCCGCTTGCCCACGCGGACGCGCGCGACCTCGGCGGACGCGCGCAGCCGGGCCTCGCTCACCCACTTGGCGCCCCACGGCAGCAGCCGGTTGGCGTTGCGGACCGTCCGGCCCGAACCGTACTTCTGCAGGTGCCGGCCCATCTCCCCGGACGACCGGCGGGCGAGGGGCTCGTCGGGCGCGGAGCCGGCGGCGCCGCCGATCTCCATCCACTCGCCGTCGCGCTGGTGGAAGGTCCAGCCCTCGATGAGTGGAACGGTCCCGCCGTCGCCCCACTGAAGGAAGGTGACGACGGCGATGTCGCCGTCCCGGTCGACTCCCAGGGGAAGGAAGTCCAGGCCGTCGTCGAAGGCGTGGGGGGCGGGGTCGGGCAGGCCGTCCCGCAGGAGCCGCAGGCACTCCTCGTGCACCTTGTGGTCGTACATGGTGGGGGACCTCTGATCGCGCGGGCGGGGATTGACGCAGACGGGAATGATGCAGACGGGTTCGATACAGACAGGTTCGACAGGCAGGTTCGACAGACAGGGGGTCGCCGGGGCGAGGGCCCTCGTGCGCGAGGACCCCGGCGTCTGCATCACTCTAGAGGTCCGGCTCGTCTGCTTTCATCCGTCTGGCCCACACACGTCAGCGCTTCGCAAGCCGTCCGTCACCGAATCGTTGTTCGGAGGGCGATGTGGGGGTTTGTGACGATTCTCTCCCGTTGTGACGGTGCTCACGTGGAGTCGTCCCGCGATGGCGGGATGTCCGGCGGAAAGGCGGTACGCACCGCTTCAGGGTCGATTTGCGTCATCTGTCTTTCGCGGATTAACTGCTGGCATGACCGCCGTGCGCCCGTGCCCGGAGCACCGCCCGCAGATGACGCGGGCCCCGCGGTGTGCGCGCTGCCGTCGAATGTGTGACCGCTGAGGGCCCCCGCCTGAGCCTCGCGCCCCGAAGCGAGCGAACCCCGACCCCCGAGTCACGCATGATCATCGAACGCCACCTGCTGAGCCACGCCCCGTACCCGCCCGGTCGCGCCTGACCGGGCCGGTCGAGCGTCCGTCCGCGGCGGCCGGGACGCCCGCGCCCGCACCGGCGTCCCGCGCGGCCCGTTCGTCCCGGATCAGCACCATCCGTATGCATCCGCACGCCTCATCCGCACGCCTCATCCGCAATGCACCGCCGCCCCTCCGGCGGCGCCTGTCCGCACGGGTTGATTCTCTGTGATCCAGATCGAAGAACTCCGCAAGGTCTACCGCGCCCGAGGGCGCGAGGTGACCGCCGTCGACGGCGTCGACCTCACCGTCCGCGAGGGCGAGGTGTTCGGCGTGCTCGGCCGCAGCGGCGCCGGGAAGAGCACCCTGCTGCGCTGCGTCAACCTGCTGGAGCGTCCCGACTCCGGACGCGTCCTGGTCGACGGCTCGGACCTGCTCGCCCTGCGGGGGGCGGAACTGCGCCGCGCCCGCCAGGGCATCGGCATGATCCACCAGCACTTCGGCCTGCTCGGCAGCCGCACGGTCGCCGGGAACGTCGCGTTCCCGCTGGAGGTCATGGGCGTCCCGCGCGCCGAGCGGGCGGCGCGCGTCGCCGAGCTGCTCGACCTCGTCGGGCTCACCGACCACGCGAAGGCGTACCCGGCGCAGATCTCCGGCGGGCAGAAGCAGCGGGTCGGCATCGCCCGCGCCCTGGCCGGACGCCCGAAGGTGCTGCTGTCGGACGAGGCGACCTCGGCGCTCGACCCCGAGACCACCGCGTCGATCCTCGAACTGCTGCGCGACCTCAACCGGCGGCTCGGCCTCACCGTCCTGCTGATCACCCACGAGATGGACGTGGTCAAGCGGATCTGCGACTCGGCGGCCGTCATGCGCGCGGGCCGGTTCACCGAGTCGGGCCCGGTCACCGAACTGCTCGCCCGTCCGGGATCGGAACTGGCCCGCGGCCTGTTCCCGCTGCCGCCCGCCGAGCCCCGCCCCGGCTCGACCGTCGTCGAGGTCACCTTCGTCGGCGGCGCCACCGACGAGCCGTTCGTGTCCGCGCTGGCCCGCAAGTACTCGCTGGACGTCAACATCCTCGGCGGGGCCGTCGAGACGATCGCCGGCGAGCGCGTCGGACGCCTCCAGCTCGAACTGCCCGGCGACCCGTCGGTGAACGCGGCGCAGCTCGCGTTCCTGCGGGAGGCGGGCCTGTCCGTCGAGGTCCGCGAACCCGCCGCCCCCGAGACCGCCGAGGAGGACGCCCGATGACGTGGGACGAGGTCATGCCGCTGCTGTGGCCCGCCACCTGGGAGACGCTCTACATGACGGGCGTCGCCACCCTGTTCACCGCCGTGTTCGGGCTGCTGCTCGGCGTCCTGCTGGTCGTCACCGAGCGCGGCGGGCTGCTGCCCGCGCCGCCGGTCAACAAGGTGCTCGGCGTCGTCGTCAACATCGGGCGGTCGTTGCCGTTCCTGATCCTGATGGTGGCGATCATCCCGTTCACCCGGATCGTGGTCGGCACCAGCATCGGCAACGAGGCGGCGATCGTCCCGCTCACCATCGGCGCGATCCCGTTCTACGCGCGCCTCGTGGAGATCGCGCTCCGCGAGGTCGACCCCGGCGTCATCGCCGCGGCGGACGCGATGGGCGCGACGCGCCGCGAGATCGTCCGCAAGGTGATGCTGCGCGAGGCGCGGCCCGGCCTGGTGTCCGGGCTGACCGTCACCGTGATCGCGCTCATCGGATACACCGCCATGGCCGGGACGGTCGGCGGCGGCGGCCTGGGCAACCTCGCCGTCGTCTACGGCTACCAGCGCTTCGAGACCAACGTCATGGTCGCCACCGTGGTGCTGCTCATCGTCCTGGTCCTCATCATCCAGGCGGTCGGGGACTTCGTCGCCCGCCGCCTCACCCACCGCTAGAGAAAGGCACTTGTCGTGCTTCGCAAGATTTCCGTCGCGCTGGCGTCCCTCGGGCTGCTCGCGGGACTCACCGCCTGCGGCTCGTCCGGCGCGTCCGACGACCCGAACGCGCCGCTGAAGGTCGCGGTCAACCCCGTCCCGCACGGGGAGATCCTCCAGTACGTCAAGGACGAGCTGGCCGCCGACGCCGGCCTCGAGCTGGAGATCGTGACCTTCAACGACTACAACCAGCCCAACACCGCGCTGGTCGAGAAGCAGGTCACCGCCAACTACTTCCAGACCGTGCCCTTCATGGAGGAGTTCGAGAAGAAGGCGGGCGACGACCTCGAGTGGATCGCCCCGGTCCACCTCGAGCCGCTCGGCGTCTACTCCGAGAAGGTCAAGGACCTGAACTCCGTGCCGCAGGGCGCGACCGTCGCCGTCCCGAACGACCCGGCCAACCAGGGCCGCGCGCTGAAGCTGCTCGCCGACAACGGGCTGCTCACCCTGAAGCCGGACGCCCCGACGAGCGCGACCGAGCAGGACATCGCGGACAACCCGAAGAAGCTCGAGATCAAGCCGCTGGAGGCCGCGCAGCTGCCCCGCTCGCTGCCGGACGTCGACCTCGCGGTCATCAACGGCAACTACGCCATCGAGGCCGGGCTGACGCCGAAGGACGACGCGCTCGCCGCCGAGAAGGCCGAGGGCAACCCGTACGCCAACGGCATCGTGACGCTGCCGGAGGACAAGGACGACCCGCGGGTGAAGAAGCTCGTCGAGCTGCTGCAGGGCCCGGAGGTCGCGAAGTTCGTGGAGGGCAAGTACAACGGCGCGGTCCTGATCTCGACCGGAAAGGCCGCCGCCACCTCCTGATCATCGTTTCCTGAACTCGCGTTCCGCTGAAGCGCGGCGATTTGTCCGCCCGTCCTGATAGGACAGGGCGGACAAATCCGTTCAGGGGGAGCCTTGGGTATCTGGGATCTGCAGGACGAGTACGCCGAGCTGCCGGTGTTCCGGTTCGATCAGGAACGGCTCGAGGGGGACGCGGAGGGGCTCGCCGAGCTCCCCGCCCCCGGGGACGTCGCGTGGTGCGTGGCGACCGCGTTCGACGAGGCTCCGTGGGACGACGTGTGGAAGCTGTTCCGCGAGTCCGTCGACACCACCGAGATCACGACGCTGATGCTCGGCTACTGGGGCGCCGACTACGACACGGACTACACCTATCCCGTGCCGCTGCTGGTGGAGGCCGCGGCCTCCCTCCCCAAGCTCAGGAACCTGTTCCTCGGTGAGATCACCGCCGAGGAGGCCGAGATCTCGTGGATCAACCACGGCGACATCACGCCGATCTTCGCGGCCTTCCCGAACCTGGAGCGGTTCGACGTCCGGGGCGCGCAGGACCTGGCGCTGCAGCCGGTCGAGCACGCCGCGCTGCGGACGCTGCGGTTCGAGTCCGGCGGGCTGCCCGCCTCGATCGTCCGCGCGGTGGGGGCGAGCGACCTGCCGAACCTGGAGCACCTGGACCTGTGGCTCGGGACGGACAACTACGGCGGTGACGCGACGGCCGCCGACCTCGCGCCCGTCCTGTCGGGGGAGCGGCTGCCCGCGCTGCGGCACCTCGGGCTGGAGGACGCGGAGATCCAGGACGAGGTCGCCGAGGCGGTCGCGGGCGCGCCGGTGGTGGCGCGGCTGGAGTCGCTGAGCCTGGCGATGGGCGTCCTCACCGACCGGGGAGCGGAGGCGCTGCTGTCCGGCCAGCCCCTCACCCACCTGCGCAGGCTCGGCCTGCGCCACCACTTCTTGTCCGACCCGATGATGGAGCGGGTCCGCGCCGCGCTGCCCGGCGTCGAGGTCGACCTCGACGACCGGCAGAAGCCGGACGGCGACTGGTTCTTCATCGAGGTGTCGGAGTGATCGACGAGAACCTGACGGAGTTCGCCGACCTCCCGGTGATCGACTTCGCCGACGCGGCCGCCGGAGGACCGGCGCCGTCCGCCGGAGGGGTGGCCTGGAAGCTGGCGACCCGGTACGACGGGGAGCCGTTCGGCGAGATCTGGAAGCGGTTCCGCGCGACCGTCGACACCACCGAGGTGACCGCGCTCGTCATCGGCTACTGGAGCATGGAGCGCTTCGACCTCTCCCAGTACCCGGTGCCGATGCTCGTCGAGTCGGCCGCGGCGTTCCCGAACCTGCGGTCCCTGTTCCTCGGCGACATCACGTACATGGAGTCCGAGATCTCCTGGATCAGGCACGGCGACATCACGCCGCTGCTCCGGGCGTTCCCGAAGCTGGAACGCCTGGACGTCCGGGGCGGGGACGGCCTGGTCCTGGAGCCGTTCGCGAGCGAGGCGCTGCGGGTGCTGCGGTTCGAGTCCGGGGGCCTGCCGGCGTCGGTCGTCCGGGCGGTCGGGGCGTGCGACCTGCCGAACCTGGAGGAGCTGGACCTGTGGCTCGGCGAGGACTCGTACGGCGGTGACGCGACCGTCGCCGATCTCGCGCCCGTCCTGTCCGGGGAGCGGCTGCCCGCGCTGCGGCACCTCGGCCTGGAGGACTCCGAGATCCAGGACGAGATCGCCGAGGCGATCGCGGGCGCGCCGGTCGTCGCCCGCCTGGAGTCGCTGAGCCTCGCGCTGGGCGTCCTCACCGACCGGGGAGCGGAAGCGCTGCTGTCCGGCCAGCCCCTCACCCACCTGCGGGAACTCGACCTGAGCCACCACTACCTGTCCGACTCGATGATGGAGCGCGTGCGCGCCGCGCTGCCCGACGTCGACGTCGACCTGGACGACCGGCAGGACCCGGAGGAAGGCGACTTCTTCGTCGCGGTGGGGGAGTGACGCCCGGCGGGCGGTGCTCCGCCCCGATGGCGGATCGAGCGGAACCGGCGTGAACGTCCGCCCGTCCGAAGGGCGGGCGCGACCAGTGGAGAGGACTTCGACGGCATGTGGGAGATCAACGGCGGGTACACGGGCCTGCCGGTGTTCCGGTTCGACCACCATCGGCTCGGCGAGGGCGCGGAGGGGCTCCCGGAGCTCCCGCCCGCCGCCGGCGCGGCCTGGTGCGTGGCGACCGCGTTCGACGAGGCGCCGTGGGGCGACGTGTGGAAGCTGTTCCGCGAGTCCGTCGACACCACGCAGGTCAGCGCGCTGATCTTCGGCTACTGGGGCGCCGACTACGACACGACCTGCACCTACCCGGTGCCGCTCCTCGTGGAGGCCGCCGCCGCGTTCCCGAACCTGCGGTCGATCTTCCTCGGCGACATCGAGTCCGAGGAGTCCGAGATCTCGTGGATCAACCACGGCGACATCACCCCGATCCTCACGGCGTTCCCGCGCCTGGAGTGTCTCGAGGTCCGCGGTGCCCAGGGCCTCGCCCTCGAACCGGTCGAGCACGACGGGCTGCGGATGCTGCGGTTCGAGTCCGGCGGGCTGCCCGCGACGATCGTCCGCGCGGTGGGGGCGTGCGACCTGCCGAACCTGGAGTGCCTGGACCTGTGGCTCGGGACGGACAACTACGGCGGTGACGCGACGGCCGCCGATCTCGCGCCCGTCCTGTCGGGGGAGCGGCTGCCCGCGCTGCGGCACCTGGGGCTGGAGGACTCCGAGATCCAGGACGAGGTAGCAGCAGCGGTCGCAGGCGCGCCGGTCGTCGCGCGCCTGGAGTCGCTGAGCCTGGCGATGGGCACCCTCACCGACCGGGGCGCCGAGGCGCTCCTGTCGGGCCAGCCCCTCACCCACCTCGACCGGCTCGACCTGCACCACCACTTCCTGTCGGAGGACATGATGAAGCGCGTCGAAGCGGCCCTCCCCGAGGTGGAGGTGAACCTCGACGACCGGGAGGAGCCGGACGAGTTCGACGGCGAGACCTGGTTCTTCGTCGAGGTGTCGGAGTAGTGATCGACGAGCCCCTCGGGGAGTACGCCGGGCTGCCCGTCGTCACGGCCGACGATCCGCCGCCCGCCGGCCCCGCCGCGTGGAAGGTGGGCACCGACCACGACGACGATTTCCCGGGGGAATGGGAGAAGTTCCTTCGCGCCGTCGACCCGGCCGAGGTGACCGCCCTGGTGATCGGCCACTGGGGGCCCGGCTCGTTCACCTACCCGCTGCCGATGCTGCTGGAATCGGCCGGGGCGTTCTCGAACCTGCGGTCCCTGTTCTTCGGCGACATCACCTACGACCTCGCCGAGATGTCCTGGATCAGGCACGAGGACATCTCACCCCTGTTCACGGCGTTCCCGGCGCTCGAACGGCTGGACGTCCGCGGCTCGGACAACCTCTCCCTCGACCCGATCGTGCACGCGTCGCTGAAGGTCCTGCGGTTCGAGTCCAGCGAGCTGCACGCCGGGATCGTCCGCGCGGTGGCGGCGGGCGACCTGCCGAGTCTGGAACACCTGGACCTGTGGCTCGGCAGGACCGACGCGTCCACCGCCGATCTGGCGCCCGTCCTGACGGGGGAGCGCTTCCCCCGGCTGCGGCACCTCGGCCTGGAGAACGGCGAGGACCAGGACGACCTCGCCGAAGCCCTCGCGTCCGCGCCGGTCGTCGCGCGGCTGGAGTCGCTGAGCCTGGCGATGGGCGCCCTCACCGACCGCGGCGCCGAGGCGCTCCTGCTGGGGCAGCCCCTGACGCACCTGCGGAAACTCGACCTGCACCACCACTTCCTGTCCGAGGACATGATGCAGCGGGTCGCGGCGGCGCTGCCCGGCGTCGAGGTCGACCTGGGCGACCGGCAGGTCGCGGAGGACTTCCGGGGCGATCCCTGGTTCTACGTCGCGGTGTCGGAATGATCTCCGGCGCGGACCGTCCCTGCTACCTGGTAGGACATGGCGGACGAAACATGAAAGGGACGGCATGATCGGCGAGAACCTGGACCAGTACGTCGGCCTCCCGGTGGTCGGCTTCGAGGCGGACACGGGCGAGGAGCCGCCCGCCGGGCCGGTGGCCTGGAAGGTGGCGACCGAGTTCGACGAGGAGCCGTTCGGCGAGGTCTGGAAGCGGTTCCGCGCGGCCGTCGACACCGCCGGGGTGACCGCGCTGGTGATCGGCTACTGGGGCGCGAGCTACGACGAGCACAACGATTACCCGGTGCCGCTGCTGGTCGAGTCCGCGGCGTCGTTCCCGAACCTGCGCTCCGTCTTCCTCGGCGACATGACGTACATGGAGTCCGAGATCTCCTGGATCGTGCACGAGGACATCACGCCGCTGCTCCGCGCGTTCCCGAAGCTGGAACGGCTGGACGTCCGGGGCGCCGGGGAGCTCGTGCTCGAACCGGTCGAGCACACCGGGCTGCGGACGCTGCGGTTCGAGTCCGGCGGGCTTCCGGCGGGCGTCGTCCGGGCGGTGGGGGCGAGCGACCTGCCGAACCTGGAGCATCTCGACCTGTGGCTCGGGACGCCGAACTACGGTGGTGACGCGACCGTGGACGATCTGGCGCCGATCCTGTCGGGCGACCGCTTCCCGTCGCTGCGGCACCTCGGGCTGGAGGACGCGGAGATGCAGGACGAGATCGCCGAGGCGGTCGCGTCCGCGCCGGTGGTGGCGCGGCTGGAGTCGCTGAGCCTGGCGATGGGCAGGCTGACCGACCGCGGCGCCGAGACGCTGCTGTCCGGGCAGCCCCTCACCCACCTGCGGAAACTCGACCTGCACCACCACTTCATCTCCGCGCCGATCCAGGAGCGGATCCGCGCGGCCCTGCCCGGCGTCGACATCGCGCTGGACGCTGCACCGCGCGACGAACCGTACATCGAAGTCTCGGAATGAGCCGGTGAGGCGCTGAGGAGCGGGCATGGGGATCTGGGAGCCGAAGGAGCACTACGCGGGCCTGCCGGTGTTCCGGTTCGACCAGGAGCGGCTCGACGCCGAGGCGGCGGCCCTCCCGGACCTTCCGGCGGCGGGCGCCACGGCGCTGCTCGTCGGCAACTGGTGCGCCGAGTACCGCGACCCGGAGATCTACCCGGTGGCGCGGCTGGAGTCGCTGAGCCTGGCGATGGGGACGCTGACCGATCGGGGTGCGGAGGCGTTGCTGTCGGGCCGGCCGCTGACCCATCTGCGCAGGCTGGACCTGCGCCATCACTTCCTGTCCGAGGGGATGGCGGAGCGCGTGCGCGCCGCGCTGCCCGGCGTCGACGTGGATCTCGGCGACCGGCAGGAACCCAAGGACCACGACTGGTTCTACGTCGAGGTGTCGGAATGACCTATCAGGACGTCCTGGAGCATTACGTCGGCCTGCCGGTGGTGCCGTTCGATCCCGAGGCCGCCGACCCGGCCGGCGCGGCGCCGGCGGACGAGGTCGCCTGGCGCCTCGAGGGCGACCGCCGGGGGGAGTACGACGACGTCTTCACGGCCTTCGCGGCGCTGGTGGACCCCGCCCAGGTCGTCGCCGTGGTCCTCGGAGGCTATTCCGACACCACGCCGCTCGCGGCGTCGAGTCTGGCCAGGGCCGCGTCCTACCCCCGGCTCAGATCCCTGTTCGTCGGCGACGTCACGCCCGAGGTGCCGATCTCATGGATCGAGCACGAGAACGAGGAGAGCTTCTCGTCGATCTTCCGGGCGTTTCCGAGCCTGGAGCGGTTCGAGCTCCGCGGCGCGAACCTCCTCGAACTGGATCCGTTCGAGAGCACGTCGCTGAAGGTGCTGCGGTTCGAGTCCGGCGGGCTTCCGGCGGGCGTCGTCCGGGCGGTGGGCGCGAGCGACCTGCCGAACCTGGAGCACCTCGACCTGTGGCTCGGGACGCCGAACTACGGCGGTGACGCGACCGTGGACGATCTGGCGCCGATCCTGTCGGGCGACCGCTTCCCGTCGCTGCGGCACCTCGGGCTGGAGGACGCGGAGATGCAGGACGAGATCGCCGAGGCGGTCGCGTCCGCGCCGGTGGTGGCGCGGCTGGAGTCGCTGAGCCTGGCGATGGGGACCCTCACCGACCGGGGTGCGGAGGCGCTGCTGTCGGGCCAGCCGCTGACCCATCTGCGCAGGCTGGACCTGCACCACCACTTCCTGTCCGAGCCGATGACGGCCCGCGTGGCGGCCGCCCTGCCCGGGACCGACGTCGACCTGAGCAACCGGCAGGACGTGGACGGCGACCGGTTCTACATCGCGGTGTCGGAATGACGGGGGCCGGAACCGCGGGGGCGCCCGCGTTCGCCGTCGTCGCGACGCCCGGCGACCGGCGGCCCGTCCTGTTCGCGGACGCGTGCCGGGCGTGCGGGCTGCCCGAACCCCGGGTCGTCCCCTGGACGGACGTGCTGCGCGGCGGCGACCTCCCGTTGGGGCCCGGCGACCTCGTGCGGATCGACTCGCCGGGCGAGGACGCCGCGGCGGACGCGCTGCTGCGCGGCCCCGGCGACCCGACCCGGGTCGGCGGCGGCGCCCGCTGGTACCGCACGTTCACCGCCGCGCTCCGCCGGATCGACGCGGCGGCGTCGGCGGCGGGCGCCCGCGTCGTGGGGGACGTCGGCGACATCGCCGTCATGTTCGACAAGCGGCTGTCGCACGCCCGGATGCTGGCCGCCGGGGTGCCCGTGCCGCCCGCGCTCGCGCCCGCCGGCGCGCCCGTCCGGGACTACGCCTCGCTGCGGGACGCGATGGACGCGGCGGGGGAGCGGCGGGTGTTCGTCAAGCCCGCGCACGGTTCGTCCGCGTCCGGGGTCGTGGCGCTGCAGACCGCGCCGGGCGGCCGGATCCGCGCCATCACCTCGGCGGCGATGACCCCGGACGGGCCGCGCAACTCGCTGCGGGTGCGCACCTACCTCACCGAGCCGGAGGTCGCGTCCCTCATCGACGCGCTCGGACCCGACGGGCTGCACGTGGAGCGCTGGGTGCCGAAGGCGTCAACCGGCGGACGGACGTTCGACCTGCGCGTCGTCGCCATCGGCGGCGAGCCCGCGCACGCGGTCGTCCGGACGAGCCGTCACCCCATGACCAACCTTCACCTGGGCGGTGCCAGAGGCGACCTGGAGGCCGTCCGGCGCGCGCTCGGGCCGGACGGCTGGGACGAGGCGATGGACGTGTGCGCGCGGGCGGCCGCGTGTTTCCCCGGCAGCCCGATGGTCGGCGTGGACCTGCTCGTCCTGAACCGCCTGCGGGGCTTCGCGGTGTGCGAGGTCAACGCGTTCGGCGACCTCCTGCCGCGCCTCACCGGCTTCCCGGGCGGGCCCGCCGAGGGCGTCGACGTCTACACGGCCCAGGTACGGGCCGTCCTCGCGGGGAGCGGCGCCCGTGCGTGACATGAACCGGATCGTCGGCACCCATGACGTGCTGCTGGTCACGCTCGACACCCTGCGGTACGACGTGGCCGCCGAACTCGCCGCGGCGGGCGAGACGCCCACGTTCGTCCGGTACCTGCCGGACGGGCGGTGGGAGCGCCGGCACACGCCCGGCAGCTTCACCTACGCGGCCCACGCGGCGATGCTCGCCGGGTTCCTGCCGACCCCCGCGGCGCCCGGCCCGCACCCCCGCCTGTTCGCGGGCGCCTTCCCCGGCAGCGAGACGACCGCGCCCGGCACCTGGACGTTCGACGCCGCCGACCTGCCGTCCGGTCTCGCCGCCGCCGGCTACCACACGGTCTGCATCGGCGGCGTCGGGTTCTTCAACAAGCGCACCCCGCTCGGCTCCGCGCTCCCGGCGCTGTTCGCCGAGAGCCACTGGGAACCGGAGTTCGGGGTGACCGACCCGGACGCGCTGCCCAACCAGATCGACCGGGCCGCCGCGGTGGTGGCCGGGCTGCCGTCCGACCGCCGGCTGTTCATGCTGGTCAACGTCGCGTCCCTGCACCAGCCGAACTGGTTCTACCTGGACGGCGCGTCCCGCGCGGACGGCGACACCCGCGCGAGCCACGCCGCCGCCCTGCGCCACGTCGACGCCCACATCGGGCGCCTGTTCGCCCTCATGCGCCGCCCCTGCCTCGTCATCGTGTGCTCCGACCACGGCACGGCGTACGGGGAGGACGGCCACACCGGGCACCGCATCGGCCACGAGGTCGTGTGGACCGTTCCGTACGGAGAGTTCGTTCTGCCTTGACTGTGACCAGCACCGTGACCAGCACCGCCACCGGCGGATCGCCCTACCAGGGATACGTCTACGCGTACCCCCACAAGACCGCCTACCGTCCGCTCGATCCCGCGCCCGCCCTGCGAGACGTGTGGGCGGGCGAGCCGCTCGGCGCGCTCTTCCTCTACCTGCACATCCCGTTCTGCGAGATGCGGTGCGGGTTCTGCAACCTGTTCACCCGCACGGGCGCGCCCGAGGAGCTCACCGGCGCCTACCTGGACGCGCTCGACCGGCAGGCCACGGCCGTCCTGCGCGCCCTCGACGGCCTGGACGGCGCGGACGGCCGGGACGGCGCGTCGTTCGCCACCGCGGCCTTCGGCGGCGGCACCCCCACCTACCTCACCGCGCCCGAACTCGAACGGCTCTGCGACATCGCGGGACGCTTCCCCGGATTCGGGACGGGACCGCTGGGCGTCGAGACGTCCCCGGCGACCGCCACCACCGACCGGCTCACCGTCCTGGCCGAGCGCGGCACCACCCGCGTCTCCATCGGCGTGCAGAGCTTCCTCGACGACGAGGCCCGCGCGGCCGTCCGCCCGCAGAAGCGCGCCGAGGTCGAGGCCGCGCTCGACCGCATCCGCGCCGTGGGGTTCCCCACCCTGAACATCGACCTCATCTACGGCATCGACGGCCAGACGCCCGAGACGTGGAGGCGGTCCCTCGACGCCGCGCTCGCGTGGCGCCCGGAGGAGCTCTACCTCTACCCCCTGTACGTGCGGCCGCTCACCGGGCTCGGACGGCGCGCCCGCGACTGGGACGACCAGCGCCTCACCCTCTACCGGCTCGGACGCGACCACCTCCTGGCCGAAGGCTACGAACAGGTGTCCATGCGCATGTTCCGCCTGCCCGGCGCGTCCGCGAACGGGACGGAGTACTGCTGCCAGACCGACGGCATGGTCGGGCTCGGCTGCGGCGCCCGCTCCTACACGACCCGCCTGCACTACTCGTTCGAGTACGCCGTGGGGGCGTCCCAGGTCCGCTCGATCATCGACGACTACGTGCGGGAGACCGACTTCGGCACCGCGCGCGTGGGCTTCACCATGACCGAGGACGAACTCCGCCGCCGCCACCTCCTCCAGTCGCTCCTCCAGGCGGACGGACTCGACCTCGCCGCCTACCGCGCGCGCTTCGGCGACGACCCGTCCGCCCACTTCCCGGACGAACTCCGCACGTTCGGCGAACGCGGCTGGCTGGAACCGTCCACCGGCACCCTCCGCCTCAGCCCCGAAGGGCTCGCCCACTCCGACGCCATCGGCCCCGCCCTGTTCTCCGGATCCGTGCAGTCCCTCATGGCGTCCTACGAGGCGCGCTGATGGACCACCTGACGATCCTTTACCGAGGACCCCTCGCGAGCTGCGACTACGACTGCCCGTACTGTCCCTTCGCAAAGCGCCGTGACACGACCGAACAGCTCCGCGCCGACCGCGCCGCCCTCGAACGCTTCACCGCCTGGGTCGCCGCCCAAGAGCACCCGATCTCCGTGCTGTTCACGCCGTGGGGCGAAGGGCTCGTCCGCTCCTGGTACCGGCGCGCCCTCGTCGACCTGAGCCACCTGCCGCACATCGAGCGCGTCGCGATCCAGACGAACCTCAGCCACCGCACGTCCTGGACGTCCGAGGCCGACCCGTCCCGCCTGGCGCTGTGGGCCACCTACCACCCCGGCCAGGTGCCGTACGACCGCTTCCTCGGCAAGTGCCGCGACCTGCACGCGCGCGGCGTCCGGTTCAGCGTCGGCGTCGTCGGGCAGCCCGAGCACCTCGACGCCGCCCGCCGCCTCCGCGCCGACCTCCCCGCCGACGCCTACCTGTGGATCAACGCCGCCGAGGGCCGCGTCTACGACGACGCCGAGGCCGACGCCTGGACCGCGATCGACCCGCTCTTCCCGGTCAGCCGGCACCCGCACCCCAGCCGGGGCCGCGCCTGCCGCACCGGCGACACCGTCGTCTCCGTGGACGGCGACGGCACCGTGCGCCGCTGCCACTTCGTCCCGTCCGTCCTCGGCAACCTCTACGACGGCACCTTCCGCGCCGCCCTCGGCCCCCGCCCCTGCCCCCTCGCCACGTGCGACTGCCACATCGGCTACGTCCACCTCGAACCGCTCGGCCTCTACGACACCTTCGCCGGGGGCGTCCTCGAACGCATCCCCGCGCTGCTGGGCGACCGCGCGCGCCCGGCATGACGCGGCGGGCGCCCGCTGGCGACTGGGGAAGTGCCGCCCGCGAACGCCCGCCGGGGGACCGGAACCACCGGTCGTTCAGGGGGCCCGCTCAGGTCTGCTTCTCGGGGCGGTAATCGGCCTCGTCGACGCCGAACGTCCACGCGACGCCCTCCCGCGCCGTCCGGGTGGCCGGCGGGACGCGCAGGTAGTACGTCCGGTACGTCCCGTCGGGCTCGGGGGTGGAGTTCACGACCTCGACCATCACCACCGGCTCGTCGCCCGGCAGGTCGATCGACCACAGCACGCCCGTCTCGTCCTGGTGGACCGGCTTCGCCCCGACGTCGGCGAGGTAGCGGTCGTAGCCGTAGATCTCCAGCATGACCCGGCGCAGCTCGGCGTTCTCCTCGCGCAGGATCCGGTCGGCGCTCAGGTCGGTCAGCGACTCGACGAAGTCGGGCGGGATCGGCATCCCGCGCCAGGCGTGCAGCGCGAACCCGTCCGGGTGCGCGAGCGCCGGGCCGTCCCCGCGGTGCAGCCGTCCAGGCTCGTCCCGGTGCAACTCGGACGGACGCTCGCAGCAGATCGCCAGCCGCTCGTACGGCCACCACCAGTTCGCGGAGCGGGCGACCTCGGCGAGCCCGGAGAGCCGGCCGTCGAGCCGCCCCAGCGACTCGAACAGCGCCAGCCACGGCGCGTCGTGCTGCCCCAGCACCGCGTCGAGCGTGGCCGCGCGGAGCAGCGACTCGGCGTGCGCCTGCTCGTCCGTCGCCTCCTCCGGATCGGGCGCCGCGACCGCGCCGACGGCCGCCCGCACCCGCGTGACCAGCGACTGCACCTGGTCCCAGAGCAGCCCGCCGCTGTCGGCCCACGCCCGCGGCCAGCCCGCCGCGCCCAGCTCGGCCGCCGCGGCGGCCCGCTCGGCCTCCCAGGGCCGGGTCCGCACGGTGTCGCGGACGCTCGCGCCCGCGTCGGCGTCCGCGCCCAGGTCGGCGCGGGCCCGCTCGACCTGCTCGTCCAGCCCGGCGGCGCGCAGCGCCTCCGCGTGCCCGGCGAGGACGGCCGCCGCGACGGCGCCGCGCAGCGGCGACGGCACCCACAGGACGCGTTCGGGCGCGGGGAGCCCGGCGGCGGCGTAGGCCGCGGCGATCCCCGCCTCGGCGCGGGCCCGGTCGGCGGGCGTCGCGGCGAACGCGGCGGACTGCCAGTCGCCGACGACGAAGTGCGCGGGGCGCGGGGTCTCGGTCAGCATGCCCGCCACCTCAGTCCGCCACGACCCGGACGGAGCCCGGCACGTACTCGCGCTGGCGGATCACCCGGTACCAGCCCTTCGGCAGCGAGATCGCCGCGTGCTCCTCGTGGACCAGCCGCCCGCCCGACGGGAGGTGCAGGTGGTCGGGGGTGCGCGGGTCGGGGGTCCGCAGCAGCGTGCCCGGCGCGGCCAGCGCGTGCGCGTGCCCGGTCGCCTCGCCGAGCGCGAGCACCATGCGGCCCCGTCCGTCGCGCGGCGCCGGCGGCAGGCCCCGGACGGACGGCGGCACGTCCGCCTCGGCCACGGGCAGGATCAGGATGTCTCCCTGTCGGTACATGCGGCGAACGTAGCGCCCCGCACCGACAAATCCGGCACCCGGCTCAGAAGCCGCGCGTCCGGCGGGCGGCCGGACGGGCCCAGCGGCCGGACGCGGTGAGACCGACCCGCTGGAACGCCCGCACGAGTTCACCGCCGAGGTTCACCCCGGCGCCGAGCGCCAGCGCGATCGACAGCGCCGAGATCAGGCTGAGGATGCCGTCCTGCGGCGACCCCGTGTTCAGCTCGACCATCCCCCGGTACAGCGGTGTCCCCGGCAGCAGCGGGCCGATCGCCGGGACGACGTAGGGCATCACGGGCGCGCCCTGCCTGCGCGCGACCACGTTCGCCAGCGTCCCCACCACCGTGGCGGCCACCGCGGAGGCCAGCACCGGCGGCATGTCCCAGCCGCGCATCAGCACGTACAGCACCCAGATCACCGCGCCGCCCAGCGCGACCGGCGCCAGCACGGCGCGCGGCGCGGCCAGCGACAGCGCGAACGTCGCCGACACGGCCGCGGCGGCGAGGACCTGGACGGAGTCGAGCGTCTCGGCGGCCTTCGGCAGATGCCGCACGTCGATCGCGACGTCGAAGTTCACCGCGATGTAGACGACCACGCCCAGCCCCGCGACGAGCGCCGCGATGATGAAGAACACCTCGAGCACGCGCGCGCCCGCGCTCACGAGGTCGCCGGTGATGCCGTCCTGGATGCTCGCCACCAGCGGGCGTCCGGGCAGCAGCGCCAGGATCACCCCGGTCACCACCGAGGCGGCCGGCCCCGGACTGCCCGTCACGACCACGATGACCGCGCCCGTCGCGCCGATCGCGGCGGCGACCGTCAGCTGGAAGAACTCCGCGACGCCCCGGCGGGCCAGGTAGGCGGCGGCGCGGTCGCCCAGGACCGTTCCAGCGAACGCGGTCAGCGCCACCAGCAGCCCGCCGCCCGACAGCACACTCGCCGACGCCGAGATCAGCCCCAGCCCCAGCACGATCGCCCACGGCGGGTACGGGCCCCGCCCGCGCTTGATCTCCGCGAGCCGCCGGTGCGCCGCCTCCAGCTCCAGCATCCCGATGGACGCCTGCTGGACGAGGTCGTGCAGCGCGGTCAGCCGCCAGTGCGCGGGCGTGCGGCGCCGGATGGCGCGGGCCGCCGTCACCGGCGGCGCGCCCTTGCCCGGATGCGCCGACACGAGCAGGCTCGTCAGCGTGACCTGCACCTCGCAGCGCGGCAGCTCGTAGGCCACCGCGAGGCCGAGCATCGCCTCGTTGACCCGCTCGGTCGTCTCGCCGCTGGCCAGCAGGAGTTCCCCGACCCGCAGCACGAGGTCGACGGCCCGCGGATCGACGGTCTCCCCGGGCTCCTCCTCGGGCGGCTCCGGCGGCGACCCGTCCATCAGGACCTGCCAGGTCCGCCGCAGCCGGTCGGCGGCGGCCGAATTCCGCAGCCGTTCCACCGCGCCCGGGGTCTCCGGGCGCTGCGTCGCGCTCATCCCGCGCTTGTGTCCTTCCAGCAAGATCCGATCTCGCCCGCAGGCTACCCACGGCCGGAGGCTGACACGTCCATCGGGGTTGCCGACAATCGGAATTTGGGTCACAGGTTGTCCATGTCCCTCCCTTCGGGCCGCGGACACAGCCGCGAACGTGAACCGGCGCACGGACGCGAGCGGATTGCATGGTCGGACCAGCACTGACCAGCGTTCAACTGATCTTGCTCTACGATGTGAGACATGGCTCGCACAGTGAAGCGGGCGTTCAAGTACCGCTTCTATCCCACGGACGAGCAGGCGGCCGAGCTGTCGCGCACGTTCGGGTGTGTGCGCCTGGTGTACAACAAGGCCCTCGAAGAACGCACGCGGGCTTGGTATCGCGAGCAGCAGCGCATGTCCTACGTCGATACCTCCTCGGCGTTGACCGGGTGGAAGAAGACCGGCGAGCTGGCATTCTTGAACGAGGTGTCCAGCGTGCCGCTGCAGCAGGCGCTGCGGCATCTGCAAGCCGCGTTCGTGGCGTTCTTCGATAAGCGCGCCAAATACCCGCGTTTCAAGTCGCGCAAGAAGTCCCGAGCTTCTGCCGAGTACACCCGATCGGCGTTCAAGTGGCGCGGTGGTGAGCTGACCTTGGCGAAGATGAGCGGCCCGCTGGACGTCGTGTGGTCGCGTCCGTTGCCGGAGGGTGCCGAGCCGTCCACGGTGACGGTGTCGCGGGACGGTGCAGGCCGCTGGTTCGTGTCCCTCCTCTGCGAGGACCGCATCACCCGCCTCGACTCCGTCGATGGGGCTGTGGGCATCGATGCCGGGGTCACGTCCCTGGTGACGCTGTCGACCGGGGAGAAGATCGCCAACCCCCGGCACGAGCGCCGCGACCGCGAACGCCTCGCCCGTGCCCAGAAGGTACTTGCGCGTAAATGCAAGGGCTCGAAGAACCGGGACAAGGCACGCCGCAGGGTCGCGCGAGTCCATGCCCGGATCGCCGACCGGCGCCGGGATTTCCTGCACAAGCTGTCGACTCGGCTCGTCCACGAGAACCAAGTGGTCGTGATCGAGGACCTCGACGTCCGCAACATGGTGCGGAATCACAACCTGGCGCGTGCGATATCGGACGCGGCGTGGCGGCAGTTGCGGACGATGCTGGAGTACAAGGCCGGCTGGTACGGCCGTGAACTCGTGGTGATCGACCGGTGGTTCCCGTCCACCAGAACATGTTCGGAGTGCGGGACCATTGCCGAAAAAACGCCGCTCAATGTGAGGAAATGGGAGTGCGGCGAGTGCGGTGCCCGGCACGACCGGGACGTCAACGCCGCGCGCAACATTGTGGCCGCCGGGCTGGCGGTGTCGGCCTGTGGAGCCGGTGTCAGACCTCAACGGGAGTCCTCCCGGACGAGGCAGCCGGCGTCGAAGCAGGAAACCTGACCGGTGACGGTCGGAATCCCCGCCTTAGGCGGGGATGAGGTCAACCCCAGAACCAAGTTCTGGTGTGACGGTCCTCGCATCGTTGATACCAAGGGGACATGCACTCTCCCAGCGACCTTCGTGACGAGGCCGAACGGACCCTGCGCGCCCTCGCCGGCGACCACGCGCGGCTCCGCGACGACCAGTGGACGGCGATCGACGCCCTCGTCGTCGGGCGCCGGCGGGCCATGGTCGTCCAGCGCACCGGATGGGGCAAGTCCGCCGTCTACTTCGTCGCCACCCGCCTGCTGCGCGCCCGCGGCGCAGGCCCCACCGTGATCGTGTCGCCGCTGCTGGCGCTGATGCGCAACCAGATCGACGCCGCCGAACGCGCCGGCATCCACGCCCGCACGATCAACTCCGCGAACACCGACGACTGGGAGGGCATCTTCGCCGAGGTCGAACGGGGCGAGGTCGACGTCCTGCTCGTCAGCCCCGAACGGCTCAACAACCCCGACTTCCGCGACCTCGTCCTGCCCCGCCTCGCCGCGGGCGCGGGCCTGGTCGTCGTCGACGAGGCCCACTGCATCTCCGACTGGGGCCACGACTTCCGGCCCGACTACCGCCGCATCCGCACCCTCCTCGCCGACCTCCCGCCGGACGTCCCCGTCCTCGCCACCACCGCGACCGCCAACGCCCGCGTCACCCGCGACGTCGCCGAACAGCTGGCCGCGTCCCCGCACCCGGACGCGGGGGACGCGCTCGTCCTGCGGGGCCCGCTGGAACGCGAGTCGCTGCACCTGTCCGTCGTCACCACGCCGACGGCCGAGCAGCGCATCGCCTGGCTCGCCGAACGGCTCGACCGCCTCCCGGGCTCCGGCATCGTCTACACCCTCACGGTCGCCGCCGCGCACGAGATCGCCGCGTTCCTCCGCGACCGCGGCCACGAGGTCGCCGCCTACTCCGGCCAGACCGAACAGGCCGAGCGGCTCCAGGCCGAGCAGGACCTCCTCGACAACAAGCTCAAGGCCCTCGTCGCCACCAGCGCGCTCGGCATGGGCTTCGACAAGCCCGACCTGGGCTTCATCGTGCACGTCGGCGCGCCGCAGTCGCCCGTCGCCTACTACCAGCAGATCGGCCGCGCGGGCCGCGGCGTCGACCGCGCCGAGGTGATCCTCCTCCCCGGCCGGGAGGACCGCGAGATCTGGGAGTACTTCGCGAGCATGGCGTTCCCGCCGGAGCACATCGTCCGCGACACCCTGCGCGTCCTCGACGAGGCGGACCGGCCGCTCTCCCTGGGCGCGCTCGAACCCCGCGTCGACCTCGGCCGCTCCCGCCTGGAGATGATGCTCAAGGTCCTCGACGTCGACGGCGCCGTCCGCCGCGTCAAGGGCGGCTGGACCGCGACCGGCGTCCCCTGGACCTACGACCGCGAACGCTACGAGCGCGTCACCGCCGAGCGCCGCCGCGAGCAGAGCGCCATGCTCGACTACATCACCACCACCGGCTGCCGGGAGGAGTTCCTGCGCCGCCGCCTCGACGACCCGGCCGCCGCGCCCTGCGGCCGCTGCGACAACTGCACCGGCGAGCACCGGTCCGCCGACGTCGCCGCCGAGAGCACCGCCCGGGCCCGCGACCGCCTCCACCGCCCCGGCGTCGACGTGGCGCCCCGCCGCATGTGGCCGACCGGCGTCAAGGACGACCTCGGCGTCGCCGGCCGCATCGCCCCCGCCGAGCAGGCCGAGACCGGCCGCGCCCTCGGCCGCCTCACCGACATCGGCTGGGGCAACCGCCTCCGCGACCTGTTCGCCGCCGGCGACACCGACGTTCCCCCCGACATGCTCGACGCCGTCGTCACCGTCCTCGCCGCCTGGGACTGGTCCGCCCGCCCCACGGGCGTCGTCACCATCGGCTCCCGCTCGCGGCCCCGCCTCGTCACCGGCCTCGGCCACCGCATCGCCGAGATCGGCCGGCTCCCGTACCTCGGCGAACTCGCCCCCGTGGGCGAACCCGTTCCCCGGCGCCACAACAGCGCCCAGCGGCTCCGCTCCGTCTGGGACGCCCTCGCCCTGCCCGACGCCCTGTCCGGCGCCCTCGCCCCCGCCCCCGGCCCCGTCCTCCTCGTCGACGACCGCATCGAGACCGGCTGGACGATGACCGTCGCCGCCCGCCTCCTCCGACAGGCCGGTGCCCCCGCCGTCCTTCCCCTGACCCTCGCCACCCCCGCATGACCCGCCCGAACCGCCCGGCGACCCCCACGCGCCGGGGCGGCGGCGCGGCGTGGGGCTGCGGGGTGGTGGCTTGATGGGCCGGGGCGGGTGGACGGTGCGTGGGCGGTCAACGCCGCCGCTTGGACGTCGGCGCCGCGATCATCGCCGAGAGCGGCTCGCCCGCCTCGGGTTCGGCGTGCGCCCGCCCGGCGTCTCGCCCGGCACCCTGGTCGCCGCCGGCGGCGCGCCCGTGCTCGCGTCCCCGGGTGTTCCGCCGCAGTGGCCGCCCGCGTAATCGACGCGGCGGCCCGTCACGAGGGCAGGCCGACGGAGACGTGCGGAGACAGGACGCCCAGGGAGTCTGGCGCCTCCTGCGGACAACCGAAGTCGGGCGCCTCCCGCGGCATCGAAAGTCGGGCGCCCCCGGCGGGCATCGGAAGTCGGGCGCCTCCTGCGGACATCGTGGGACTACTGGGGGTCGACGCGCTGCGGGTGGCGCGTCGGGTCGCTGCGGGGGCGGTGCCGCGCGGCGCCGGGTCGCATCCTCTCGGGGGCGCGCGGCCTCGGAGGCCTCCGGGCCGCGGTCAGGTCGGGAGCTTGGCGGCGAGGTCGGGCTTCAGCAGGTCGCGGACCTCGGCGTACGGGGCGGCGAGCCGCGACTTCATGCACCCGCTCCCCTCGGTCGACCAGTTCAGCACGAACCGGTCGGGGGCGAAGAAGACCGTCGCGTAGGGCGGGGCCTGCTCCGGGGAGACGCCCGCCGGGTTGGCGCGGGGGAAGAAGTCGGGGCGGCGCGGCGGACGGTTCCGGGCGCAGCCGTTCGGGCCCCACATGGGGGCGATGGCTTCGCCGGGAACGAGGGTCAGCCGGCCGAGCAGCGTATCGATCCCGGCCGGGGTGAGGGTGCCGGGCTTGAAGATGTCGTCGGGCGTGTAGGTGCGGCCCGTCTCCGCGTCCACGGTGACCGCCCAGCCCGGGAGGATGCCGTCCACCGGAGTGCACAGGACGGACCTGTTGTCGGGGTAGAGCACGGAGATCAGCGTCGGGCCCTTGACGCCGACCTGTGCGGTCATCTCCACGACGCTGTCCTGGACGCAGGCGGAGCCCATGTCTTCCGTCGCGGCCCGGACCCGCTGGATCGTCCAGTCGAGCGGGGAGCGGAGCGTCTCGTTGATCCTGCGCTGGACGGCGGGGTCACCGTGGCCGCTGATCCGCACGTACTGGGAGCGCACCACCAGCGGCAGGCCGTCCATCCGCTGGTTCTGCACGGCGACCGCCGCGGCCACCGGACGGGCCCCCTCGGGCGGCGTGTCGCGGCCGACGGTGTAGGCGGTGACGCCGCCGCCGACCAGCGCGACTCCCGCGACGCCCACCGCGACCTTCCCGCCCACGCCCGCGAAGAACCCGGCCGCCGAACCCCCTGCCGCACCGGCCGCCCCCACGGCCCCGCCGCCTGCACCCGCACCTGCGGCCGCGCCGCCCATGCCGACCGTGCCCGCGCCAGCGCCACCCGCCGCAGCGCCGCCGGCCCCGGCTCCGGCGCCTCCCGCAGCCGCTCCGCTCGCACCGGCCGCGACGCCCCCGGCTCCGCCTGCGGAAGCCCCTGCCCCGGCTCCGGCCCCCGCACTGCCCATGGCGGCCCCGGCGCCCGCACCGCCTGCGGCGGCCCCGGCGCCACCGGCTCCGGCGGCGCCGCCCGCGACCGCACCGCCCGCGGCGGCGGTGGGGAGACCGGCGGCGGCCAGGGGGAAGAGCGCGGCGAAGGCGGCCGCCGCTCCGGCGAGGGCGCGGATGCCGCGCTCCTCCCAGTCGCGCCCGTACGCCCCGGCGGCGGCCTCCTCCAGGTCGCGGACGAACTCCGCCGCGCCCGCGGGGCGTTCCCCGGCCGTCTTGGCGAGGCCGCGGACCACCAGGTCGCGGACGGACGCGGGGACGTCCTCGACCGGCGGCGGCGCGGTCAGGTGCCCGGCCATCAGCGCCGTGCGGTCGCCGCCGAAGGGACGGCGGCCGGTGAGGCATTCGAAGAACACGCAGGTGGCGGCGTAGACGTCGGTGGAGAAGGAGACGGGCTCCCCGCGCCACTGCTCCGGGGCCATGTAGGCGGGGGTCCCGGAGCGGTCCCGGCCGCCCGCGGGGACGGCGATGCCGAAGTCGATCAGCTTGCTGAGGCCGTCCGGCCGCACCATCACGTTCGCGGGCTTGTAGTCGCGGTGCACGACGCCGACGGCGTGCGCGGCGGCGAGCCCGGTCAGCGATCCCTTCAGCACCGTCAGCGCCTGCTCGGGGGTGAGCGAGCCGTGCTCGGCCAGCACCCGCTTCAGCGTGACGCCGTCCACCGCCTCCATGACGATCGCCGCGCCGTGCGGGCTCTCCACCAGCCGGTACAGCCGCGCGACGTGCGGGTCGGCGACCCGGCCGAGCAGCGTGGCCTCGTGCCGGAGCCGGGCGGTGTCGTCGACGGCCGCGACGTCCACGTACTTGATCGCGACGGGGACGCCCGACTCCGAGTGCCGGGCCAGGACGACGCGTCCCTGCGCGCCCCGGCCGAGTTCCGCGACCTCGTCGAAACCCGTGATCTGCCAGCCGCCCACCGCACGTCCTTCCGCACCGCCCGATCGATCCATTGGTGAGATGCCGGAACGCCCCGCCGAGTTTGGCCCTGCGATGGACGAGTGGTCGCTTTCCGCCGTTGCGTGCGTCGGAACCGCGCCGTAGGCCGCCTGCGCCGCGCCGCCCTGTCGTTGCCGTCTCCCTCTTCGGCGCCGAGCCGCGGAGGCGTCCCGTCTGTGGGGCCGAGTCCCGCGGAGGCATCCCCTTCGCGCGGGAGCGCCTCCCGCCGGGCCTCCCGCCGGGGCGTTCCGTGGACGGTCCCGGGGTCAGTGGTTGCGGGCCGCCCGCGCGCCCCTGTCGGCGCGGGCGGCGCAACCGAGCCGGCCCGTGCGCGCGGCCCCGCGCACGGGCCGACGGCCGACCCGGCGCCGCGGCGGAGAAGAGCCGCGGCGAACGGGGGTCATCGGTGCCGGGACCGGTGCGCCGGCCCCGGGCGGCGGTCCCGGCGAGGACGGTCGCCGGGACGCGCCCGGGAGCGCCGCCGGGGCGTCCGGGAGGTGGACGCGGCGGCGTGGGGGAGGGTCGATCGGCTCACGGTGCTTCCTCGGCGGGGTCCGGACGAGAGGAAAGTGTTCTAGAGGTCAGAAAACCCTGTCCAGCTGTTTGGAAGAACATCTCAAGATAAGTTGGAGGGGAAATGTCATCAATTCCCGTTGGAGTGTGCGGGAGGCCATTTCGGCGACGGCCGGGCGGCAGGTAGTAATGTCCGGTCCCGTGCCCCTCGACGAGCTTCTCGACTGCCCGTCCGGTCTGCTGGACATGACGTTCGACCAGCTGCGGACGCTTCTCGTCGTGCACGAGACCGGGTCCGCGCTGCGCGCGGCGCGGGCGCTCGGGCGCGAGCAGTCGAGCGTCCAGAAGCAGCTCGACACGCTGAACCGCACCAGCCAGGCGCTGTGCGGGGAGGTCCTGACCGTCCGGCAGGGGCGCGGGAAGGACTTCCTGTTCACCCCGACGGGCGAGACGACCGTGGAGCTGGCGCGCGGGACGTTCGAGGCCTGGCTGGAGGCCGTGCACCGCAGCAGGCGCCGGCTGGGCCGGATGCTCACCGTGGGGACGACGGAGTTCACGCTGCCGATCGTGTCCCGCGCGTGGAACCGGGTGTCGGAGGAGTTCCGGCAGCGGGAGGTCGAGTTCAAGGTCGCGCACGTGCGGACGAAGGACGTGTGGTCGCGGCTGGAGACGAACCAGGTCGACCTCGTGTGCGGGAGCATCGTCAGCACCCCGGAGGGGGATCGGCGGCTCAAGGAGTACGAGGTCATCGAGTACGCGCGGGGGCAGGCGCTGCTGCTGACGAACCTGCCGGAGCGGGAGCTGCCCGACACCCCGGTGCGGACGAGCCGGCTGCCGGGCGTCCCGCTGGTGCTGCCGCCCGCGGGCCTCGTCGCGGACCTGCTGGCGACCTGGTACGGGCCGAACTACCGGGAGCGGCTGAACGTCGTCGCCGACATCGACGACGTGCACTACGGGCTGTCGCTGCTGCGGTCCGGGTTCGTCCGCGGCTGCATGATCGTCACCGGGTCGATCGGCCGGGGGATGGCCGGGCGGGACGACCCGGACGCCGTGCCGCTGCGCGCGATCGGGCTCGACGACGACATGGAGCCCCGCGCGGAGCTGATGACCGGCGCGTTCGTGCGGCGCGCCGACCTCGAGCGGTACGGCGCGGACCACCCGCTGAACCGCCTGTGGGAGGCCGTCCGCGAGGACGTCCGCACCTACACGCCGCTGGCCTGACGCGTCAGATCTGGTTGTCGACGACGTCCAGGGTCGGGCGGGCGCCGAGGTGCCGCATGGCGCGGGCGGCGAGGCGGCAGCCGGCGGTGAGGGCGTCGGCGGGCTGCTTGCCGTCCAGCCACGGCGGCAGGAACCCGGCGACGAACGCGTCGCCCGCGCCGGTGCCGTCCACGACCTTGTCGACGGGCTCGGCGGCGACGGTGACCGGCTCGGGGCGGCCGTTGGTGTACCAGAGGGCGCCGTCGGCGCCGTCCTTGATCACGACCTGGGGGTACCAGGCGGTGAGCACCTTGGCGGCCTGGTCGGGCGTGTCCCGGCCGGTGAGGATCTCCGCCTCCTTGGCGTTCACGATCAGCAGCCGGGCGCCCTGCGTCCACTCCAGGAAGGGCTCGGCGCCCATCCGCTTGAGCGGGGAGAACGAGCCGCCGTCGACCGAGACCGACATCTGCGCCTTGCGCGCCATGTCCAGCGCGACGATGGCGGCCTTCCGGGAGCCCTCGTTGATCAGCGAGTAGCCGGAGAGGTGCAGGTGGGTGCCCTGGACGAACAGGTCGCCGCAGCGCTCGATGTCCTCGGGCAGCAGCGCGCCGTTGGCGCCGGGGTCCGACAGCATGGTGCGGTCGCCCTTGTGCGTGACCATCACCACACAGGTGCCGGTGGGACGTTCGGCGTCCATGACGAGGCGGGCGTCGACGCCGTACCCCATCATCTCCATGTCCCGGTTGCGGCCCGCGATGTCGGAGCCGCGGCGGCCGACGAAGGCCACCTCGACCTCCTCCACGGCGAGCCAGGCGGCCACGTTGGCGCCCGAACCGCCTCCGTGGGTCGTCACGGCGGCAGGCGTGTCGCTCCCCTTGGCCAGGGGAAACGCGGCACGGGCCACGGTGTCTGTCATCAGATCGCCGACCACGACCACGCGCGTCATGGAGTCATCACCTCGATCAACACGGCCCGCGCGAGCGGCATCCTGGGCGTGGGCTCGACGTTAACAGCTCCGGGGCCTCGTTTAGGTCTCGAACGCGCAGCGAAACCGAGGAAGCCGTGTTTTTCCCCACCGCGGGCGCCGGTGCGGCGTGCCTTACCCTCGGTTACGTGACCGAGGGTTATCCGGTGCAGTGGGAGGCGGACGTCGTCCTCAGCGACGGCGGGACCGCCCATCTGCGCCCCATCCGGCGCGACGACGCCGAGCTCCTGCGGGTGTTCTACGCCCGGCTGTCCCCGGAGTCGATCTACTACCGCTTCTTCTCGCCGCGTCCCCGCCTGACGGACCGGGAGATCGAGCACTTCACGGGCGTCGACTACGACCGGCGCGTCGGGCTGATCGCGACGATCGGCGAGGAGATGGTGGCGGTCGTCCGGTACGACCGGCTCGCGGACGCCCCGGAGACGGCCGAGGTCGCGTTCCTCGTGGAGGACGCCCACCAGGGGCGCGGGATCGGCAACGTGCTGCTGGAGCACATCGCGGCGGCGGCCCGGGAGCGGGGCGTGCGGCGGTTCGTCGCGAGCGTCCTGCCCGACAACCGGCGGATGACCCGCGTGTTCCGGGAGGCGGGGTACCAGGCGGAGCAGCGGTTCGAGGAGGGCGTGATCGAGCTCGTCCTCGACCTGGAGCCGACGGAGACGTCGATGGAGGTCATGGCGGCCCGCGAGCACCGGGCGGAGTCCCGGTCGATCCAGCGGCTGCTGTTCCCGGGGTCGGTCGCCGTGATCGGCGCGAGCCGCGCGGAGCACACCGTCGGGCAGACCGTCCTGCGGAACCTGCTGGCGGGCGACTTCAGCGGCCCCGTGTACCCGGTGCACCCGACGGCCACGGCGGTCGCGGGCGTGCGCGCGTACGCGTCCGTCCTGGAGATCCCGGACGACGTCGACCTCGCCGTCGTGGCCGTGCGGGCGGACGCCGTCCACGAGGTCGTGGAGCAGTGCGCGGCGAAGGGCGTCCGGGGGCTGGTGGTCGTGTCGTCCGGTTTCGGCGAGACGGGGCCGGAGGGGCGCGCGAGCCAGGAGGAGCTCGTGCGGATGGCGCGCGCGTACGGGATGCGGGTCGTCGGGCCCAACTGCCTAGGGATCGCCAACACCGACCCGGACGTGCGGCTGAACGCCACCCTGGCGCCGACCATGCCCGGCAGGGGCCCGATCGGGTTCTTCTCGCAGTCGGGCGCGCTGGGCATCGCGATCCTGCAGCGGACGGCCGAGCGCGGGCTCGGGCTGTCCACGTTCGTGTCCGCAGGGAACCGGGCGGACGTCTCCGGCAACGACCTCATGCAGTACTGGGAGGAGGACCCGGCCACGAAGGCGGTCCTGCTCTACCTGGAGTCGCTGGGCAACCCCCGCAAGTTCGCGCGGCTGGCGCGCAGGCTCGGCCGCCGCAAGCCGATCGTCGCGGTGAAGAGCGGGCGCAGCACCCAGGGCGTCCCGATCGGGCACGCCGCGCGCGCGCTCACGCTGCCCGACCACGCGGTCAGCGCGCTGTTCGAGCAGGCGGGCGTCATCCGGGTGGAGGACCTGTCCGAGCTGTTCGACGTCGCGCAGCTGCTGGCCTACCAGCCGCTGCCCGCGGGCGACCGCATCGCGATCATCGACAACTCCGACTCGCTCGGCCTGCTGGCGCAGGACGCGGCGACGGCGCTCGGCCTCCAGGTCCGGCCGCGCATCGACCTGGGCCCGCGCGCCGACGCCGACGACTACGAGGCGGGACTCGCCGCCGCGCTCGAGGACGACGCGGTCGACGCGGTCGTCGCGCTGTTCACCCCGCCGACGATCGGCGGCTACGACCTGCGCGTCCCCGAGAAGATCCTCCGGCTCGCCGCGGCCAGCCCCAAACCGGTCGTGGCGACGTACCTCGGCTCCGAGGGCATGCCCGCCGACCTGCGGATCACGGCGCCGGACGGGTCGCCCGCCGAGGGCTCGGTGCCGTCGTACCCCGCGCCCGAGGACGCCGTCCGGGCCCTCGCCTACGTGATCAGATACGCCCAGTGGCAGCGCCGCCCGGCCGGGAACATGCCCGAGTTCGAGGACGCCGACCGCCGCCGCGCCCGGACGCTCGTCGAGGGCTGGCTCGACTCCGGCGCGCCCGTCCACGCGACGCCCGCGCAGGCCGCCGAGCTGCTCGCCTGCTACGGGATCGAGGTCGACCGGGACGACGCCCGCGCCGGGGTCCCGACGCGCATCGTCACCATGGAGGACCCGTCGTTCGGCGCCGTGGTCTCCTTCGGCCTCGCCGACGAGACGGCCGCGCTGCTGGACGACCGCGCCTACCGCCTCGGCCCGCTGTCGGACGTGGACGCCGCCGAGCTGATCCGCGCGATCCGGACGGCCCCGCTCCTGCTCGGCCACCGCGGCGCCGAACCCGTGCGCGTGTCGGCCCTCGAGGAGCTGGTCATGCGGGTGTCGCGGCTCGGCTTCGACCTGCCCGAGGTGGCCCGGCTGGAGCTGAACCCGGTCGTCGCGGACGGTTCGGGCGCCGCCGTCCGCGAGGTCGCGCTCCGCCTCGAACGTCCGCTGGGCCCCCGTCCGGAACTGGGCCCGCGCCGCCTCCGCGGCCCGGACACCGACCCGATCGCCTGACCGTCCGCCCGTCCGGTCGCCCTCGGACGGCCGGGGCTGCGGGCTCGGGGCCGGGCGGTCAGCCGGGGGTGGCGGGGCCCGGTTCGGGCGCGGGGCCGGGCTCGGGACCCGGCGGAACCGGATCGGGGTCCGGCACGGGCGGGCTCGGATCGGGCGCGGGACCCGGCGGTGTCGGCTCCGGCGGCGGGCCGGGCGGGACGGGGTCGGGTGCGGGACCCGGCGGGACGGGGCCCGGCGGCCGCGGCGGGGGACCCGGGGACGGGCCCGGCGGCGGCTCGGGCGGGACGGGCGGCTGCGGCGGCGGCGCCGGGTCGGGCGTGGGCGGCGGCACCGGCGGCGGGCCCGGCAGTGGATCCTTGTCGTTCATGTCCGTTTCGTACCCCGGACGGACGGCGATGACCGCATGGGCGGACGCCGGGTGCGGCCCAGGGCGCGGCGGCGGGGCGCCACCGGGCCCGGTCGTGTGCACGTCCGGGCCCGAACAAGGCAGGATGGGGCCATGAGGGAAACGCGAGCGACCGCCAACGGGCTGCGCACGGCCATCGAGCGCAGCGGTTACTACCCGGCCCTGGTCGCGGACGCGGTCGAGTCGGCCATCGGTGACGAGCCGGTCACCGCCTACGTGGTGCACCACGAGGCGACGTTCGACCCGGCGATGGAGGTGCGCCGGCATGTGACCGTGCTGGTCCTGTCCGCGAGCCGGCTGCTGGTGTGCCACACCGACGAGCACCCCCCGGGCGAGGGCATGCCCCGGCCGCACGCCTCCACGACCACCGAGGCCGTCAAGCTGGACCGCGTCCAGTCCGTGGCGGTGACGCGGGTCGTCCCCGACCCCGCGGCCTACGTGCCGGGCGTGCCGCCCACCGAGGTCGTCCTGACGATCGGGTGGGGCGCCATCGCCCACATCGACCTCGAGCCCGCGACCTGCGGCGACGAGAACTGCGAGGCCGACCACGGCTACACCGGCAGCGTCACGGCCGACGACCTGTCGCTGCGGGTGAGCGAGGCCGCGGACGGCGCGGACGCCGTCGGCCACGTGCTGGCGTTCGCGGAGGCGCTGTCCGCCGCGACCGCGCGGTGAGCGCCCCGCCGCCGCCCGTCCCGCGCTACGGGACGGGAACCCTCGCGGACGTGACGCCGTCGGCGCTGGCCGCGCTGGGCGTCCCCGGGGCGGTGAACGTGCTGGGGCTGCCGCCCGCCGCGCGCGTCTGCGTCCTGCTGGTCGACGGGCTCGGCTGGGAGCAGCTGCGCGCCCACCCGGAAGAGGCGCCGTTCCTCACCTCGCTGGGCGGCCGGGCGATCGACGCCGGGCTGCCGGCGACGACGGTGACCAGCATCGCGTCGCTCGGCACGGGCCTGCCGCCGGGCGGGCACGGGCTGCTCGGCCTGCAGGTCGCGGTGCCGGAGGCGGGCGGGCTGCTGAACCTGCTGCGCTGGAGCGACGACGCCGGGGTCGACCCGGGCGAGTTCCAGCCGGTGCCGACCGTGTACGAGCGGGCCGCCGCCGACGGCGTCGCCGTCCGGTACATCGGGTTGTGGAACCTGCGGCGCACCCCGCTGAGCCGTGCCACGTCGCGCGGCGCCGAGTACCTTCCCGCGGACGCCCTGGGCGAGCTCGTCGGCCGCGCGGAGGCGGCGCTGCGGGAGGGCGACCGCGCGTACGTGACCGTCTACCACGCCGACCTGGACGCGACCGGGCACCGCCGCGGCGTGGGGTCGGCGGAGTGGCGGTTCCAGCTGCGGTTCGTCGATCTGCTCGCCGAGCGGATCGCGAGCGTGCTGCCCCCCGGGGCGCTGCTGTGCGTGACGTCCGACCACGGGATGGTCGACCCGGGGGAGCGGCTGGACGCCGACCGGACGCCCGAACTGCTGGAGGGCGTCGCGCTGCTCGGCGGGGACGCGCGCTGCCGCTACGTGTACGCCGAGCCCGGGGCGCGCGACGACGTCCTCGCGGCGTGGCGGGCGGTCGTGGGCGACCGCGCGTGGGTGGTGCCGCGCGAGGAGGCGGTCGCGGACGGTTGGTTCGGCCCGGTGGCGCCCGGGATGGCCGAGCGGATCGGGGACGTGGTCGCGGTCCCGCACGGGGGTCTGGCCATCGTCGCGTCCGAGCGGGAGCCGTGGCTGGAGCGCATGGTCGGCATGCACGGCTCGATGATCGCGGCGGAGCGGCTGGTGCCGATGCTCACCGTGTCCGGGCCGACATGACCGGACGAACTGCGTAGCCTGGATGACTGTGACGAACCAGGATCCACCTCTCCCCAACCCGGGCGACGGCGTTCAGACTGGCGGTGTGCACCCACTCATCGACGTGCCCGCGCTGGACCGGCTGATCAGGCGGCGGGCCCCCGTGGTGCTGCTGGACGCGCGGTGGCGGCTGGCCGGCCCCCCGGGGATCGAGTCCTACCGCGAGGGCCATCTGCCCGGCGCGGTCTTCGTCGACCTGGACGGGGAGGTGACCGGGCCGCCGGGCCGGGCCGGGCGGCACCCGCTGCCGGCCGCCGGGGACTTCGAGGCGGCGATGCGGCGCGCCGGGGTCTCCCCGGACCGCCTCGTCGTGGTGTACGACGACGCCGACTCGACGGCCGCGGCGCGCGTCTGGTGGTCGCTCCGCTACTTCGGCCACGACCGGGTGCGGGTTCTGGACGGCGGCTACCGGGCCTGGACGGAGGCGGGGCACCCGGTGTCCACCGAGGAGCCCGACGTCAAGCCGGGGGACTTCCTGGCGACCCCGGGACGGCTGCCCGTGCTGGACGCCGAGGGCGCGGCGGAGCTCGCGCGCGGCGGGGTGCTGCTCGACGCGCGCAGCGCCGAGCGCTACCGGGGCGAGCAGGAGCCGGTCGACCCGGTCGCCGGGCACATCCCGGGCGCCCGCAGCGCGCCGACGTCCGGGAACGTCGGCGTCGACGGACGGTTCCTGCCGCCGGGGCTGCTGCGCGAGCGGTTCGGCCAGCTCGGCGCGACCGACGCCGCCGACGTCGGCGCCTACTGCGGGTCCGGGGTGACGGCCGCCCACGAGATCCTCGCGCTGAACCTCGCGGGCATCCCCGCCGCCCTCTACGTCGGCTCCTGGTCGAACTGGGTGGCCGACCCCGCCAACCCGGTCGCGACCGGCCCCGGCTGACGCCGCACGCGACCGCCCCGACCGGCCTCGCGCCCGGTCGGGGCCCGTCTTCCGCCCGGTGGCGGCGGGCTCGACGCCGAGACGCCGCCGGCCCGCACCGGGGCGGCGGGGGCGACCCCGTCCGCCGACGGCTTCGATATGGGGCGCTCGCGGGCTCTCCGGTCGCGGCCCTGCGGTCGCGGCCCTGTGCTCGCGGCCCTGCGGTCGCGGCCCTTCGACCATGGGCGGCCCCTTCAGCCGCCGCCCATGCAGACGAACCCGGTGACGCCCGGGGTGCGCGGGGCGGCGGCGAGGGCGCGCGCGGGCGGCAGCCCCGCGGCGAGGCCGGCGTGGAAGGCGGCCATGAACGCCGGGGCGGCCGCGTCCCGGACGGGCGTGACGCTGGCGATCACGGTCGCGGTGCCGAGGGCGAGCAGGACGCCCGCCATGCCGAGCACGGCGTCGCCCTCGTCGCCGCGTCCGATGTCGCACGCGGACACCACGATCACGTGCGGCGGCGCGGCCAGCTCGTCGAGGTCGTGGACGAACAGCGGACCGTCCGCCAGCCGCAGCCGGGAGAACAGCGCGTTGCCCTCGCGGAACTCGCCGTGGGCCGCGAGGTGCGCGAGGGACGCGCCGTCCAGGGCGTCCCGCACGGCCTCCGCGCGCGCCCTCGGCCCGTGGAGGACGCGCGCGTCCGGGTAGAGCCGCCGCAGGGTCGCGACCTCCCGCTCGGCGTGCTCCAGTCCCGGCCCGGCGGCGAGCAGGACGTGCCCACCGGTGCGCGGCGCGGCGGCGGTGCGGGCCCGGAGCCAGGCGCGCGCGGACGGGACGACCGTGACCGGGCGCCCGGCCAGCGACGGCAGCGCGGACCAGGGGATCCCGTGGAGCGGACCGGCCGGGGCCAGCACGAGGTCGCGGTCGCCGAGGACGGCCCGCAGCGGGGCCAGCAGGAGCCGGTCGAGCCGTCCGGCGGCGCTCGCGAGCGCCTCGGCCGCGCCCGGGTCGTCGCCGGCGGCGAGGCGGCGCGCCGCGAGGTGCAGCACCCGGACGTCGTGGCGGACGCCGTCCGCGCGCCCCAGCGGGTGCCGCCGGGGGCGCCCGGCCGCGATCGTCACCGCGTGCAGCTCCGCGCCGACGGCGATCAGCTCCACCAGCGCCCGTTCGCCCAGCGCCGCCGCGATCTCGGTGGCGCCCGGCGTCCGCCCGGACGGCGCGGCCCGGGACCCGGACACCGGCGCGGTGGGGGAGCGGCGCCGGGTCCGGGCGCTGACGGCCGCTTCCAGCGCGGCCAGCTCGGCCGGGTGCGGCGCCGGAACGCCCCGCGCGGTCGCGGCGGTGTGCTCCCCGCTGCGGACGCGCAGTTCGGTGAGGGCCGCGGCCCGTTCGGGGTCGGCGGGCGGGCGTACCCGCACCGGGCGCGCGATCGCCCGCCGCCGCTCCTCGACGGCGAGCAGCTCCCGCGCCGACCGGGCGAGCACGAGCCCGAGCCCGGCCAGCTCGGCGGCGGGCCCGGCGGCGCGGGCCCGCAGGTCCAGGGCGCCGAGCGCGTCCGCGTGCTCCTCGATCACCCGCAGCCCCGCCCGGACGGCGGCGACGGCGCCCGGCCGGTCGGCGTGCTCGGCGCGCTCCAGCGCCGTGGCGTGCCAGGCGGTGATCCGGGCGGACAGCGACCCCCGGGCACGGGCCGGCGGCGCCAGCAGGTGCCCGGCGGGACGCCCGAGGGCGAGCGCGACCCGCGCGGCGACGAGCCGCGCGTCGGCGGCGGCGTCGGCCCACCCGCCGCGCGCCAGCCGGTCGGCGGTCGCGGCGGCGGTGCCCAGCAGCACCGCCGAGCGCTCCCCGGCCGCCCAGCGCGCCCGCAGCAGCAGGTGCTCGGCGAGCAGCATCCACCCCGTGCGCTCCTGCTCGGCGAACGCCGCCCGCGCGCGCTCGGCCGTGCGGACGGCCCGCTCCGGCTCGCCGTCGTCCAGTTCGGCGTGCGCGAGCAGCAGCAGCCCGTCGGCGGTGTCGCACCGGTAGCCGTGGTCGGCGGCCGACGCCAGCGCGGCCTCCAGGACGGGACGCGCCTCGCGCGGCAGCCCGGCGGAGATCAGCGTCTCCGCCTGGTCGAACCGGCACTGCGCCGAGCGTTCCCCGGACAGATGCGGTTCGGCCTCCGCATAGAGCCGAAGCGCGCGCGGGACGTCCCCACGCCTGGACACCACGAACGCCAGGTTGCCCGTGGACATCGCCGTCTGGTGCGGCAACCCGGCGGCCCGCGCCACGTCGACCGCCTCGGTGAGCGCCGCCTCCGCCGCGGCGAACTCGCCTTGCAGCGCCCGCGCGAGCCCCAGGTTGGTCAGCAGCCCGTTCAGCGCCGCGGGATCGTGGCCCCGCCGCAGCACGGGCAGCGCGCGCGCCGCCGCGTCCTGCGCCTCGCGGAGACGGCCCGCCCGCGCCAGCGCGCACGCCGTGTTGGCCGCCAGCCGCGCCGCGTCCGGCCCCGTCAGGACGCCCTCCGCGCGCGCCGCCTGTGCGAGCGCGCCCGCCAGGTCGCCGCTCGCGGAGAGCAGGCCGACGAGGCTCATCCGCACCTGGGCCGCCGCGTACCCGCCGTCCGGGGACGCCTCCGCGATCTCCAGCGCCCGCCCGAGGAGGTCGAGGCCCTCCGCCAGCCGGCCCAGCTCCTTCGCCGCGAGCCCGGCGGCCCGCAGCGCGGCGACGGCCGCGCCGCCCGTGCGTCCCCCGGCCCGGGCCAGCGCCCGCGCGTGCGCGGCGGCTGGGTCCGCCGCGACGAGCCGCAGCAGGTCGTCGGCCTCGGTCACACGTGCGCCCAGCTCGTCACGACGGACGCGCCGCCGTCGAGGCGGAACACCAGGCTCACCAGGCCCGCCGGGACCTCCGGCAGGCAGAACAGCCCGCCCGGCTCCACCCGCGCGCCCGCCGGGTCCGGCGGCAGGTCCCGGTGCCGCACCGCGACGGACGCGGCCGCCGCCGGGACGATCCGCCCGGTGAGCTCCCGGAACCGGCCCGCCTCCGCGACCTCCACCTCGACCGTCGCGTCCGGGCAGGTGAACGTCAGCGTGCGCACCGTCCCGCCGCGCGTCCCGCGCGCCGCGCCCACCGTGCGCTCCAGCGTCAGGCCCGCCAGCGTCGCCGCCGGCAGCCGCCACGCCAGCGCCGCGCGGCCGGCCGCCAGGACGTCCCCCGGCACCGGATCGAGCACGGTGAAGGCGTCCCGGACGCCCGCCATCAGCTCGTCGTCGTTCACCGCAGGAGCCTCCGCAGCGTGTCCAGGCAGCGCGCCCGGGTGGGGCCGACGCTGCCGAGCGGGATGCCGAGCGCCGCCGCCAGCTCCTTGTACGTGGGGGCCAGCGCGTAGAGCCGCAGCAGCGTGCGGCAGCGCAGGGGCAGCTCCTGCAGCGCCGTGCCGACCCGGCCCAGCCGGTCGCGGTCCAGCACGACCCGGTCCGGGGCCGGTTCCGCGGACGGCCCCACGGCCCCGGCCCCCGCCGCGGAGGGTTCGGCGGGGCGCGCCACCGGCAGCGCCCGGCCGCGCAGGCGCACGACCCGCAGGCTCTCGCGCCGCGCGGTCGTCACCAGCCACACCCGGACCGCCCCGGCGTCCCGCACCGTGTCGATGCTCTCCACGAGCCGCAGCCACGTGGTCTGGACGACGTCGCCGGAGTCGGCGTCGTGCAGACCGTGCGAGCGGGCGACCGCCCACAGCAGCGGGCTGTGCTCGTCCACCAGCCGGGCCCACGCGGCGCCGTCACCGTCGCGGGCCCGCGCCAGCAGTGCGTCGTCGTCCATGCCGACGCGTGCGAAACCGTTATGCCGGGCTAATGAGAACTCCCTCCGAGCCCCCCGCGGACCGACAACTTTACGTTCCGAACAACCTCAAGTACCCAGAGTTACCTTTTCGCCATCGTGCCGTAGTCAAGACCTGATGATTACTCCGAGGTCCGGGTGGGTAGGACGAACCGTTTGATCGAGGATCCTGTCCGCGGCGGCGACCGCGCCGAGCCCCTCGGCCGCCGCCAGGCCCGCGATCAGCCCCGCGACCATCGGCGTCGCGAACGACGTCCCGCTCCACGTCGCGAACCCGTCGAACCGGTCGGGATCGGTGCCGTCCGCGGGCGGCCGCGGCCCGTCGTACCGGACGAAGCTGCTCGCCACGTCCACCCCCGGCGCGGCGGCGTCCACCCACCAGCCGTAGTTGGAGAACCAGGCCCGGTCGTCCCCGTCCAGCGCGGCGACCCCGATCACCGACTTGAGCGCGGCGGGCCAGAACGGCCGGTCGTCCGCCGCGTTCCCCGCGCACGCCACCACGACCGTCCGGCGGCCCAGCGCGGCGATCGCCCGGGACAGCACCGGCGACGGGCGGTCGTCGTAGGTGTGGCAGCCGAGCGACAGGTTCACCACGTCCGCGTGGTCCCGCTCCGCGAGCCGCGCCAGCGCGCGGATCACGCCCAGCTCGTCGCCCACGCCGTCCCCGCCGAGCACCCGGCGCGCCAGCAGCCGCGCCGTCGGCGCGTGCCGCAGGACGACGCCCGCGACGAACGTCCCGTGCCCCGCCTGGGCGTCCGGTTCGCGATCGAGGTCGGCGTCCAGGACGTCCGCGTCCTCCGGGCGCCGCTCCCGGAACCAGTCCGCGCCCTCGAACCACGGGTGCGCCGCCAGCCCCGTGTCGAGGATCGCGACGGTCACGTCCCGGCACGCGTCCGCGGCGGGCCGCGGCGCCGGGACCGGGCCCGCCGGACGCGGCCGGTCCGCGGGCCCGCTCCACCACATCGGCTGCCCGTGCACCAGGTGGTTCGGCGCCACCGCGAGCCGGCGGTGCGGCCCGTCCCCGCCCAGCTCCGCCGCCAGCTCGCACACGTCCGGCCGCGCCCGCAGCCGCAGCCGCGCCACCCCCGGGCCGTCCTCCCGCGCGTCGCACCAGCGCCGCACCCGGTCCTCCGCCGCGGCGGCGTCGTGCCCGGCGACCAGGAGCTGGTCGCGGCGGACCAGCGCGGGACGTCCCGGCACCGGCTCCACCACCACCGCGTCCCGATGCCGCGCCAGCACCCTCTCCAGGACCGCCTGCTGATCGAACATCCGTCCTCGCCTCCCGTCGGTCGCTTCCGCACACATGGTGCCGCAGCGGTGACCGTGTGTAGTGGCGAACCGCGCGAGGCGCTCACCGTGGACGATCAACGGTGTGCATGGCGTGGTCAAGTGTTCGACAAACAGCGAACTCGCGGTGGTGCGACCCGTGCCGATGATGCACAATGAGGGACGCGGACGCCGACCTGGGACGTACGAGGCCGTAGGGGAAGACGAGCCTCGGTACAGATCCAGGAGGTCCGGTGACCGCACGTGGCGTTTTCTACGTCCACTCCGCGCCACCTGCGCTGAGCCCGCACATCGAGTGGGCCGCCGCAGGTGTCCTCGGCGTGCCCGTTTCCCTTGAATGGGCTGATCAGGCGGCCGCGCCGGGGACGCTGCGCGCCGAACTGCATTGGGAGGGCAAGCCTGGGACGGCCGCCGGCATCACGTCGGCGCTGCGGAGCTGGAAACTGGTGCGCTTCGAGGTCACCGAGGATCCCACTCCGGGCACCGACGGCGTCCGCTACAGCTTCACCCCGTCGCTCGGGGTCTTCACCGGCGTGATCGGCGCGAGCGGCGACATCATGGTCCCCGAGGACCGGCTCCGCTCGATCATGGCCAACGCCGCCGTCGGCAAGGCCAATCTGGAGCACGAGCTCGAGCGCCTGCTCGGCACGCCGTGGGACAACGAGCTCGAGCCGTTCCGCCGCGCCGGCGACGGCGCCCCCGTGCGCTGGCTGCACGCCGCCGTCTGACCGGCGCCCGGCCCGTCCGCCGGTCGTCCGCCGGAGCGTGCCCGCCCCGCAACGAGCACGCCCCACCGGACCCGGATCCCGCGTTCCGCGCCGCGCCGCCGCAACCGCGGTGGCGCGGCGCGCTCGTGCGCCGACACTCGGACGCGACGCCCCGGCGCGGCGCGTGCGCGTTGGAGGCGCCGCTCCCGGGCAACCCTGCTCCCGGCGCCTGGCCCCGTCGACGGGCGGGGCACGCGCTCGGTTGTTCGGACATATCGCCCAGGAGATGCCGTCGCGGGGCATGCGAACGGCCCGGGCCCCTGGTGGGGCGCCGGGCCGGGTCGCGCGGTGCGGGTCGGCGGGTCGCCGCCGCGGACGCCGCGGGCGGTCAGACGGCGCGCTGGAAGGCGACCGACACGTTGTGGCCGCCGAAGCCGAACGAGTTGTTGAGCGCGGCGGCCGGGCCGTCCGGGAGCTTGCGCGGCTCGTCGCGCACGATGTCCAGGTCGACCTCGTCGTCCATGTCCTCCAGGTTGGCGACGGCGGGCACGAGGCCCTCCTTCAGCGCGAGGAGCGTGAAGATCGACTCCAGTGCGCCGGCGCCGCCGAGCAGGTGCCCGGTCATGGACTTGGTCGCGGTGATGACGGCGCCGCGGGCGGCGTCCTCGCCGAGGCCCGCCTTGATGGAGGCGAGTTCGGCGACGTCCCCGGCCGGGGTGGACGTGGCGTGCGCGTTGATGTGCACGATGTCCGCGGGCTCCAGCCCGGCGTCCTTGAGCGCCCGCTGCATGGCCTTGGCCTGCCCGGCCCCGCTCGGGTCGGGCAGCACGATGTCGTAGGCGTCACCCGAGTAGCCGCAGCCGGCGGCGTACCCGAGGACGTTCGCGCCGCGGGCGCGGGCGTGCTCCTCCGACTCGAAGATCATCACCGCGGCGCCCTCGCCGAGGACGAACCCGTCGCGGTTCTTGTCGTAGGGACGGGACGCGCGCTCCGGCTCGTCGTTGCGGGTCGACATCGCCCGCATGGCGCCGAACGACGCCATCTGCAGCGGGTGGATGCAGGACTCGGTGCCGCCGCAGATCACCACGTCCGCGCGGCCCGCGCGGATCATGTCGATGGCGTAGCCGACGGCCTCGCCGCTGGACGCGCAGGCGCTGACCAGCGCGTGCGAGCCGGCCATCGCGCCGAACTCGATGCCGACGTGCCCGGACGCGCCGTTCGGCATCAGCATCGGGACGGTGAAGGGCGAGACCCGCGACCAGCCCTTCTCCCGGAAGACGTCGTAGCTGTTGAGGGCGGTGTGCAGGCCGCCGATGCCGCTGGACAGCACGACGCCGAGGCGCTCGCCGTCCACGGTGAAACCGCCGTCGACGCCGGCCTTCTCCATGCCCTTCTGGGGCTTGCCGCCGGTCGGCGGCGCGAACCCGGCGTCGCCCCACGCCTCCCGCGCGGCGATCAGCGCGATCGCCTGGCTGCGGTCGAGACGGCGCAGGGTCTGCCGGGGGATGACCTCGGACGGGTCGACCTTCAGCGTCGCCGCGAACTTCACCGGCACGTCGTCGATGTTGTCCCAGTCCAGCTTGCGGACCCCGGACTCTCCGGCGAGCAGGGCGGACCAGGTCGACGGCATGTCGCCGCCGAGAGGAGTCGTTGCACCGAGACCGGTCACCACGACCCTGGTCTGGCTCTTGCTCATGTCGGTTCTCCTTGCCGGCTGAGGGGGGTGGGTTCGGGCGCGCCGTCCGGGGCGGCGGCGCGCCTTCCCCGCGTCGTCAGGCCTTGAGCTTCTGGACGAAGTTGATGACGTCCTGGACCGTCTTGAGGTTGCGCAGCTCGTCGTCGGGGATCTCGACGCCGAACTCGTCCTGCGCGGCCACGGCGATCTCTACCATCGACAGCGAGTCGATGTCGAGGTCGTCGATGAAGTTCTTCTCGGGCGTCACCTCGGCCTTGTCGATGCCGACGATGTCGTCGATGATCTTGGCGAGGCCCTCGAGGATCTCGGCTTCGGTGGCGACTGCCATGGTTTCGCTCTCTTCCTTCAGTGGGTTTTCCGGGACGCGGCGCGGGCGCCGCGGCCTACGGGATCTGGATGACTTGGGCAGCGTAGGACAGTCCCGCGCCGAACCCGACCAGCAGGGCGGGGGCGCCGGACGGCACGTCGCCGCGTTCGATCATCCGGGACATGGCCAGCGGGATGGAGGCTCCCGAGGTGTTGCCGGAGTGGACGATGTCGTCGGCCACGACGGCGTTGACGGCCTTCACCTTGCGGGCGATCGCCTCGATGATCCGCAGGTTGGCCTGGTGCGGGACGATCGCCGCGAGGTCCTCGGGGGCGACGCCGGCGCGCTCGCACGCCTCCAGCGCGACGGGCGCGATGGCGGTCGTCGCCCAGCGGAAGACCGCCTGGCCCTCCTGCCGGATGAACGAGTGCCGGTCCGGAATGATGATCTTGTCGAAGCCCTCGCCGGCGCTGCCCCACACGACCGGGCCGATGCCGGGCTCGTCGCTGCCGGTGACGACCGCCGCGCCGGCGCCGTCCGCGAAGATGATGCACGTCGACCGGTCGGTCCAGTCGAGCCACTGCGACATCTTCTCGGAGCCGATGACGAGCACGTTGCGGGCGCTCCCGGCCCGGACGGCGGCGCTGGCGGTGCCGAGCGCGTAGCAGAACCCGGCGCACGCGGCGTTCAGGTCGAACGCGCCGGGCGCGTCGATGCCGAGGCGGTGCGCGACGGCGGCCGCGTGGCTCGGCATCGGCGACTCCGCCGAGCAGGTCGCGAGGATGACCAGGTCGATGTCGGTCGGCGCGAGGCCGCTGTTGGCGAGCGCCTTGCCGCCCGCGTGGACGCCGAGTTCGACGATGCCCTCGTCGTCGGCGGCGATGCGGCGCTCGGCGATGCCGACGCGGCTGCGGATCCAGGCGTCGTCGGTGTCGACGGTCTGCGCGAGCTCGTCGTTGGTGACGACGCGGGCGGGCCGGTAGTCGCCGAACGCGAGGATGCGCGCGCCCGCGGCCACCTCGGGGATGCGGAGCCCGGCGCTCATGCCGTGCGTCCGTTCGCGTGCGCCGCGATGACCTCGCGGGCCTTGTCGAGGTCCGCGGGCGTCTTCAGGGCGACCAGCTCGACGCCCTTGAGCTCGCGTTTGGCGAGCCCGGTGAGCGTCCCGGCGGGCGGCAGCTCGATGATCGCGGTGACGCCGATCTCGCGCATGCCGTCCATGCAGGCGTCCCAGCGGACGGGCGCGCTGACCTGCTCGACGAGCCGGTCGACGAACTCGCGGCCGGAGTCGACGAAGGCGCCGTCGCGGTTCTGCAGCAGCCGCGGCGCGGGGTCGGCGACGGGCACGCCGCGGGCGAGGCGGCGGAGCGTGTCGACGGCGGGCGCCATGTGCTCGGTGTGGAAGGCGCCGGCGACCGACAGCGGCCGGAGCCGGGCCTTCGCGGGCGGCTCCTCGGCGAACTCGGCGAGCCGCTCGACGGTCCCGGCGGCCACGATCTGGCCGGCGCCGTTGACGTTGGCGGGGGTGAGCCCGTGCTTGTCGATCGCGGCGAGGACCTCGTCGGCGTCGCCGCCGAGCACGGCCGTCATGCCGGTCTCGGTGACGGCGGCGGCCTCGGCCATCGCGCGGCCCCGCTCCCGGACGAGCACCAGCGCGGCCTCGGGGGTCAGCACCCCGGCGATCGCGGCGGCGGCCAGCTCCCCGACGCTGTGCCCGGCCACCGCGTCCGGCCTGCGCACGTCGTTCTCGAACAGCACCTCGTAGGCGGCCAGTGCGGCGGCGACCAGCAGCGGCTGCGCCACGGCGGTGTCGCGGATCTCCTCGGCGTCGGCGGTCGTCCCGTACCGGACCAGGTCGAGCCCGGTGACGGCCGACCACCAGCCGAGCCGGTCGGCGACGCCGGGGATCTCTAGCCATGGCTCTAGGAAGCCGGGGGTCTGAGCGCCCTGGCCGGGCGAGGCGACGAGAATCACAGCGACAAGCCTGCCCGTAAGGGGTCCCGGGTGCCGATGCGGATGAGTACGAACTTTCCTCGTGGGGCTTTGTAAGACCCCTACAAGCGGCGGGGCCGGTCGTTGTCCAGATCACTTGCGCGGCGCCGCGCGCCGCTCACTTCCGGAGAGCGCGTGCCGTTCACGCCCGGCTCACCCGGTTCGGGCGGTTGGCGAACCGCCCGAGGACGAGCGCGATCCGGAGCGTGAACGCGTTGCGGCCGTCCGTCGGCGCGAGCCCGGTCAGCTCGGTGACCCGCCGCAGCCGGTACCGGACCGTGTTGGGGTGGACGAACAGCATCCGCGCCGTGGCCTCCAGCGACGAGCCCTGCTCCAGGTAGGTCGTGAGCGTGTCGAGCAGCGGGGCGCCGGCGGCCAGCATCGGGTTGTAGACGGAGTCGACGAGGTAGCGGCGGGCGTCGTCGTCGCCGTCCAGCGCCCGTTCGGGCAGCAGTTCGACGGCCAGGACGGGACGCGGCGCGTCCGGCCAGCCCGCGGCGGCGCGGAGCCCGGCGACGGCGGCCTGCGCGGACGCCGTCGACTCGTACAGGTCGCCGACCTGCGGGCCGACGACGACCGGGCCGGGGCCGCACTTGGCCGCGATCGGCCGCGCCGCCTCGAGGGGGTCGGTGTCGCCGCCGACGATGACGATGACGCGGTGCCCCTGGACGCCCGCGAGGACGTCGGCGCGCGCGCGGCGCGCGGCGAGCTGCATCTGGTCGATCGTGACCTCGGGTTCCTCGTCCTCCGGCGTGAACCCCGCGATGACGGTGACGGGCTTGGACGTCCAGCCGAGCGCCGCCGCCCACGAGTGCATGCCGTCGTCGACCTCGCCGCGCATCACCGCGTTGACCACGAGCGCCTCCAGGCGGGCGTCCCAGGCGGCGCGGGTCTCGGCGGCCCGCGCGTACACCTGCGCCGCGCCGAACGCCACGTCCCGCGTGTAGCGCAGGATGGCCTCGCGGAGCTGCTGCTCCCCGCCGGGCGCGGCCAGCTCGTCCAGCCGCGTCTCCACCACGTCGATGATCACGCGGATCATGTCGATGGTGTGGTGCAGCTTGATGGAGCGCATCAGCTCGCGGGGCGCGGTGCCGAACACCTCGCCGGCGATGGCCGGGCGGGACTGCTCGTCGTTCTTGAACCACTCCACGAACGCCGCGATGCCGGCCTGGGCGACGAGCCCGATCCAGGAGCGCTGGTCGGGCGGCATCCGCCGGAACCAGGGGAGCTTGCGCTCCATGCTGGCGAGCGCGGCGGTCCCGAACGTGCCCATGGCCTTCTCCAGGCGCTGGGTCGTCTGCTCGCGGACCTTCGCGGAGTCGGCCTCGGCGGAATCTGTCCGGGCGGAATCCGTATGGGCGGAATCGGTCTCGGCGTCGGGGTCGTTCACGGTGGTCACCTTCCCAGAGTGCCACCCCGCCGCCGATGACCCGTCCGGAACCACGCGGGCGGCCTCACCGCCGCCGCGGCTTCTCGAACCGGTGCACCAGGGCCGCGAGCCCGGCGAGGACGGCCGCGAAGACCGGCAGCCACGCGACCCGGTGGACGATCCAGGCGGCGTCGTCCGGGCGGGTGTGCAGGCCCCCGGCCGCGCCGAACGCGAGGGCGGCCGCGACCGTGACGGCCATCAGCGCGGTCTGGTGCCACAGGTAGACCGTCATGGCGGGACGGTTCGCGGCGGACACCGCCGACCGCACGCGGGGCCGTCGCGTCCAGCGGGTCAGCGGCCCGTGCAGCAGCAGCGCGAGGCCGGTCTGCGCGAGGCCGAACGCGACGGCGGCGAGCGTCGGCGGGCTGAGGTTGGAGACGTCGGCGCCCGGCACCCCGACCATGCTCGCCGGGTAGCCCGCGAACGCGACGAGCGCGGCGGTCGCGGCGGCGCCGCCGGCCAGCAGCGCGACGGCCGTCCGGCGGGAGCGCAGCCCGCCGCGCGCCCAGCCGACGCCGAGGTAGAACGGCAGGAGCCAGCCGGTCGGGACGGTGAACCAGCCGATCCATTCGGGCGCCCCGAGCGCGAACCGTCCGGCGTCGATCAGCGCGGTGGCGGCGACGAGCAGGATCGCGCCCCGGGCGCCGAGCCGGTCCCAGAGGGCCGCGACCATCGGGGTCAGCGCGGTCAGCGCGACGAACACGACGAGGAACCACAGCGGGCTGAGCACCAGCTCGACCAGCGTCGACAGCGTCGCGCCGTCGAACCCGGCCCACGCCAGCGCCGCGGCGACCGGGACCCAGGCGGCGAACAGGAGCGGCAGCGGGCGCGCGAGCCGCCCGAGCCGGTGCGCGAACCGGCGGCCCCACGGCTCGTCCGGCCGCAGGCCCTTCGCCGCCGCGTACCCGCCGACGAGGAAGAACAGCGCGAGCGTCTGCAGCGCCCAGGTGACGGGCGCGAACTCCGGCATGGCCTTCAGCGGGCTGGTGACGTGCAGGTCGGTGCCGTGCCCGACGAACGCGGTGACCAGCCAGTGCCCCAGGACGACGCCGAAGATCGCGAACGCGCGCAGCGCGTCGATCGCGTGGTCGCGCCCGGGGGCCGGGGGCGCCGGTCCGGCCGGGGGCGCGGGGCGGGCGGTGTCAAGCACGGGCGACCTCCGAGTCGTGGCCGAGCGCGATGAGGGCGAGGTTGCGGAGCGCGGCCGACCCGGGCTTGAGGTAGCCGCTGTGGGGGCCGGTCCCGGCGTCGAACCGGACGGCGCCGAACCCCGGGGAGACCGGGTCGGGCCCGAAGCCGAACCCGGCGAAGCGCACGTGCGGGACGAACCGGATCCAGTCGCCGGACGAGCGGCCCGCCCAGACGGTCGCGGACGTCCGCAGGTCCGCGGCGCGGCGGGCGGTCGTCCCGGGGCTGCCGAACAGCGCGATGTCGTCCACCGGGACCCCGCCCAGGCCGGGGGCGGCCGCGCCGCACACCACCGACCCGTAGCTGTGGCAGAACAGGGCGAAGCGGGCCTTCCCGTTCACCCGGGCCAGCCCGCCGAGGAACCCCTCGAGCCGCCGCGCGCCCGACTCGGCGCGGTCGCCGCTCAGGACGTCCGGGCCGAGCGTCGCGGGGGCGCGGTAGCCGAGCCAGGCGACCACGGCGACCCGCGCGGACGGCGCCTCGGCGGCCGTCCGCCGGTACAGGGCGCGGGCGCCGCCGCCCGCGAACTTGACCGAGTCGAAGTTGGCGAGCGCGTTGTCCGCGCCCGGCACGACGACCGCGATCCGGTCGGCGCCGCGCAGGTCCCCGAAGACCTCGACGGCGCGCCCGTCCCCGCGCGGGTCGAAGGCCAGGAAGCGGCGCCCGGGGGCGAGGAACGCCGTCAGCGTGCGGGCCCGGTCCTCGTCGCCGGTCCGGACGGCCGTCGCGCGGGCGGCGGCGATGTCGCGGGCGGTCGCGGCGAACCGGTCGTCCAGCGTCGCGGCGGACAGCGCCGGGACGGGGGAGGGCGCGGCGTACGGGCCGGGCGCGCTCGTCGCGGCGACGGTCGAGCCCGCCGCGGTGAGCACCGTGAGGGCGGCCGCGGATCTGCGAACCCAGCGCATGGAGGGGCGTCCTTCCTGGTCAGTGGGGGTGAAGCACTGACAAGGAAGTTAGGAAGCGGAGGCCGTGTCGCAGATCAACCGGCGGTGCCGTCTTTCCGCCTCACACCGCGGTATGACCGGCGGAACCCAGGTATCGGTCGCGGGCCATGCCCCGGTGGAAGTCAGTCGCCGGGACGGACGAGCCCGACCTCGTACGCGAAGACGATCGCCTGCGGCCGGTCGCGCAGGTCCAGCTTCATCAGGATCCGCCCGAAATGCGTCTTCACGGTCTGCTCGGCCAGCACCAGCCGCTCGGCGATCTCCCCGTTGGACAGGCCCCGCGCGACGAGCGTGAGCACCTCGGTCTCCCGCTCGGTCAGCTCGTCCAGCCGCTTGCGGGACGGCGCCCGCGGGCCGCCCAGCCGGGCGAATTCGGCGATCAGCCGGCGGGTGATCGACGGCGACAGCAGCGCGTCGCCCGCCGCGAGGACCCGCACCGCGTCCGACAGCTCGGCCGCGGACGCGTCCTTCAGCAGGAACCCGCCGGCCCCGGCGCGCAGCGCCTCGTACACGTAGTCGTCGAGGTCGAACGTCGTCAGCATGAGGACCTTCGGGGCGTCCTCGGCGCCGTCCGCGAGCAGCCGGCGGGTGGCCTCCAGGCCGTCCATCACCGGCATGCGGACGTCCATCAGCACGACGTCCGGGCGCAGTTCGGCGACGCGGCGCAGCCCCTCCTCGCCGTTGACGGCCTCCCCGACGACCTCGATGTCGGGCTGGGCGTTCAGCAGCACCCCGAAGCCGGACCGCACCATGCCCTGGTCGTCGACGATCACCACGCGGATGGTCACGGCGCGCCCTGCGCCTTCTCGGCGGCCTTCTCCGGCAGCGTGGCGGTCACGGCGAATCCTCCCTCGGACGTGGGCTCGGCGGTCAGCCACCCGCCGAGCATGGCGGCGCGCTCGCGCATGCCGACCAGCCCGTGGCCGCCGCCGGTCGCGAAGCGCGCGCGGCCGCGGCCGTCGCCCGGGGGGCCGTTGACGACGCTGATCGAGAGTACGCCGTCCGCGCGGGCCGCCTCGACGTCGACCCGCGACCCGGGCGCGTGCCGCATCGCGTTGCTCAGCGCCTCCTGCAGGATCCGGTACGCGGTCAGCCCGACGCCGGACGGGAGCCCCGCGAGGTCGCCGGTCAGCCGCGTCGTCACGTCCAGTCCGGCGCCGCGGGCCCCCGCGACCAGCTCGTCCAGCCGTTCCAGGCTGGGCTGCGGGGCGGTGTCGGAGCCGTCCTCGGACCGCAGGACGCCGAGGATGCGGCGCAGCTCGGTGAGCGCGTCGAGCGCGGTCGACCGGATCTCGGCGAGGTCCTGCCGGGTGACGTCCGGGACCGCGTCGCTCTTGTACGGCGCGGCCTCCGCCTGGATCGCGATCATCGACATGTGGTGGGCGACGACGTCGTGCAGCTCCCGCGCGATCCGCTGCCGCTCGGTGAGGACCGCCTCGGCGTCGGCGTGCCGCCGCTCCTGCTCGGCCAGCTCGCGCCGCGACGTCCGCCGCACCCGCATCGCGTAGCCCACCGCCAGCGGCAGCAGGATCAGCAGGGACGCCCCGGGCGCCGACTCGGCGTCCTTGATCCACACCCCGGTCGCGGCCATGATCCCGGCGCCGAGCGTGACGTTCCCCGAGCAGCGCACCGCCACCGTGTACAGGCACACGATCGCGGCGAACGCCCCGGCCGGGACGTACGGGACGGTCAGCCAGTCGCTCACGCCGATGAGCGCCATCGCGACGAAGCTCAGCCGCCACGCCGCCAGCGGGTGCCGGTCGCGCAGCGCGAGCGGCGCGCACGCCGCGATCGAGATCAGCAGGAGGGTGGCGTCACCGGGGTGCCGGCCGCGTGCGGCGCTCTCGGTCTCCAGCAGCGACTTCGATCCGGCGATCAGCCCGATCGTGACGGCGAACCAGAACAGGTTCTCCACCACCCCGTACGGGAACCGGCCGACGATGACGTGCCTGGTCCAGCGCAGAGGGGCGGGCCAGGGGCGGTCGAGCGGCTCGGGGTCGGCCCGTCCGGTCACCGCGGCGGCCAGTACCCCGTCCAGCAGCAGGGTGCGCAGCAGGCTCGGCTCGTCCGCGCTCTTGTCCTCGACCATGCCGACCAGGCTAGGGACCGGCCGGCCGCACCGGGATGACACCAGGGTGGGACACCCATGTCATACCTGGGTACTCCCCGGGGCGTGGAGCCCGTCGAAGCGCTGCGCCGGATCGCGTTCCTCCTCGAACGCGCCGGGGAGCCCACCTACCGCGTGCGGGCGTTCCGCACGGCCGCCGCCCGGGTCGAGGCCACGCCCCCGGACGACCTGGACGCCCGCGCCCGCGCGGGCACGCTCACCGACCTGCCGGGCATCGGGAAGGTCACCGCCCTCGTCGTCGAGGAGGCGCTGCGCGGCGAGACGCCCGTCTACCTGCGGCGCCTCGAGGCCACCGAGGGCGAGCCGCTCGACGCGGCCGCCGCCGCGCTCCGTGCCGCGCTGAAGGGCGACCTGCACACCCACAGCGACTGGTCGGACGGGGGCTCGCCCATCCGCGAGATGGCCGAGGCGGCGCGCGCGCTCGGGCACGAGTACATCGCGCTCACCGACCATTCGCCGCGCCTGACGGTCGCGAACGGGCTGTCGGCCGACCGCCTGCACCGCCAGCTCGACGCCGTCGCCGAGCTGAACGCCGGGCTCGCGCCGTTCCGGATCCTCACCGGCATCGAGGTCGACATCCTCGACGACGGCGCCCTCGACCAGGAGCCCGATCTCCTCGACCGGCTCGACGTCGTCGTCGCGAGCGTCCACTCGAAGCTCCGCATGGACCGCGTCGCGATGACGGCGCGCATGGTCAACGCGGTCATGAACCCGGCGGTGGACGTCCTCGGCCACTGCACGGGACGGATCGTCAAGGCGGGAGGGCGGCGCGGCGGCCTGCGCCCGGAGTCGGACTTCGACGCCGAGCTGGTGTTCGACGCCTGCGCCGCGCACGACGTCGCCGTCGAGATCAACTCGCGGCCGGAGCGGCTCGATCCGCCGAAGCGGCTGCTGCGCCTCGCCGTCGAGGCCGGCTGCCGGTTCGCGATCGACTCCGACGCGCACGCCCCCGGCCAGCTCGACTGGCAGCCGCACGGCTGCGACCGCGCCGCCCGCTGCGCCGTCCCCGCCGACCGGATCGTCAACACCCTCCCCGCCGCCGACCTCCTGGCCTGGACGAACGCGGCGTAGACGGCGGGGCGCGGCGGACGGGTCAGACGTTCGGCGACCAGTACTTGCGGATGTGCTGGTCGATGGCGGAGGTCCAGGCGGCCCGGTCCCGGTCCGCGTGGCGCAGGGTGACGGCCGGATAGCCGCCCGGGTGCACGTCCAGTTCACCCTCGAACGTGATGAGCACGGTCTCCAGCTCGTAGGCGCCCTTGTTCCAGGCGGGCGGGAAGAAGAAGTCGAGCTCCTGCCAGTAGGGGGACGGGCGGCGGTCCTCCATGTTCTTCCAGCGGGCGGCCATGATCTTCACCTCGGACTCGTGGAAGCGGAACCCGAGGTCCTCGTAGACCTGGAAGACCATGTCCTGCGCGGGCAGGGCGTGCACGTGGACCTCGTCGAAGTCGCCCTTGTCCATCGCGTTGTCGATCGAGAGCTCCGTCCGCACGGCGACCCGGGCGCCGCGGAGCGGACGGCCGCGCTCGTGCGTGAGCGGCATGTCCCACGGCACGTCCAGCGCGACCGGGTGCGCGAGGGTCTCGCCCGCGGGCAGCCGGAAGCCGCCGAGGTCGGCTTCGACGATGGTGTACGGGTTCTTCCATTCGGTCGACCCGTCCTCCTCCAGGTCCTCCGCGCGGACGACCAGGTCCAGCCGGAGCCGCTCGATCTCGACGTCCGCGCCGCCGCCCCGGACGTGCACGGTGCAGCGCAGCGTGTCGCCGGGGCGGACGCTCGGGGTGTCGACGATCGTCTCGACGCGGGGTGCGTTGACGCCGAGCGCGCTGAGGAACGTGCGGAATGCCATGTGGGTGCCTCTCCCGTGCGAGTTCGTCCGAGCCGCGATGATCCGAGAGGCACCATAGTGGAGTCATCATCCGCTTTGCCGGGAGTGCGGTCAGCCGGTCAGGGAGCAGGTGTTCAGGACGTCCCCGGACGGCTCGGGCAGGGTGGCGCTCGGCGGCGGGGCGCCCCCGCCCGACGTCCAGGTCTCGAGCGCGGTGAAGGCGGAGCGCATGCAGGGCAGCAGCGGGCGCAACCGTCCGGGATGGGCGTCGACGAGGCCGTCGGTGTGGTTGGCGGCCTCGACGCGGTAGTAGCGGAACGGGGCCCGGCCGCGGTCGCGGACGAGCGCGGCGTACGCGTCGCCGTTGCGGCCGATCGGCAGCAGCGAGTCGTACGTGCCCTGCAGGCTGATCAGCGGCTTGCGGACGCGGCCGGTGAGGGACACGCGCTCGACCGCGCGGCGCACCTCGCGGGGCCGGGACGCGTAGTCGTACTCGGCCTCCGCGCCCGTGTACGCGGGGTCGAACTCCTCGCGGTAGATGCGCTGCGTCAGCTCCCAGTAGACCTTGTCGTGGTACGGCCAGAGGAACTCGGAGCCCGCGGTGAGGCCGACGTCGAGCAGCGCCAGGTGTGCGGAGGCGTCCCCCGCGGCGTACGACGGGTACGCGCGGAGAATCTGCGGCAGGTAGGTGAACAGGTTCGGGCCGTCCGCCCGCCACAGGGTGCCCTCGGCGTCGATGCCGCCGTCGTAGAGGTGCGGGCGGTTCTCGAGCTGCCAGCGGACGAGGTATCCGCCGTTGGAGATCCCCGCCGCGTAGGTGCGGGACGGGCGGCGCCCGTAGTGGCGCGCCGCCGTCTGCTGCGCGGCGCGGGTGAGTTCGGTCAGGCGGTGGTTCCATTCGGCGATCGCGTCGCCGGGGCGGCGGCCGTCCCGGTGGAACTCCGGGCCGCTGTTGCCCTTGTCGGTCGCCGCGTACGCGTAGCCCCGGCCGAGGACCCAGTCGGAGATCGTGGCGTCGTTGGCGTACTGCCGCCGGTTGCCGGGCGACCCGGCGACGACGAGGCCGCCGTTCCACCGTTCGGGGAGGCGGATGACGAACTGCGCGTCGTGGTTCCAGCCGTGGTGGGTGTTGAACGTGGAGCCGTCCCGGAAGTACCCGTCGATCTGGACGCCGGGGACGCCGCTCGGGTTGCGGGTTCCCGTCGCGTGCAGGCCCGCGTAGTCTCCCGGCACGGTGTGGCCCGACGCGACGGTCCCGGCGGTCGTGAGGTCGTCGAGGCAGGCGGCGACCTGCTTCTGGGCGCCCGGCACGGCCGGTGCGGGCTCGCAGCGGTTCTCGTGCGCGCGCGCCGGTGCGGCCAGCGCGAGGGTCAAAGCGCCCGTGGTGAGCAGGCCCGTGGCGAGCAGGCCGGTCGTGAGCAGGCCGGTGGTGAACAGGGGGCGGGTGGTCGGCATTCCGGCTCCTCTGGACGGAGGCGAGTGCCGACATGGTGCGGACCCCGGCGGGCGACGGCCACGTGTCCGGCCCACATAAGCGCGCGGCGTCCCATGTGAACGGGGCTCCGACCTGCACGTGATGTGGGTCACATCCGTATCGGCCGGGCGGAATGTGTCGCTGGCTCACATAGTCCGTTTCGCGGTGGCGGCCTAGCGTTCCCGAGCACGGCGGCCCGGTGTGGTCCGGGTCACCATGGGAGGAGGGCGCATGGGCGCTACCGTCCGGCCGGCGCCGGTGCTGACGGCGCGCGGCCTGGTCAGGGAGTTCCGCGGGTTCCGCGCCGTGGACGGCGTGGACCTGGACGTCGCGGAGGGCGCGGTGCACGCGCTCGTCGGGCCGAACGGCGCGGGCAAGACGACGCTGTTCAACCTGCTCACCGGCTTCCTCAAGCCGACGTCCGGGAGCGTGCGGCTGGCCGGGCGGGAGCTGGCGGGCAGCAGCCCGGAGCGGATCGCGCGGCTCGGGCTGGCGCGGTCGTTCCAGATCACCAGCCTGTTCGCCGAGCTGACCCCGCGCCGGCACGTGGAGCTGGCGCTCGCCGGGCGCACCGGCCTCGGGTGGCGGTTCTGGAAGTCGGACAAGTCGCTCGGGCGGTTCGCGGACCGCGCGGCCGAGCTGCTCGCCCAGGTCGGCCTGGAGGAGCACGCCGAGACCCCGGCGGGCGCGCTGGCGTACGGGCGCAAGCGGGCGCTCGAACTCGCCCTCGCGCTCGCCCTCGACCCGAAGGTGCTGCTGCTGGACGAGCCGACCGCCGGGATGGGCGTCGAGGACGTCGACCGCACCGTCGAGCTCGTCCGGCGGGTCCGGGCGGGGCGGACGGTCGTGCTGGTCGAGCACAACATGAGCGTCGTCTCCAGCCTCGCCGACCGGGTCACCGTCCTGCAGCACGGCCGGGTCCTGGTGGAGGGCCCGTACGCCGAGATCCGCCACGACCCCCGGGTCATCACCGCCTACCTCGGAGACGCCCATGCTGCGAGTTGACGGCCTGTCCGCCTGGTACGGCGAGGCGCAGGCCCTGCGGGACGTGTCGCTGCACGTGGACGAGGGCGAGATCGTCACCCTCGTCGGCCGCAACGGCGCCGGGAAGACCACGCTGCTGCGCTGCCTGATGGGCCTGCACGCGGGCGCGTCCGGAACCGTGGAGTTCCTCGGCGAGGACATCACCGCCCTGGGGCCGCACAAGCGCGCGCGGCGCGGCCTCGGGTACGTCCCGGACGACCGCGGCGTCTTCGCCACCCTGTCGGTGGAGGAGAACCTGCTGCTGCCGCCCGCCCGGCCGGCGAACGGCAAGGGGCCCGAGGCGTGGCCGCTGGACCGCGTCTACGACACGTTCCCGCGGCTCAGGGAGCGCCGCCGGTTCCCCGGGACGAAGCTGTCGGGCGGCGAGCAGCAGATGCTCGCGCTCGCCCGCGTGCTGCGCACCGGCGCCCGCCTGCTGCTGTGCGACGAGCCCACCGAGGGCCTGTCGCCGCTGATCGTCGCGCAGATCGGCGACATCCTGCGCGAGGTCAAGGCCGCGGGCGTCACCGTCCTGTTGATCGAGCAGAACGTGCACTTCGCCGCCACCGTCGCCGACCGCCACCACCTGCTCGCCGAGGGCCGGATCGTCCAGTCGATGGACAACGACGAGGTCCGCGCCCGCGAGAGCGAACTCCTGCAGTACCTCGGAATCTAGGGAGAGCCCGATGAAACTCATGGGACGCTCGGCCGCGCTCGCGGCCGCCGGAGCCCTGCTGGCCGGCTGCGGCGCGGGCGGACCCGGCGGGGGCGGCGGCAAGATCAGCGACGACAAGATCGTGCTCGCGGTGCTGACCGACCAGTCCGGCGTCTACGCCGACCTGTCGGGCGAGAACGCCGTGAAGGCGGTCGAGATGGCCGTCGCGGACTTCAAGAAGAAGTACGGCGACAAGGCGGTCGCGACGGAGATCGAGGTCGTCTCCGCCGACCACCAGAATAAGCCCGACATCGCCAACACCAAGGCGCGCGAACTCTACGACCGGCAGAAGGCCGACATGATCGTGGACGTGCCCACGTCGTCGGCCGCGCTCGCCGTCGCGAACGTGGCGGAGGGCAAGAAGCGCGTGTTCATCTCCGTGGGCGCCGCCACCACCGCGCTGACCGGCGAGCAGTGCAACAAGTACACCTTCCACTACGGCTACAACAGCTACATGCTCGCCCACGGGACGGGCACCGCGCTGACCAAGTCCGGGGCGAAGAACTGGTACCTCGTCTACCCCGACTACGCGTTCGGCCAGGACATGGAGAAGACGTTCAGCGCCTCGGTCAAGGGTGCGGGCGGGACGGTCGTGAAGTCCGACCCGACCCCCTTCCCCAACGACAACTTCTCCACGTTCCTGCTGAAGGCCCCGGACCTGGACCCGAAGCCGGACGTCATCGGCGCCATGCAGGCCGGCGGCGACCTCGTGAACCTCGTGAAGCAGTACAACGAGTACAAGCTGCGCGACAAGGGCGTGGGCCTCGCCGTCGGGCTGATGTTCATCACCGACATCCACTCGCTCGGCCCGAAGGCCCTGGAGGGCACCCGCTTCACCGACTTCTGGTACTGGAACCAGGACGACGACAACCGCGCGTGGGCCGACCGGTTCAAGCGGGAGACGGGCGCCCGTCCCACGGCCGTCCACGCGGGCGACTACTCCGCCGCCCTGCAGTACCTGGAGGCCGTCCAGCGCGCCGGGACGGACGCGTCCGACCCCGTGGTGGAGGAGCTCGAAGGCCACAAGGTGAACGACGTGTTCACCTCCACCGGAACGATCCGGGCCGAGGACCACCTGCTGACCCACGACGCCTACCTCGCCGAGGTCAAGCCGGAGAGCGAGGTCTCCGAGCCCTGGGACTACGAGAAGATCATCGAGACGATCCCGGCGGCCGAGGCGTTCCAGCGGCCGAGCCCGGCCTGCGAGCTCTGAGGCCGCCGGATGCTGCAGCAAGCCTTCAACGGCCTGGTGGGCGGGGCGTTCTACGCCCTGCTCGCCCTCGGCCTCGCGGTCATCTTCGGGATGCTCGGCGTCGTCAACTTCGCGCACGGCGCGTTCTACATGCTCGGCGCGTTCGGCTCCTACGTCCTCCTCGACTCCTTCGGCGTGAACTTCTGGATCGCGCTGCCGCTCGTCCCGCTCGTCCTGGGCGTGGCCGGCGTCGCGGTGGAACGGCTGTTCATCCGCCGGCTGGCGCCCCTCGATCCCCTCTACAACTTCCTGTTCACCTTCGGGCTGGCGCTGATCCTGCAGGACCTGGTGAAGCGGCAGTACGGCGTGCAGTCGCAGCCCTATCCGCGCCCGTCCGCGCTGAACGGCTCGATCGACCTCGGCCTGTTCACGTATCCCGCGTACCAGGTGTTCGTCCTGGCCGTGTCGCTCGTCGTGTGCGGCGCGGTGTGGTTCGTGCTGGCCCGCACCCGCGTCGGCATGATCGTCCGGGCGTCCACGGAACGGCCGGAACTGACCCGCGCCCTCGGCATCGACGTGGCGCGCTGGGTGACGCCCGTGTTCGGCTTCGGCATCGCGCTCGCCGGGTTCGCGGGCGTGCTCGCCGCGCCGATGCGGGCCGTCAACCCGCTGATGGGCGCCGACCTGATCGTCACCGTGTTCGCCGTCGTGGTGATCGGCGGCCTCGGCTCGGTGTTCGGGTCGGTCGCCGCCGGGTTCGCGGTCGGGCTCGTGTCGGCGCTCGGCAACTACTACGTCCCGTCGCTGTCGCAGACGCTCGTGTTCATCCTGATGGCCGTCGTGCTGCTGTGGCGTCCCGCCGGCCTGTTCGGGCGCGAGGAGGCCGCACTGTGAACCCGGAGGTGGCACCGTGATCCTGTCCAAACTCGCCGGACGCCCCGTGCTGCTCGCCGTCGGCCTCGTGGCGGCGCTCGCGCTGCCCTGGTTCGTCTACCCGCCGGTCGCGCTGGACATCGCCTGCTGGGCGCTGTTCGCCGTCGCCGTCGACCTGCTGCTCGGCTTCACCGGGCTGCTGTCGTTCGGGCACGCCGCCTTCTGGGGCGGCTCGGCGTACGCGACCGGCCTGATCGCCCTGCACTCCGGGCTGCCGTTCCCCGTCGCGATCCTGGGCGGTGCGGCGTTCGCCGCCCTGCTCGCCCTCCCGATCGGGTTCCTGTCCGTCCGGTTGCGCGGCATCTACTTCGCGATGGTCACCCTGGCCTTCGCGCAGATGGTGTACTTCGTCGCCAACCAGTGGAGGGACGTCACAGGCGGAGAGAACGGCCTCCAGGGCATCCCCAGGGAACTGTTCGGGCTCGACCTGTCCGACCCGTTCTACTTCTACTACGCGGGCCTCCCGTTCATCCTGGCCGGACTGTTCGCCGCCTGGCGCATCGTCCGTTCCCCGTTCGGGTGCGTACTGATGTCCATCCGCGACAACCCCGCACGGGCGCGCGCGCTCGGCTACAGCGTCGACCGCTTCAAGCTGCTCGCGTTCGTCCTGTCGGCGGCCCTGTCCGGACTGGCCGGCGGCCTGTTCGCCATCGGCCACGGCTTCGCGTCCCTGCAGGGCGTGTACTGGACGACGTCGGGCGAGGCCGTGATGATGGTCGTCCTCGGCGGCATCGGCACGCTGTGGGGCGGCATCGTCGGCGCCGCGCTGATCGTCGAGCTGAACGACTACCTGGCCACCGCCGGGTTCCAGGAGACCGGCATCATCACCGGCGGCATCTTCATCCTCGTCGTGCTGCTGTTCCGGCGCGGCGTCTGGGGCACGGCCCGCGACCTGATCGCGGCCCGCGCGGCGCGCCGCCGTCCGGCGGAACCCGCGCGCGACAAGGTCGAGACCCCCGCGTGACGCACGGAACGGGCCGCCGTCCCCGCAGGACGGCGGCCCGTTCGCGGCGTCACCGCAGGCGGTGCAGCCGCAGCGCGAGCTGCAGCTCCAGCGCCCGGTCCGGGGACTGCCAGTCCTCGCCGAGCAGCCGCCCGATCCGGTCCAGCCGCTGGCTGACCGTGTTCACGTGGATGTGCAGCTCCTGCGCCGTCCGCGCGAGCCCCCCGCCCGCCCCGAAGTACGCCTCGAGCGTGCGGACGAGCGCCGTCCCGCGCCGCTCGTCGTAGTCGATGACCGGCCCCAGCGACCCGGCGAGGAACCCCGGCACGTCCCGGTCGTCGCCGATCAGCAGGCCGATGAACCCCAGCTCGGACGCGCCCGCCCCGTTCCCGCGGCGGCCCAGCGCCACCAGCGCGTCCGCGCACCGCTGCGCCTCCCGGTGCGCCCCGGCGACCTCGCCCGGCCCCCGCACCGGGCCGGCCGCGCCGACCGTCGCCGGAGCCCCCAACGACGCGCCCAGCTCCTTGGCGACCCGCCGCGCGGCGTCGCCCGGACGCTCGCCCGGCAGCAGCAGCACGACCTCCTCGCCGCGGGACGCGGCCAGCCCGTGCTCCACCGCCGCGAACGACGACGCCCAGAACTCCGCGCGCCGCCGGTGGTCGCGCGACTCGTACCGGGCCGACAGCACCACGTGCGGCGCCCCGAGGTCCACGTTCACGCGCCGCGCCCGCGCCGCCAGCGCCGCCGCGTCCGCCCGCCGCTCCGACAGCAGGTCGTCGAGCAGCTCGCCGCGCACCCGCCCCTCCGCCTCGGTCACGCTGCGCTGGAACAGCAGCAGCAGCGCGGTGACGAGCGCGGCGCGCTCCAGGATCCGCTGGTCGGCGTCCGACACCTCGCCGGACGTGCGCAGCACCAGCGTCCCGAGCATCTCGTCGCCGCTCGACACGGACGCGATCCACAGATCGCCCCGCCGCACCGTCCGTCCCTGCGCGCGCGCAGAGTGCGCGGACGCCGAGACCCCGGCCAGCTCCTCGTCGCTCAACGGTGCCGAGGCGGCCCCCGTCGTCGCCAGCCGGGCGCCGTCCGCGTCCAGGACGTGCAGGGTGCCGCCCAGCAGCTCGGTGACGATCGCGGCGACGTCCTCGACACCACCCCCGCGCACCACGACCGCCGTCATCCGGTCGTGCGCGCGCGCCGCCACCTCCACGGCCGCGCTACGCGCCTTGACCTCCTCGTTGGCGGCGCTCAGCTCCTCCAGAGCCGTGCGGGTCTCCTCCAGCAGGCGCGCGTTGTCGATCGCGATCGCCGCGTGCGCCGCCAGCGACCCGAGCAGCGCGACCTCCTCCTGGTCGAACGGACGCTCGCTGCGGTTCGCCGCCGTCAGCACGCCGATCACCCGGTTGCCCAGCTTCATCGGCACGCCCAGGATGGCGACCAGGCCCTCCTCGGCGACCGCCTCGTCGATGAACCCGCGATGCTGGAACTGCTCGTCCACCAGGTAGTGGTCGCTGTTGTACGGCATCGCCGTCTGCGCGACCAGCCCGACCAGCCCGGTTCCCATCGGCAGCCGCAGCCGCCGGAACGCCGCCGACACCGACCCGTCCGTCACCCGCATGTACGTGTCGCCGCGCGCGTCGTCGTTCAGCGTCAGGTACGCGATGTCGGCGTTCAGCAGCCGCCGCGCCCGCCGGGTGATCGCCTCCAGCACCGCGTCCAGATCGCGCAGCCCGGCCAGATCGCCCGCCGTGTCGAACAGCGCCGCGAGCTCCGCCTCCCGCCGCGCGTGCCGCCGCATCACCGCCCGCACCCGCAGCGCCGCCAGCTTCGCCGCCTCCAGCTCCGCCAGGACGGCCGGGGGCGCCCCCTCCGCCCGCGCCTGCACCAGCGGCCCCTCGAACTCCACGGGGGACGCCTCGCGGGCGAGCAGTTCGAGAAAGACGCCGCACGACATACGCGACATTGTCAATGGGCCGTCCAGCCTCCGTCGAGGGTCAGCGACGCACCCGTGACCATCGCCGCCGCGGGAGAGCACAGGTAGGCGACCAGCTCGGCCACCTCCTCGGGCTCCGCGAGCCGCTTCACAGCCGCCTTCTGCAGCATGACCCGCTCCACGACATCGTCCTCCGACATGCCGTGCGCGCGCGCCTGATCCGCGATCTGCCCCTCCACCAGTGGGGTCCGCACATAAGAAGGATTGACGCAGTTGGACGTCACGCCGTGCGGCGCGCCCTCCAGCGCGATCACCTTCGACAACCCCTCGAGACCGTGCTTGGCCGTCACGTACGCGGCCTTGAACGGCGACGCGCGCAGCCCGTGCACCGACGACACGTTCACGATCCGGCCCCAGCCGCGCTCGTACATTCCCGGCAGCGCGTCCCGCACCAGCCGGAACGGCGCCTCCACCATCAGCCGCAGGATCCGGGCGAACACCTCGGGCGGGAATTCGTGGAGCGGCGCCACATGCTGCACCCCCGCGTTGTTGACCAGGACGTCGAACCCGGCGCCCACCCCGGCCACATCCGGCCCCGCGAGATCCACCGCCAGCGCGGCGCCGCCGAACTCCCGCGCGGCGCGCTCCGCCGCCGTCCCGTCCAGGTCCGCCACGGTCACCCGCGCCCCCGCCGCCGCCAGCCGCCGGGCGCACGCCAGCCCGATCCCGCTCGCCCCGCCGGTGACCAGGGCCTGCCGCCCCGTCAGGTCCGGTGTCACGCTCGTCATGCGCAGAACCTACGCACACCGCCACCCGGGACCCATGTGGCCCGGACACACAATCCCGGCCCGACCGATGTGGGCCCCGCCGCGCCGTCTACGTTGGTGCGATGACCGAGATCGCGCACCGTTTCGTCGAGGGGAACGGCGGCCTGCGGATGCACGTCGCCGAGGCCGGCGAGGGCCCGCTCGTCCTGCTCCTGCACGGCTTCCCCGAGTGCTGGTACTCCTGGCGCCACCAGCTCACCGCGCTCGCCGCCGCGGGCTTCCACGCCGTCGCCCCCGACCAGCGCGGCTACGCCCGGACGGGCGGCCCCGCCGACCCCGCCCAGTACACGATCATGCACCTGGCGGGGGACGCCGTCGGGCTCATCGACGCCCTGGGCGCCGAACGCGCGGTGGTCGTCGGGCACGACTGGGGCGCGCCCGTCGCGTGGGCCGTCGCCCAGATGCGTCCCGACAAGGTCCGCGGCGTCGTCGGCATGTCGGTGCCGCACCGCCCGCGCAGTTCCCGCCCGCCCGTCGCGACGATGCGCCGCTACTTCGGCGACGGCTTCTACATGGTGCGGTTCCAGGAACCGGACGCCCCCGAGGCCGAACTCGACCGCGACCGCGCCTCCACGTTCCGCCGCATGTTCCACGCGATCTCCGGCGACGGCCCCGGCACCGCCCTCGTCGCCCCCGAGGGCGGCGGCGTCCTCGACGCCCTCCCCGAACCGGACGAACTCCCCGCCTGGCTCACCGCGGACGACATCGCCGCCTACGTCGCCGAGTACGCCGACAGCGGCTTCACGGGCCCGGTCAACTGGTACCGCAACCTCGACCGCAACTGGGACCTCACCGCCGCCTGGCACCGCGCCCCCGTCACCCCGCCGGCCCTGTTCGTCGCCGGCGACCGCGACCCGGTCGCCGCCCCCGACGCCGTCGCCCGCCTCCGCGACTTCGTCCCGAACCTGCGCGGCACCGTCTCCCTCTCCGGCTGCGGCCACTGGACCCAGCAGGAACGCCCGGACGAGGTGAACCAGGCCCTCCTCGACTTCCTCCACACCCTCTGACCCACCCGGCCGCGGGCCGGGATGTCGGTGGTGGGGCGTACGGTCGCGGCGTGAACCGGACCGATCGCCTGTACGCCCTGGTGGAGGAACTGCGGGCCCGCGCGCCGCGCCGGGTCAGCGCCCGCGAGCTGGCCGCGCGCTACGAGGTCAGCTCGCGGACGATCGAACGCGACATCGGCGCCCTGCAGCAGGCCGGTGTCCCGATCTACGCCGACGTCGGGCGGGGCGGCGGGTACACGATCGATCCCGATCGGACGCTCCCGCCGCTCAACTTCACGCCCGCCGAGGCCGTCGCCGTCGCGATCACCCTGGCGCGCGCCGACGGCTCCCCGTACTCGCGCGCGGCCCGCACCGCGCTGCACAAGATCGTCTCCGCGATGTCGGCGAACGACGGCGCGTCCGCGCGGGAGCTCGCCGAGCGCGTCCGGTTCCTGACGCCGCACGACGCCGCCGCGTCGCCGTCCGTCCCGTCCGTGCTGGAGGAGGCCGTGTCGGCGCGCCGCGTCGTCCGCCTCGAGTACGTGAACGGGGCCGGGGACGAGAGCGAGCGCGACGTGGAGCCGGTCGCGTTCACGTGCGCGTCCCTGCGCTGGTACCTCATCGGCTGGTGCCGGCTGCGGGGGGAGGCCCGGATCTTCCGCATCGACCGCATCCGGCGCGCCGCCCTGCTCGAGGAGACCGCGCCCGAGCGCCGGTACGAGGACGTCGTGGTCAAGGACGTCCCCCTCGACTACGTCACCCGGCGCCTCGAATTCGTCTGAGAAACACCGACAGGGGGCTGTCGCCGGGACGCCCGAAGCTGGGCCCGTCACCTATTCGAGGAGGAAGACGATGGCGATTCCGGCGTTCAACACCGTCGCGTGGTTCCAGATCGGCACCGACGCCCCGGACGAGGCGCGCAGGTTCTACGGCGACATGTTCGGCTGGCGGTTCGACGCGGACGCGGGCTCGATCGTCCCCGGCACCGAGGGGTACGACCTGGTGCGCTACGCCGGGGCGGACGCGCCGAGCGGCGGGCTCTCGCACGAGACCGGCGCGGACGGGGCGCACGCGATGTTCTTCGTCCTGGTCGAGGACGTCGACGCGGCGTGCGCGCGGGCGGAGAAGTGCGGCGGGAAGGTCGCGGCGGCGACGGCGGCGACGCCCCGGGGCCTGCGCTTCGCCTACCTGGAGGACCGGTCGGGCAACCGGTTCGGCGTCTTCACGCCGCCGATGCCCTGAGGACGCCCGCGGGCGGCGGGGAACGCGGCCTACACCTCCGCGTTCGCGCGCCGCCCGCTTCGCGCGGCTAGCTCTCGCCGCCGGTGTTGCTCTCGGCGCTGCCGACGCCGCCCGCGAACACGTCGCTGACCTCCGCGTTCAGCCGGTACTTCGCGATGGCCTGCGGGAGGGCCTCCGGCTTGACCTCGCCCTGCCGGACGAGCCGGGTGAGGACGGCCAGGACGATCGACGCCGCGTCCACGTGGAAGAACCGGCGGGCGGCGGCCCGGGTGTCGGAGAACCCGAAGCCGTCGGTGCCGAGCGACGTGTAGTCGCCGTTCACCCACGGGGCGATCTGGTCGGGGACGGCGCGGGCGAAGTCCGACACCGCGACGATCGGCCCGGCGACGCCGTCGAGGGTGCGGGTGACGTACGGGACGCGCTGCTCGCCCTCGGGGTTCAGCAGGTTGTGCTCGTCGCACTCGCGGGCCTCGCGGGCCAGCTCGTTCCACGAGGTCGCGGACCAGACGTCCGCGGCGACGCCCCAGTCCTCGGCGAGGAGCCGCTGCGCCTCCAGCGCCCACCGGCCGCCGACGCCGGACGCGAGGATCTGCGCGCGCGGCGACTGCCCGTCGCCCGCGGCGATCTCCGGCGCGGACCGGTACCGGTACAAACCCTTGAGCAGCCCGGCGACGTCCAGATCGTCGGGTTCGGCGGGCTGCTGGTAGGGCTCGTTGTAGACGGTGAGGTAGTAGAAGACGTCCTCGCCGTCCGGGTGCTCCTCGGACGTCCCGTACATGCGGCGCAGCGCGTCCTGCGTGATGTACGCCAGCTCGAACGACCAGGTCGGGTCGTAGTGGACGCACGCCGGGTTCGTCGCCGCGAGCAGCGGGGAGTGGCCGTCGGCGTGCTGGAGGCCCTCGCCGGTGAGGGTGGTGCGGCCGGCGGTGGCGCCGAGCAGGAACCCGCGGCCCATCTGGTCGCCGAGCGCCCACATCTGGTCGCCGGTCCGCTGGAACCCGAACATCGAGTAGAAGATGTAGACGGGGATCATGTGCTCGCCGTGCGTCGCGTAGGACGTGCCCGCGGCGATCGTCGACGCCATCGAGCCGGCCTCGCTGATGCCCTCGTGCAGCATCTGCCCGCTCTCGGACTCCTTGTACGACAGCAGCAGCTTCCGGTCCACCGCGTCGTAGGTCTGCCCGTGCGGCGAGTAGATCTTGGACGTCGGGAACAGCGAGTCCATGCCGAACGTGCGGTACTCGTCCGGGGCGATCGGGACGAACCGGGCGCCGATGTTCTCGTCCTTGATCAGGTCCTTGAGCAGCCGGACGAACGCCATCGTCGTCGCCACGTTCTGCTTGCCGGACCCCTTCTTCAGCTCGGCGTACACCGGGTCGCCGGGCAGCTTCAGCGGCTTGGCCCGCACGACCCGCTTCGGCAGGAACCCGCCGAGGGCCGCGCGGCGCTCGCGCATGTACTGGATCTCGTCGGAGTCCTCGCCCGGGTGGTAGTAGGGCGGCAGCGGCTGCTCGAGCGCGGAGTCCGGGATGTCCAGGTAGAGGCGGTCGCGGAACTCCTTCAGCTCGGCCTTGGTGAGCTTCTTCATCTGGTGCGTGGCGTTGCGCGCCTCGAAGTCGGAGCCGAGCGTCCAGCCCTTGATCGTGTGCGCCAGGATCACCGTCGGCTGCCCGACGTGCTCGCGGGCCGCCTTGAACGCCGCGTACACCTTCCGGTAGTCGTGCCCGCCGCGCGACAGCTTGCGCAGGTCGTCGTCCGTCAGGTCCTGGACGATCTTGCGCAGCCGGGGGTCGTCGCCGAAGAACTTCTCCCGGATGTACGAGCCCGACTCGACGCTGAACGTCTGGAACTGGCCGTCGGGCGTCGTGTTCATCTTGTTGACGAGCGCGCCGTCGACGTCCTGCGCGAGCAGCGGGTCCCAGTCGCGGCCCCAGATGACCTTGATGACGTTCCAGCCGGCGCCGCGGAAGAACGACTCGAGCTCCTGGATGATCTTGCCGTTGCCGCGCACCGGGCCGTCGAGCTGCTGCAGGTTGCAGTTGACGACGAACGTCAGGTTGTCGAGCTCCTCGCGGGCGGCCAGGCCGATCGCGCCGAGCGACTCGGGCTCGCCCATCTCGCCGTCGCCGAGGAACGCCCACACGTGCGAGCGCGACGTGTCCTTGATGCGGCGGTTGTAGAGGTAGCGGTTGAACCGGGCCTGGTACACCGCGTCGATCGCGGTGAGGCCCATGGACACCGTGGGGAACTCCCAGAAGTCCGGCATCAGCCGGGGGTGCGGGTAGGACGACAGCCCGCCGCCGGGGTGCGACTGCTCCTGCCGGAAGCCGTCCAGCTTCTCCTCCGGCAGCCGCCCCTCGAGGTAGGCGCGCGCGTAGATGCCGGGGGAGGCGTGCCCCTGGATGAACACCTGGTCGCCGGACTCGCCGTGGTCCTTGCCGCGGAAGAAGTGGTTGAAGCCCACCTCGTACAGCGACGCGGCCGACGCGTACGTGGCGATGTGCCCGCCGACGCCGATGTCGGGACGGTTCGCGCGCGACACCATGATCGCGGCGTTCCACCGGATGTAGGCGCGGATGCGGCGCTCGACGTGCTCGTCGCCGGGGAACCACGGCTCCAGCTCCGGCGGGATCGTGTTGATGAAGTCGGTGCTGCGCAGGCCCGGCACGCCGACCTGCAGCTCGCGGGCCCGCTCCAGGAGGCGCAGCATCACGTAGCGGGCCCGGCCTCGGCCCTCGGTCTTGATGACCGTGTCCAGCGATTCCAGCCACTCCCGGGTCTCGTCCGGGTTGATGTCGGGCAGCTGGCTCGGCAGGCCGTCGCTGATGATCGAGTAGCGTTGACGTCCGGAAGCCACGGGGTCCCCTCTGTGCTTACCGTCTGTGCTGGTGAGACCCCGGCCGGAGGCCGCCGGTCTCCGCACGACTGTTCGTCGCCTGCATTCGCGTCCATCGTCGCCGCTCACGACGGTTAACGCATCTCTACTGTCCGGTAACCATCGTCCCCGCCCGGCCGGGGCGCGGACCCGATCGACGACGCGTTTTTTGCGCGTCCCCGTGAGATTGCCCGTCCGGGCGGGGAACGAACGTAGGAGGCCGGGAAAAGGCGACCGTGACTTGGGGGAGACATGAACGGACGCATAGGAGACAGGCTGCACGTCCACGGCAAGATCGTGGGGCAGCCGGACCGGACGGGCGAGATCATCGACGTGCGCGGCGAGAACGGCGGCCCGCCGTTCCTCGTCCGCTTCGAGGACGGGCACGAGACGCTCGTCTACCCGGGGCCCGACGCCGTGATCGAGCCCCGCGAGATGCACACGGCGTCCCGCTGAGGGGAACGCGCCCGGCGGCACGGGGGCCGGACGGGTCCCGCGCCGCCGATGGGGTAGACCCGAGTCCATGGAGAGCACCGTGATCCGGGTGTCCACCGGATCGAAGGAGGCCGTGCACGACATCACGGCGGAATGCCAGAGATTCGCGGCCGACGCCGGCGGCGACGGGCTGCTGCACGTGTTCGTGCCGCACGCCACCGCCGGCGTCGCGATCATCGAACTCGGGGCGGGCAGCGACGACGACCTGCTCGCCGCGCTCGGCGACCTGCTGCCCGCCGACGACCGGTGGCGCCACGCCCACGGGTCCCGCGGGCACGGCAGGTCGCACGTCATGCCCGCGCTGGTCCCGCCCTTCGCGACCGTCCCGGTCACCGCCGGACGCCTCGCGCTCGGCACGTGGCAGTCGATCGCCCTGGTGGACCTCAACGTCGACAATCCCGACCGCGAGGTCCGGTTGTCCTTCCTCAGGGGTTGACGGTTGTATCAAGAGACGGGCTCGAACTTCACCCTCGGTGGCCGCATCGTGACGGCCGATTCCGGCATCGGCCCAATGAGGGCGCCAAATGCCGGGAAGACACTTGCGCTAGGGGCCCACACTTGTGTGGACTGTCCCGCAAACACCGCACAGGTGCGGACGGGCCGCCCGTCCCGGGGGGCCGTACAGGAGATGTGCACAGGTGCACGGAGCACCGTGCGGACGAACGACATGGGAGGACTTTCGTGAGCGCGACCGCGGGTCAGGCGCAGTCTGAGCGCAGCCTGGCCGAACGGCTCGGCCTGAAGGCGGGCCAGGTGGTGCAGGAGATCGGCTACGACGACGACGTGGACGAGGAGCTCCGCGATTCCGTCGAGGCCGTCACGGGGAACGAGCTGGTCGACGAGGACTACGACGACGTGGTCGACATCGTGCTGCTGTGGTGGCGCGAGGACGACGGCGACCTGTTCGAGGGCCTGACCGACGCGATGGTCCCCCTCACCAGCGGCGGCGACATCTGGCTGCTGACGCCCAAGGCGGGACGCGAGGGGCACGTGGAGCCCAGCGACATCGGCGAGGCGGCCGACACGGCCGGCCTGTCGCAGTCGCGCAGCCTCAGCGCCGGCAAGGAGTGGTCGGGGACGCGGCTCGCCGCGCCCAAGGTCAAGGGGAAGTAGACGTGCGGGGACGGGCGCCCGCGCCCGTCCCCGAATGCGCCCCCGCCCCCGCATCCCCGGTCGGGCTTGGAAAGGGCCGGGGCGCGCGGGAGTGTCCGCCTGGATTGCCTTAACGTAGAGTCGTCCAAGACTCGCCAAGGACCTCCGGACACGACCTCAGCCCGCAGCCCCAGCCGGAGCGGACGGGAAACACTGCGATTGCGTCCGAAGGCCGGGCCGGGGGCGGAGGCGCGAGCGAAGCGAGAACCTGATCGCGCAGCGAGCCCCTGGGGCGAGTCGGAGCGATGCAGCGATCGCACGTAAGGCCCATTGGAGGAAGGCCGCCTAGCGGCCTGACGCCGAGGGTCTTGCAAACAAACAGGAGTGGCTTTGGCGGTTGAGGTAGGCGACGGCGCACCGGACTTCGAGCTGAAGGACCAGCACGGGACGCCGGTGAAGCTGTCGGACTTCCGGGGGCGGAAGAACGTCGTCCTGGTGTTCTACCCGCTGGCGTTCAGCGGTGTCTGTACCGGTGAGCTGTGCCAGATCAGGGACGAGCTGCCCACGCTGGGCGGGGACGACGTGCAGGTCCTGGCGGTGTCGGTGGACTCGATGTTCGCCCTGCGCGCCTGGGCCGAGCAGGAGAAGTACCAGTTCCCGCTGCTCGCGGACTTCTGGCCGCACGGCGGGGTCGCACGGCGCTACGGGGTGTTCGACGAGGAGAGGGGCCTCGCCACGCGCGGGACCTTCATCATCGACACCGAGGGCGTGGTCCGGTGGAAGGTGGAGAACGCCATTCCGGACGCGCGCGACATCGACGAGTACCGCAAGGCGCTCGCCGATCTCTGAGCGAACGGGCCGGTTCCGGACAGGTGGCCGGAACCGGCCCCCGCACCTTCTGGAGGTGTGATGCCCTGCTTCCGCTGCGGGGCGCGGCAGACCGATCCCGTGCGGGGCGCGAGCCCGTGGCGGCGCGGGGTCCGGGCGGACCACCAGGTGCTGGTGTGTCCCGGCTGCCAGGCCGTTCACGGCTGGGCGGACGAACTCGACCGCTGCACCGTTTGTGAATCGGCCGCGCTCGTGTGCCGGCTGGGCGAGGTGGAGTGCCGCGACTGCGGCCACACCCGCGACGCCGTCCGGGACGACCTCGTCCGCGCGGGCGCGCCGGGCGGGACGGACGGGACGGACGACCGGGACCTGTCGGCGGAGGTCGCGGCGGCGCTGAGCCGGGTCCTCAGCCGAGGCCCGGCGGGCTGACCGGCGCGTACCGGCCGACCTGCGCGTACTTGACCGGCGGCGGTGCGTGCTGCCACGCTGCGCGGATGCCGATCCTGCTGTTCCAGCTGCTCAACCGGGTGACGGCCCGGTCCTGGCGGGTGCCCGCGCTGGTGCTGGCCGGCGCGTTCGTCGCGGGCTGGGTGCTGATCGCGGTGTTCGAGCCGTCCGGCGCGGAGATCAAGAAGCCGCTCGGGTACGTCTGGTACTTCATCGTCAGCGGCACCACGACCGGGTACGGCGATCTGTCGCCGGAGTCGGCGGGCGGGCGGATCGGCGGGGTGCTGATCATCGGCTCGGGCGTGACGGCGGGGCTCGTGCTGTTCGCGGAGCTGACGCTCTGGATGTCGAAGGGCAGGACGATGAAGGCCAACGGGCAGGCGCGGCTGCGCCATCGCGGGCACGTCGTGGTCGTCGGGTACGAGCGGGACGGGCTGCGCTCGATCATCGGGCAGCTGCGGGCCGATCCGGACTTCGCGCGGACGGCCGTGGTCACGGTGTTCTGGCCCGGTGAGCTGCCGGGGGAGAATCCCGACCCGGACCTGTACGACGTGGTGGAGTTCGACGCGACGGCGTTCGAGCGCGCGTGCCTGCCGGACGCGCGGACGGTCCTGGTGGTGGGGCGGAACGACGACGAGACCGTCCGGGTGCTGCTGCAGGTCGCGGCGCATCTGCGGCGGCACGGGGACCCGGCGGTGCATCTGCTGGCGGGGCTGCGGGACGGGGGCCGCCGGGCGGAGATCGCCGACGCGCTGTCGCTGATCGGGCGGGACGTCGAGCCCGTCGACATCGACGATCCCGCGGTGGTGGCCGTCGCGATCCGCAATCCGGGCGTTTCGGCGATCTACCACAATCTGGCGAGCACGCTCGACACCGACGGGACGCTGTACCGGGTGGACGTGCCGGAGGGCGCGGGGGAGTGGCCGCGGCTGGACGTCGCGATCTTCCTGCTGCGGCGGGGCAGCACGCTGCTGGCGGTGGGGGAGTCGCACCGGCCGAACGCCCGGTTCCGGCTGTCGGCGGCGCCGGACGAGACGGTCCGCGGCGGGCAGTCGCTCGCGCTGGTCGCGCCGGAGCGGCCCGTGATCCCCTGGCACGAGCTCTAGCGCACGAGTTGTCAAGCACGGGCCGTGGAAAGGCCGGGAGGGCGCCGTGCGCCCGCTGGGCGCCCTCCCGGCCGCCGCGTCGCGCGGCCCGGGGCACAGGTCCGAAGCCCCGGGGCCTCCCCGCGCGTCGCGGAGCCTGAACTCTACGGTCAGGCGGCTTGGCGGTGGTCCGCGTCGAGCAGGTGGTAGAGCAGGAGCAGCTGGGTGATGGCGAGCGGGTCGCTGGTGCCCGCGCCGCCGAGCCTGCCGAGGGCGTCGGGATCGACGAGGCCGTCGCCGGCGCGGGCGCCGAGCCGCGACCAGATGGCCTTCTTGACGACCTGCGACTCCTCGGGCGACACGTACCCGTGCACGTGCAGGGCGTCCACGGGACGGCCGTCGGTGTCGCGGTGCAGCCGCAGGTGCATGGCCGTCCCGGCGCCGGGTTCGGCGTCGAGGACGCCCGACAGTTCGGGGTGGTCGATCGTCGGGCGCAGCAGCAGTTCGGCCGACAGCGGGGTGCCGGGCGGGTCGACGCGGCCCGCGACGGGCGCGAACCGGACGACGATGTCGGCGTGCTTGCGCTGGGGGCGGATGTAGGCGGCGCTCTCGGGCTCGCGGCGGTCCAGCTCGGCGCGGACCTGGTCGGGGGAGTAGCCGCGCTTCTCGCAGTCGCGCGCGATCTTCCAGGAGTGCCGCAGCGGTTCGGGCGGGTCGAGGTAGACGGTGATGTCGAAGCAGGCGCGGGCGAGGCGGGTGTGCAGGGGAAGCAGCCCTTCGACGATCACGAAGTCGCGGGGTTCGACCAGTTCCGGCCGGACGAGCCGTCCGGTGGAGTGGTCGTACACGGGCTTCAGGATCGGTTCGCCCATCGACAGGAGCTGCAGGTGCTGCTCCATGATGTCGATGTGATTGCAGTCGGGGTGCAGCGCGGTGAAGGGTTTGCCGGCGCGTTCCTCCCGGTCGTAGCGGTGGTAGTCGTCCACGCAGACCGCGGTCATCCGGTCGGCCCCCAGGCACTGCACAAGCCCCCGCGTGAGTGTGGTCTTGCCCGCCGCGCTGTCCCCGGCGATGGCGAGCATGACGGGGCGGCGGCCCGAGCCGCGCGCCCGGAGCATATGCACGATCCGATGGGGCACCTCGCTCCTCCGTCCTGCGAAATTCAGTTTTCGCCATGAAGAGTATGCTGCACGTGCCCGGGCTGCTTCCCCCAATCAGGGGAGAGCGCGGGTGAGACGCCGGAACGGGGGCTACTGGCGAGTAGCTTCCGGTTGTTATCGTGCCGGGATGAGCGCCCCCGTACGCGTCGTCCTGGTCGACGACCACGAGATGATCCTGGCCGGATTGCAGGCGATGCTGGCCGGGTTCTCCGGCCGCGTGCGCGTCGTCGGGCAGGCCGGGACGGGCGCGGAGGCGACCCGGCTGGTCGCCGCGCTGCGCCCGGACGTGGTCCTGCTGGACGTCCGGCTCGGCCCGGAGAGCGGGCTCGACCTGTGCCGGCAGCTCACCGGCCGGGTCCCCGAGGTGCGCGTGGTGTTCCTGTCGGTGTACGACGACGAGCAGTACGTCTTCGAGGCGCTGCGCGCCGGGGCCGGCGGCTACCTGCTGAAACGGGTGGACGGGCCGGAGCTGGTGCGGCGGCTGGAGGAGGTCGCGCAGGGCGAGACCGTCGTCGATCCCACCCTCGCGGGGCGGATGGCGGTCACCGCGGCCCGGCTGACCCGCGGCGAGTTCTGGCCGGGCGCGAACCGGGGCCTCACCCAGCGCGAGAGCGAGGTGCTGTCGCTGCTGGTCGGCGGGCTGTCGAACAAGGCGATCGCGTCCCGGCTCGTGCTGAGCGAGGAGACGGTCAAGAGCCACCTGCGCGCGCTGTACCGCAAGCTGGAGGTGGCCGACCGGTCGGCCGCGATCGCGGTCGCGCTGCGCGAGGGACTGTTCCGGTGACCGTCCCGGACGCGCTCGCCGGGCGCGGCTCCGACCTGCTCGTCCGGATCGTCGGGGTCGCGTGCTCCGACCGCGAGCTTCCGCGACTGGCGGACGAACTCGCCGGGCTCGTCGTCCGGTCGGCGCGCGCGCTGACGTTCTGCGACGTCTACGTCCTGGACGACGACGGCCGCTTCCTGGAGGGCGCGGGACGTCCCGTCCCCCTGGGCGAAGGGGACGTCGGGCGGGCCGCGGCCCACGGACGGGCGCGCGCGCACGCGGACGGCAGGGGCGCGGCCATCCCGATGCACAGCGGCGGCTCGGTCATCGCGGTGCTGGACGTCCGGTCCGCCGGGCCGTGCCCGCCGGAGGACGTCGCGCTGGTCACGGCGCTCGCCGAGCTGTTCGCGCCCGTGCTGTGCTCGTGCCGCCGGCTGCGTGCGGCCCGCGAGCGCGAGCACGCCGCCGAGCGGTTCGCGGAACGGGCCGTCGAGGCGCAGGAGGCCGAGCGGTCGCGGCTCAGCCGGGAGATCCACGACGGGATCGCGCAGCGGCTCGCGGGCCTCGGGTTCCACCTGTCGGCGGCCGAGCGGGCGCTGCCCGAGCACCATCCCGAGAGCCTCGCGCAGATCATGATGGCGCGGTCGCTGTGCGAGCTGGCGGCGGCCGAGACCCGCGCGGCGATCGGGGGCCTGCGCCCGCCCGTCCTGGACGACCTCGGGCTGTCGGCGGCGCTCGCGACCCTCGCCCGCGAGGCCGGGGACGGCCCGGGACCGTCCGGGCGCCCGCTCGACGTGACCGTCACCGTCGAGGGCGAGCTGGAGGACGCGCTGCCCGACCACGTGCAGACGGCGCTGTACCGGATCGCGCAGGAGGCCGTCGGGAACAGCCTGCGGCACGCGTCCGCGTCCTGCGTCGACCTGCTGCTGGAGCACTTCGGCGACCGGGTGCGGCTGACGGTCGCCGACGACGGCGTCGGCTTCTCGATCCGGGACGTCTTCGCGCCGGGCCGCCGTCCCGACTCCTACGGGCTGCGCGGCATGACCGAGCGCGCCGAGCTGCTCGGCGGGCGGGTCACCGTGACGAGCCGTCCCGGGGGCGGCACGACGGTCGAGGCCGTAGTCCCGATCCCCGGCCGGGCCCGGCCCGCTAGCGGGAGGTCAGCACCCGGAACTCAAGACCCGCCCGGGCGAGCCGCGCCAGCAGCGCGTCCCCCATCGCGGTGGCCGTCGTGACCTGCCCGGACGTCTTCGGCAGCGCGTCGTGCGCGAGGCACAGCGCCGACTCGCCCAGCATCTTCGCCGTCTCGTCGTAGCCGGGGTCGCCGCCCCTGATCTCGGTGACGACGCGCCGCCCGCCGCCCTCGCCGACGAACTTCACGCTGAACCAGCTCCGGGCGCGGGTCTCCGCCGACGGCCCCTCCCCGGCGGGCTTGATCTTCGTCACCAGCCGCCGTGCGGGGGGCACCTGCGCGAGGACGGTCAGCGCACCCGCTCCGGCGGCGAGCGCGGCGGCCGTCGGCAGCCGCTTCACCGCGAAGTAGTGGCCGTAGGTGAACTCGGGCCCGTACCGGTCGAGCGCGGCGGCCGAGCGGGCGACGATCTGCGGGTCGAGCGTCGGCATCGGCAGCGTCCAGCCGTCCCCGACGCGGTTCTTCGGCGCCGGGCGCCGTGACACGCGCACCGTCCGGCCGTCCGGACGTCCCTCGGCGGCGCGGCGCTCGCGCTCGGCCCGCGCCATCGCGGGCAGCTCGGCGAAGATCCCGAGGGCCGAGTGGATCGTGCCGCCGGACGCCTGCATGCGCGTCCGGACGAACCCCTCGACGTGCAGCGGGACGCCCTCGGGGAGCTGCTTCACCGTGAAGTAGGCGCCGAGGTCGTGCGGGATCGAGTCGAAGCCGCACGCGTGGACGATCCGGGCGCCGGTGCGCACGGCCTCCGCGTGGTACTTCACGTACATCTGGTCGACGAACGTCGGTTCGCCGGTGAGGTCGACGTAGTCCGTGCCGGCGCGCGCGCACGCCGCGACGAGCGGCTCGCCATGCTTCACGTACGGGCCGACGGTCGTGACGACGACGCGAGCCGAGCGGGCCAGCTCGTCGATCGAAGCCTGGTCGGACGAGTCGGCGTGCAGCAGCGGCAGCTCGGCGCACGCGGGGTCGATCGCGGCGAGCCGGTCGCGCACCTTCTCGAGCTTGGCGGTGCTGCGTCCGGCGAGCGCCCAGCGCGTCCCCGGATCGGCGTGGCCGGCGAGGTACTCGGCGGTCAGCCCGCCCGTGAACCCGGTGGCCCCGTACAGGACGATGTCGTACGGGCGGTCGGCGGTCATGGGTGCCCCTTTCGGTGCCCTTTCGCGGTCCCGAACCCCATTCTGTCGTCCGGACGGGGTGGTGCGTGCGGGAAGCGCGGTGTGTGTGCGACCGCACAGGGCCGCCCGATGTGGGAACGTTGCTCGTACCGCAGGTGAACGGAAGGGGAAGGGACGCGTGACGGGCCTCGCCGCGGCGATGGACGTCGCCGCACTGATCTTCCTCGGCTGGTGCGCGGCCGCGATGCGCCGGAACCGGGACGAACCCGACGGCGATGCCGGGAAGTCGGCCGGTCTCGCGCTGATCGGGGTCAGCCTGATCTTGCTGTCGATCCCCCTGTGGGCCCTTCCGTAGCCGCACCGGCCGCGCCCGCACCGGACGCGCCCGCACCGGACGCGGCCGTCCAGCCCGGCGCGTCCAGCAGGTGCCGGACGAACAGCAGCGTCGTCGCCGTCGGGACCGCGCCGCCGACCGCGTGCCACGGCCGGTTCAGCGGCAGGCCCGGCGCCGCCACGACGACGAGGCGGCGCGCGTCCAGCTCCGCCCCGACCGCGTCCCGCGACACCAGCGCCGCGCCCAGCCCCGCCGCCGCGCCCGCGATCACCGCGCCGTTCGAGCCGAGCACCAGCCGCGGCGGGGACGCGTCCCGCTCGGCCAGGTAGGCGTCGGCGGCGGCCCGCGTCCCCGACCCCGGCTCCCGCATCACCCACGGCGTCCGGTCGAGCGCGAAGCCCGCCGCGACGTCCGGCGCGGCCACGACGACCAGCTCGTTCGGGCGGCGCGCCAGGACGGTCGCGGCGACGTCGGCGGGCGGCCGCCCGGCCAGCACCAGATCGGCCTCGTGCGCGGCGAGGCTGCTCCACACCTGGCGGCGCGGCCCCACCTCCAGCGCCAGCTCCACCTCCGGCCACCGCGCCCGGAACGACGCCAGCAGCTCGGGCAGGATCTGGTCGGCGGCCGTGGTCACCGCCGCGAGCCGCAGCGGCCCCCGTCCCGGGTCGGCCGCCCCGCGCGCCGCCGCCCGGCCCTCCTCCAGCAGCCCCAGCACCTGCCGCGCGTAGCCCGCGTAGACCGTCCCGGCCGGGGTGAGGCGCACCCCCCGCCCGACCCGCTGGACGAGCGGGACGCCGAGCTCACGCGTCAGCGCGGCCACCGCCGCCGACACCGCCGACTCCGTCACGTACAGCCGCCGCGCCGCCGCCCGCACCGAGCCCGTGTCGGCGAGCGCCACGAGCGTCCGCAACCGCGCCTCCGTCACGCCCGACCTCCTGGTTCAAGCGAACACTTGACAGTCACCGTAGAACACTTGATGGACATCGCAAGTATCCGCCGGGCACGCTCGGTCCCGTCACGGTCATTCGACCGGGGGCGCGGCGCCCCGTCCCATCCCCTGGGCATGCCGTCCTTCCGCGGGCGGAGCGCCGCGCCCGTCCCCCAGCGCGAAGGAGAGCGGCGATGAGCTCGGGCAGATGGTCGGCGGGCGTGATCCCCTACGCGGAGATGGGCTACTGGCGCCCGGACTACGAGCCGAAGGACAGCGACGTCCTCGCCGCGTTCCGGATCACCCCGCAGCCGGGCGTCCCGCCGGAGGAGGCGGGCGCGGCCGTCGCGGGCGAGTCGTCCACCGCGACCTGGACGGTCGTGTGGACCGACCGGCTCACGGCGTACGAGAACTACCAGGCCAAGTGCTACCGCGTGGACGCCGTGCCGGGGCAGGACGACCAGTTCATCGCGCACATCGCCTACGACCTCGACCTGTTCGAGGAGGGCTCGATCGCGAACCTGACGTCGTCCATCATCGGGAACGTCTTCGGGTTCAAGGCCCTCAAGGCGCTGCGGCTCGAGGACATGCGGATCCCGACCCACTACGTGAAGACGTTCCAGGGCCCGGCCCACGGGATCGTCATGGAGCGCGAGTACCTGGGCAAGTTCGGCCGTCCCCTCCTAGGGGCCACCGTGAAACCCAAGCTCGGCCTCTCGGCCCGCAACTACGGCCGTGTCGTTTACGAAGCGCTCCGCGGCGGCCTGGACTTCACCAAGGACGACGAGAACATCAACTCGCAGCCGTTCATGCGATGGCGCGACCGGTTCCTTTACTGCATGGAGGGCGTGAACCGCGCCCAGGCCGCGACCGGCGAGGTCAAAGGCCACTACCTCAACGTCACCGCCGCGACGATGGAGGACATGTACGAGCGCGCCGAGTTCGCCAAGGAACTCGGCAGCGTCATCGTCATGATCGACCTGACCATCGGCTACACCGCGATCCAGTCGATGGCCAAGTGGGCGCGCAAGAACGGCGTCATCCTGCACCTGCACCGCGCCGGGCACTCCACCTACACGCGGCAGAAGAACCACGGCGTCAACTTCCGCGTGATCGCCAAGTGGATGCGGCTCGCCGGCGTCGACCACATCCACGCCGGGACCGTCGTCGGCAAGCTGGAGGGCGACCCGAACAGCGTCCGCGGCTACTACGACACCCTCCGCCTCGACACGATCGCCGCCGACCCGACCAAGGGCCTGTACTTCGACCAGGAATGGGCGTCGCTGCCGGGCACGATGCCCGTCGCGTCCGGCGGCATCCACGCCGGCCAGATGCACCAGCTCCTGCACTACCTCGGCGAGGACTCGATCCTGCAGTTCGGCGGCGGCACCATCGGCCACCCGATGGGCATCGCCGCCGGCGCCACCGCCAACCGCGTCGCCCTCGAAGCGATGATCAAGGCACGGAACGAGGGCCGCGACTACCTCGCCGAGGGCCCCGACATCCTGCGCGCCGCCGCCAAGCACAGCCGCGAACTCGACATCGCCCTGTCCACCTGGGGCGACATCACCTTCACCTACGAGTCCACCGACACCCCCGACGTCGTCGAAACCCCGGTGAGCATCTGATGCGGATCACACAAGGCACCTTCTCGTACCTGCCCGACCTCACCGACGAGGAGATCACCCTCCAGATCGGCTACGCGCTCGGCCAGGGCTGGCCCTGCTCGGTCGAGTTCACCGACGACCCCCACCCCCGCAACGCGTACTGGGACATGTGGGGCCTGCCCATGTTCGACCTCGCCGACCCCGCCGGCGTCCTCTACGAGATCAACGAGTGCCGCAAGGCGTACCCGTCCCACTACGTCCGGCTGAACGCCTACGACGCCCGCTACGGACGGCAGACGACCGCGCTGTCGTTCATCGTGCAGCGCCCGCCCGCCGAGCCCGGCTTCCGCCTCGACCGGCAGGAGACCTCCGACCGGCGGATCCGCTACACGCTGCACTCCTACGCGGCCGACCGTCCCGAAGGCGAGCGGTACGGAGCGGAGCGTTGACCGAGCGCCCCGGCTTCGGCATGCGCGCGAACGGCTCGGCCGACCGGACCGGCTCCCCGGCGGACACCTCGCCCTCCGCCGGGGAGCCCCTCCCCCCGGACGCCCGCGTCGACCTCGCGAAGGAACGCGCCGACTCCCACGTGGACGACGTCCTGACCGCCCTCGACGCCGAGCTCGTCGGCCTCGCGCCCGTCAAGACCCGCATCCGCGAGATCGCCGCGCTCCTCCTCGTCGACCGCGTCCGCGCCCGGTTCGGCATCGACTCCGGCCGCCCCAACCTGCACATGTGCTTCACCGGCAGCCCCGGCACCGGCAAGACGTCCGTCGCCGTCCGGCTCGCCGAACTGCTGCACCGCCTCGGCTACATCCGCCGCGGCCACCTGGTCTCCGTCACCCGCGACGACCTCGTCGGCCAGTACGTCGGGCACACCGCGCCCAAGACCAAGGAGGTCCTCAAGCGCGCGATGGGCGGCGTTCTGTTCATCGACGAGGCCTACTACCTGTACCGGGCCGAGAACGAGCGCGACTACGGCCAGGAGGCCATCGAGATCCTGCTGCAGGTCATGGAGAACCAGCGCGACGACCTCGTCGTCGTCCTCGCCGGCTACAAGGACCGCATGGACTCCTTCTTCGCCTCCAACCCCGGCATGAGCTCCCGCATCGCCCACCACATCGACTTCCCCGACTACGAACCGGACGAACTGGAAGCCATCGGGCACATGATGATGCGGCGCGAGGGCTACGCCCTTGCCGCCGAGGCCGAACCCGTCTTCCGCGACTACCTCGACCGGCGCCGCGCCCGCCCCCGGTTCGCGAACGCCCGCTCCGTCCGCAACGCCATCGAACGCGCCCGCCTCCGCCACGCGAACCGCCTCCTCGACCGTCCCGGCGAGGTCGGCCGCGCCGACCTCACCACCCTCCACCCCGAGGACTTCCTCGCCAGCCGAGTGTTCGGGTGACCTACGGCCGGCCTCCGTCTAGGGGTGGTCGGGTGGGAGTGATCACCTCGTGCCGAAGGGATGACCCCCGCATGTCCTAGTGTTGAGAACATCGACATGATGATGTGGGGGAGAAGTTGCTGAACCCTGAGGATCTGTACGAGCTGGACACCGACCTGCCGGCGATGACCGGGCCGGTGCTGCTGCACAGCCTCGACGGCTTCGTGGACGCCGGTTCCACCGGGCAGCTCGTGCGCGAGCACATCCTGGACGCGCTGGACCACCGGGTCATCGCCCGCTTCGACGTCGACTCGCTGATCGACTACCGGGCCCGGCGGCCGCCGATGACGTTCGACCGCGATCACTGGGCGTCCTACGAGGCCCCCGAACTGGTCGTCCGGCTCGTCCACGACGAGACCGGCACGCCGTTCCTGCTGCTCACCGGGCCCGAGCCCGACCGGCTCTGGGAGGGGTTCACCGCGTCCGTCCTGCACCTGGTCAAGCGGCTCGGGGTGGGGCTGGTCGTGGGGGTCCACGGCATCCCGATGGGCGTGCCGCACACCCGTCCGGTCGGGATCACCTCGCACGCGACGCGGCCCGAGCTGATCGACCGGGGGACCTGGTTCGACAAGGTGCAGGTGCCCGGCAGCGCCGCCGGGCTGCTGGAGCTGCGGCTCGGCGAGGCCGGGCACGACGCGATCGGGCTGGCCGTGCACGTCCCGCACTACCTCTCGCAGTCGGCGTACCCGGCCGCGGCCGTCGCGGCGCTGGAGGCGATCATCGCCGCGACCGGGCTGGCGCTGCCGGTGGACGCCGTCCGCACCGCGGCCGCCGCCACCGACGCCGAGATCGCCGAGCAGGTCGAGGGCAACGACGAGGTGGAGAAGGTCGTCCGCGCGCTGGAGCAGCAGTACGACGCGTTCGCCGGCGCCGCCGAGCGCGACAACCTGCTCGCCGAGTCGCAGGACATGCCGACCGCCGAGGAGCTCGGCGCCCAGTTCGAGCGCTTCCTCGCCGAGCAGGACGGGCCGGACGCCTCGCCCTGACGCGCATGCCCGCCGGGCCCCTGGGTACGCGAGCCCCCGAGAGGGGAGGCGCGACATGACCCACCACGGCATGACGGTGAACGAGGTGATGACGCCCGTGCCGGTGACGGTGTCCCCGGACACGCCGCTGGCGCGGGTCGGCGAGCTCATGCGCGAGCACGGCATCGGGGACGTCCTCGTCGTGCAGGAGGGACGGCTGCGGGGGCTGGTGACCGACCGCGACATCGTCGTCCGCGCCGTCGCCCTGGGGCGCGACATGGCCGGCACCGCCGTCGGCGACGTCTGCAGCACGAACGTGATCACGGTCCCGGCGGGCGCGGCCGCCGACACGGCCGTCCGGCTGATGAGCGAGCACGCGATCCGCCGGCTGCCCGTCGTGGACGGGGACCGGCCCATCGGCATGGTGTCCATCGGCGATCTCGCGGTCCAGCGGGACGACCACTCGGTCCTCGCCGACATCAGCGCCGAGCCCCCGAACACATGAGCGCCGTCCGGATCGGCCTCGCCGACGCCTCCCTCGACGCGGACCTCGACATCCCGGACGAACCGACCGGCATCGTGCTCGTCGCCCACACCGGCGACGGCCCCCGCGACCGCACCGTCGCGCGCGGGCTGAACGCGGCGGGCCTCGGCACCCTCGTGCTCGACCTGCTCACCGGGCACGAGGAGGAGCTCGACCGCGTCACCGCCGCGCTCCGCTTCGACATCGAACTGCTGACGCTCCGGCTGATCGGCGCGATCGACCGGCTCACCGAGGGCCTGGAGGCCGCCCCGCACACCGCCGGGCTGCCCGTCGGGCTGTTCGGCGCGGGCACCGGCGCCGCCGCCGCGCTGGCCGCCGCGGCCGCGCGCCCGCGCGTCGCGGCGGTCGCGTCGCGCGGCGGCCGCCCCGACCTCGCGGGCCCGTCGCTGCCGCGCGTCCGGGCGCCCGTCCTGCTGATCGTGGGCGGCGCCGACACGCCCGTCCGCGACCTGAACGAGCGCGCCGCCTGGACCCTGGACGTCGCCGAAGTCCACGTCGTGGACGGCGCCGGGCACGCGTTCGAGGAGCCCGGCGCCCTCGAAGAGGTCACCACGCAGGCCGCCGACTGGTTCAACCGGCACCTGACCCGCGCCGCGACCCGCCGGTGACCGTCGGCCGTCCCGCGACGGGCGGACCGGACGCGCCCGCCGAGCCGCCGTCGCCGTCCCCGCAGGCCGCCAGGCCGATGGCGAGGGCCGGCAGCAGGATCGTCCCGAGAACATGCTTCATATCGAACCTTCCGTTGTGTGCCGTTTCGTGCCGTCGAGGTGCGCGGACCTCTACAGGCGCAGCACGGCCAACTGGAAGGGAGTCGGGCACGGGGGAGAGCGCCCGGCGCGGAACGCGGTCCGCCAGGTCCGGCCCCGCGCCTCCCGCGTCGCCGTCGGGAGGCGCCACCGGACGAGCGCGAGCGCCACCGCCCCCAGGAGCAGCACGCTCAGGAACGCCGGGCACACCTGCCCGCCCGGATGGTGGTCACCGCCGTCGTGGGCGGGCGCGGGCCGCTCGGGAGAGGGATGGTCCGCGGCCGCGTGCGGCGGTCACGGCTCGAAGCGGTACCCCATGCCCGGCTCGGTGATCAGATGCTTCGGACGGGACGGGTCCGCCTCGAGCTTGCGGCGCAGCGACGCCATGTAGACCCGCAGGTAGTTCGTCTCCTTGACGTAACCCGGCCCCCACACCTCGGCGAGCAGCCGCCGCTGCGGCACCAGCGCCCCCGGGCTGCGCAGCAGGATCTCCAGGATCCCCCACTCCGTCGGCGTCAGATGGACCGGGCCGCCGTCGCCGGTGACGGTCTTGCGGGCCAGATCGACGAGCCGCCCGCCGACCGCGACCGTGGGCGACGTCCCGTCCGCGGGCGCGCGCCGGGTGATCGCGCGGATGCGGGCGAGCAGCTCGTCCAGCCCGAACGGCTTGGTGACGTAGTCGTCCGCGCCGGCGTCGAGCGCCTCCACCTTGTCGCCGCTGCCGGACCGGCCCGACAGCACGATGATCGGCACCTGCGTCCAGCCGCGCAGCCCCCGGATCACCTCGACGCCGTCCAGATCGGGCAGCCCCAGATCGAGGACGACCAGGTCCGGGCGCCAGTCGGCGGCCCGCACCAGCGCCTGCCCGCCGTCGGCGGCGACCTCGACCTCGTAGTCCCGGGCGCGCAGGTTGAGGCGCAGCGTCGTCAGGATCTGCGGGGAGTCGTCCACCACCAGCACCCGTGTCATGCCCGCTCCTCCCGTACCGCCGCGGGCAGGGTGACCACCATGGTCAGCCCGCCGCCCGGCGTCTCCTCGATCTCGATCGAGCCGTCCATCGCCTCGGTCAGCCCCCGCGACAGCGCCAGCCCCAGCCCGACGCCCGTCCGGTCGTCCCGGTCGCCGAGCCGCTGGAACGGCGCGAACGCCCGGTCGCGGTCGGCCGCCGGGATGCCCGGCCCGCGGTCGATCACCCGCACCTGCACCCGCGCCGCGTGGGCGCTCGCGGTGACCAGCACGGGCTCGCCCGGCGGGTTGTGGCGGACGGCGTTCGACACCAGGTTCGCGAGCACCCGCTCCAGCAGCGCCGGATCGGCGGCCATCTCCGGCAGCCCCGGCGGCACGCTGACGTCGACGTCCGCGGCGGCGTCCCCCAGGCCGTCCAGCGCGCGGGGCACGACGTCCTCGACGGCGATCGGCCGCCGCGCCACCCCGAGCACCCCGGCCTGCAGCCGGCTCATGTCGAGGAGGTTCGCGACGAGCCGGTCGAGCCGCTCCAGCGACTCCGCGGCCATCGCCGTCAGCTCGTCCCGATCCTGGTCGCTCCACACCACGTCCGGGCTGCGCAGGCTCTCCACGGCGGCCATCGCGGACGCCAGCGGCGTGCGCAGGTCGTGGCTCACGGCGGACAGCAGCGCGGTCCGCATCCGGTCGGCGGCCTCCAGCGGCGCGACCTGCTCGGCGGTCTCGGCGAGCCGCCGGTGCCGCAGCGCCACCGCGGCCTGCGCGGCGAACGCCTCCAGGATCCGGCGGTCGGACGCGGGCAGCGTGCGGCCCCGCAGCGCCAGCGCGAGCCCCTCGTCGACGAGGACGTCGCAGTCGCCGTCGTCCGGACGCGTGACCGGCGGGCCCCCGGCCGACGCGACGATCGTCCACGGGACCTGCGGCGCGGCGCGTTCCAGCAGCGTCACCGACGCCAGCGCGTACGTCTCCCGCAGGCGTTCCAGGATGCCGTTCAGCGGGCCGCGCCCCGCCGCCGGGACATCCGCGCCGTCGCCGCGCAGGATGTCGCCGGCGAGCGTGGACAGCACCTGCGCGTCGGCGCGCGCCCGCGCCGCCTCGCGGCCCCGCCGCGCGGTGACGTCAACGATCGTGCTGACCGTGATCCCGACGACCACGAACACCACCAGCTGCAGCATCGACTCGGTCCCGTACACCGTGAACGTGCCGGTCGGCGGCGTGAAGTAGAAGTTCAGCAGCAGCGTCCCGGCGACCGCCGCGAACAGCGCCGGGTAGAGCCCCCCGACCAGCGCGACCCCGACCACCGCCGCCTGGAACAGCAGGATGTCGCTGTTCAGCGACACCTCGCCCCGCAACCGGTGCAGCAGCAGCGTCAGCAGCGGCAGCCCGACGGCGGCGAGCGCGAACCCCGCGGCCCGCCGGGCCCCCGGCACGCCCCACGCCGTCCGCAGCGCCCGCCACCGGCGCCCCTGCCCGGCCTCCTCGTGGCTGACCAGATGCACGTCGATCGGCCCCGACATCGCCGTCACCGTCACCCCGACCCCGCGCGAGAACACCTGCGCCAGCCGTCCCCGCCGGGACGCGCCCAGCACCAGTTGGGTCGCGTTGACGCCCCGCGCGAAGTCGAGCAGCGCGTCCGGCACGTTCGTCCCGACGACCTGGTGGTAGCTGCCGCCGAGGCTCTCCACCAGCGACCGCTGCCGGGTCAGGTTCGCGGGCGACGCGTCCGTCAGGCCGTCGCTGCGGGTCACGTGCAGGGCCAGCAAATCCGCGCCCCGCGCCCGGTCGGCGATCCGCGCGGCCCGCCGGATCAGCGTGTCGCCCTCCGGTCCGCCGGTGAGCGCCACCACGACCCGCTCCCGCGCCTGCCACGTCCCGCGGATCCCGTGATCGGCCCGGTACCGGTCGAGCTGGTCGTCCACCTTGTCGGCCAGCCACAGCAGCGCCAGCTCCCGCAGCGCCGTCAGGTTCCCGACCCGGAAGTAGTTCCCGAGCGCCGCGTCGATCTTCTCCGGCGCGTACACGTTCCCGTGCGCCATCCGCCGGCGCAGCGCCTCCGGCGCCATGTCGACCAGCTCGACCTGCTCCGCGCGCCGCACCACCTCGTCGGGGACGGTCTCGCGCTGCGGCACCCCCGTGATCTGCTCGACCACGTCGTTCACCGACTCGAGATGCTGCACGTTCACCGTCGACACCACGTCGATGCCCGCGTCCAGGATCTCCTCGACGTCCTGCCACCGCTTCGCGTTCGCCGAACCCGGCACGTTCGTGTGCGCCAGCTCGTCGATCAGCGCCACGTCGGGCCGCCGCGCGACGACCGCCGCCGTGTCCAGCTCGGTGAACTCCGCGCCCCGGTGCCCGATCGTCCGCCGCGGGACGACCTCTAGCCCGTCCAGCAGCGCGGCGGTGCGCGCCCGCCCGTGCGTCTCCACCAGCCCCACCACGACGTCGGTGCCGCGCTCACGCCGCCGCCCGCCCTCCGCGAGCATCGCGTAGGTCTTGCCGACGCCGGGTGCCGCGCCCAGGTAGATCCGCAACCGCCCCCGGCCCATCGTCCCTCCTCGGCCTCACAGTACTCCCGGGTAGCGAGAGCCCCGGAAACGCCGTGTCCAGGGCGTTCGCGAGTCAACCACCGATACGAGACGATCCCGCCCGCCTTGACGACCCCTTAGCGCCCGCCGCGGACTCTTAACGCCGCCCTAACGCGGACGGTCCGCTCGTAAGGCCACATGCCGCCCCCGGATCACCCGAGGGATCCTGGAACCTGAAGATCGGCACGTCCGGGATGCGGCCCGGCGCGTACCCGCACAGCCCCCGCCACGCGTCGACCGCCCCGACGTCCCAGACTGCGGACATTCCCTCCCATCCCCGACCCGAGAACCGTTTCGCGATCGTCCCCGGGGTCGGGGTACGCTTTCCCGGCGAGCACGCGGGCGCGTAGCTCAGGGGTAGAGCACTCGCCTTACAAGCGAGGAGTCGGCGGTTCGAAACCGTCCGCGCCCACCAGCAGACAGACCCCCGATCTCCGAATGGGAGAGCGGGGGTTTTGTGTTGCCGGGGGCTGCTTGGTTAGGGGAGGACGGGGTGGTGGCAGGCGGTCCAGTGGTTGGGGGCTATGGGGCGCATTTGGGGTTCTTCGGTGGTGCAGCGGGTGTCGGCGCGGGGGCAGCGGGTGCGGAAGCGGCAGCCGGTGGGCGGGGAGAGGGGGGACGGGGGTTCTGCGGTTTCGGGGGGTTCTTCTTCCGGGGGGAGGCGGAGCGGGCCTCGGGGGACGGACGACAGCAGCGTGCGGGTGTACGGGTGTGCGGGGCGGGCGACGAGGGTTTCGCTGGGTGCGAGTTCGCAGGTCTTGCCCAGGTACATGACGAGGACGCGGTCGCTGATGTTCTTGATGACCGCCAGGTCGTGGGCGATGAAGACGAGGGTGAGGGCGTAGCGGGCCTTGAGGTCCTCGAGGAGGTTGAGGATCTGCGCCTGGACGGAGACGTCGAGGGCGGACACGGGTTCGTCGCAGATGATCAGTTCGGGGTCGAGGGCCAGGGCGCGGGCGATGCTGATGCGCTGGCACTGGCCGCCGGAGAACTCGTGCGGGCGGCGGGCGGCGGTGGTGGACGGGTCGAGGCCCACGGCGTGCAGGGCCTCGTCGACGCGGGACGGGTCGCCGCCCCAGATGCGGGGGCCTTCGGCGACGATGTCGCGCACCCGGCGGCGGGGGTTCAGGGAGGAGATCGGGTCCTGGAAGATCATCTGGAGGCGGCGGCGGGTGCGGCGGAGGGCTTCGCCGTGCAGGCCGGTGAGTTCCAGGCCGGCCAGGCGGATCGAGCCGGCGGACGGCGGGGGCAGTTGCATGATCGCGCGGGCGGCGGAGGACTTGCCGCAGCCGGACTCCCCGACGATGCCGAGGGTTTCGCCTCTGGCCACGTCGAAGCTCACCCCGGACACGGCGTGCACGCGGCGGCGTCCGGCGGGGAAGGTGACCGTCAGGTCCTGGACGCGCAGGAGTTCGTCGCCGTCGCGCAGGTGCGCGGTTCCGCTACCCGCCATGTCGTGTGCCTTCCTTCGTGTCGGCCGGGTACCAGCAGGCGTGGGACCGGTCGCCGTCCGGGACGAGCGGGGGTTCGTCGGTGCGGCAGCGTTCGCGGGCGAGCGGGCAGCGGGGGTGGAACCGGCAGCCGGACGGGGGGCGGGCGAGGTCGGGCGGGCGGCCGTCGATGACGGCGAGCCTGGTGTGGGGCGGGGCGGTGAGGTCGGGGGCGGCCCGCAGGAGCGCCTCGGTGTAGCGCATGCGGGGGGCGTTGAGGACGGCCTGGGCCGGGCCCCGCTCGACGACGCGGCCCGCGTACATGACGATCACCTCGTCGGCGTGGTCGGCGACGACCGTGAGGTCGTGGCTGACCAGGACCATCGCCATGTCGCGCTCGTCGCGCTGCCGGTGCAGGAGCCGCATGATCTGCTTCTGCACGGTGACGTCGAGCGCGGTGGTGGGTTCGTCGGCGAAGAGGATCTCGGGGTCGCAGGACAGGGCCATCGCGATCGTGATCCGCTGGCGCATGCCGCCGGAGAGCTGGTGCGGGTAGCCGCGCAGGACGCGCCGGGGTTCGGGGATGCCGACCGAGGCGAGCAGGCGTTCGGCGGCTTCCCGGGCTTGGCGGCGGCTCATCCCGCGGTGGACGCGGAGCGGCTCGGTCACCTGGGTGCCGATGGTGCGGACGGGGTTGAGGGCGGTCATCGGGTCCTGGAAGACGGTGGCCATGCGGGTGCCGAGGACGTCGCGCATGGCGTCCGGGCCGGCGTCGGTGAGGTCCCGGTCGCCGAGGTGGACGCGGCCGGTGCGTTCGGCGGCGTCCGGGAGCAGGCCGAGGACGGAGCGGATGAGCACGGACTTGCCGCTGCCCGACTCGCCGACGATGGCGAGCGTCCTGCCGCGTTCGAGGGTGAACGAGACGCCGTCGACGGCGCGGACCGTCCCGGCGGGCGTGGGGAAGAGGGTGCGCAGGCCGGCCACCTCGAGCAGCGGCGCGGGCCCGGCGGGCCGGGGGACGGGCGGGGCCGGGGCCGTCGTGCGCTTCTTGGGACGCGCGGGTTCGAGGCCGCTCTCCCGGTAGCCGGTGAGTTCCTGCAGGCGGTCGCCGACGAGGTTGAAGGCGAGGACGGTCAGGAACATCACGGCGGACGGGACGAGCACGATGTGCGGCGCGGTGTCCATCGTGCTGCGGCCCTCGTTGATCAGGCCGCCCCAGGTGGGCGTGGGCGGCTGCACCGACAGGCCGAGGAAGGCGAGGCTCCCTTCGGCGATCATGACCACGGCCATCACGGTGAAGGCGTAGGAGAGGGCGGGCAGGGCGACGTTGGGCGCGATCTCCCGCCACATGAGGGTGCCGCCGCGGGCGCCGAGCGCCCGTGCGGCGGTGACGAACTCGCGCCGGGCGTGGGAGAGGGTCACGCCGCGGATCAGCCGGACCCAGGCGGGCACGCCGAGCAGGCCGAGGACGATCAGGACGTTGCGGACGCTGGGGCCGGCGAAGGCGACCACCGCGAGCGCGAAGACCATCGCCGGGAAGGCGAGCAGGACGTCGTTGGCGGTCATGACGATCCGGTCGAGGAGGCCGCGCCGGTAGCCGGCGAGGAGGCCGAGCGGGCCGCCGATCAGCAGGCCGAGCAGGACGGCGCCGACGCCGACGCCGAGGGACACCCGGGCGCCCTGGACGATCCGGCTGAGCAGGTCGCGGCCGAGCGCGTCGGTGCCGAGCGGGTGGCCGGGGGCGGGTCCGCTGCCGGGTTCGCCGCTGAGCGTGGCGTCGTGGCCGGGCAGCGGCAGCACGTCGGCGGTGAGGGCCGCGGCGGTGACGAGGACGATCCACAGGACGGCGAGCCGGAAGCCCCGGTCGAGCCGTCGGCGTTTCGGCGCGGACGCCGGCACGGTCTCAGGACGCATGGCGGATCCTCGGGTCGAGCACGCCGTACAGCAGGTCGATGGCGAAGTTGACCAGGACGTATCCGATCGCGACGACGAGGACGCCGCCCTGGACGACCAGGTAGTCGCGGGACAGGATCGAGTCGACGATGAGGCGGCCCACGCCGGGCAGCCCGAACAGGGTCTCGATGATGACCGCGCCTCCGATCAGCGCTCCGAGGTTGAGGCCCGCCACCGTCACGAGCGAGATCGCGGACGGGCGCAGCGCGTGCCGCCACAGGACGCGGCGGGGCGACAGGCCGCGGGCGCGGGCGAGGGTGATGTAGTCCTCCTGCAGGGTCGCGACGAGGTCGGAGCGCAGGAGCCGGGCGTAGATCGCGAGCTGCCCGGCGGCGAGCGTCACCGCCGGGAGCAGCATCGAGCGCAGGTTGGCGGCGGGGTCGGCGGTGAACGGGGTGTGGCCGGTGGCGGGGAGCAGCGGCCACCGCACCGCGAAGACCATGATGAGGGCGACGCCGGACACGAACACGGGGGTGGACAGCAGCCCGAAGCCCACCGTGGTGACCGTCCGGTCGAGGAGGCCGCCGGGGCGGCGGGCGGCGGCGACGCCGGCGGGCACCGCGAGGCCGAGCGAGATCGCCTGGGAGATCAGCAGCAGTTCCAGTGTGACCGGCAGCCGCTGCGTCAGGGACTCGGTGACGGGGGTGCTGGTGATGTAGGACGTGCCGAGGTCACCGGTGACGACGCCGCCGAGCCAGGCGAGGTACCGCCGCCAGAACGGTTCGTCCAGGCCGAGGTCCCGCCGGACCGCCTCCCGTGCGGCCTGGTCCCCGGAGTAGCCGAGGATCTGCGTGGCGGGGTCGCCGGGCAGCAGCGTGATCATCCAGAAGGCGAGCAGGGTCACGACGAGCAGGACGAACAGCAGCTGGGCGCCTCGCCGCAGCGCGATCGCGGCCATCGGCGCTCAGCCGCCGAGCCAGATCTGGCCGAACGGGTGCGTCGCCGAGCCGGTGAGCGGCTTGCCGGTCGACCCGTCCGGAAGCTCGTACCGCGCGAGGCCGTGCACGTTCGGTTTGGTGATCACCGCGCTGGTGCTGAGGTGGTCGACCCAGATGAACGGCAGCGTCGCGCGCAGCCGCTGCTGGACGGTCGCGTACGCCTTCTTGCGCGCGGCGTCGTCGGAGCCGGCGCGGCCCGCGTCGAGGGCGGCGCTGAGCCGTTGGTCGTCGATCCGGCTCATGTTGATGGACATCGATCCGACCGGCCGGACGAACCGGGAGTGCAGGAACGAGTACTCGCCGTCGGGGTCGGGGCGGGTGAACTGCTCCCAGACGATCGCGCCGTAGTTGCCGGTGAGTGCGCGTTCGATGAGGGTGGCCTGGTCGGCCTGCCGCACCGTGACCTCCATGCCCGCCTTGCCCCACATGTCCTGGACGAGTTCGGCGTTCTGCATCGACGACTGGTCGGGGACGCTCAGGAGCTCGATCCGGACGGGGCCGTTCTCCCGTTCGTACTCGTCGATCAGCGCCTTCGCCCGGGCCGGGTCGAACGCGGGGTAGCCGCCGGGGACGTACCAGGGCGAGTCGGGCGACCAGGGGCCGTCGGCGGGTTCGGTGAGGCCGGAGCGGAGCGTCTTGATGAACGCGTCGCGGTCGGTGGCGTGGGCCATCGCCCGCCGCACCCGCAGGTCCCGGGTCGGTCCGGCCGCGGTGTTGAGCATGAAGGCGAGTTCGGGCACCGCCATGCCGGACGTCCGGTACAGCTCGTACGCGCCCTGTTCGGCGAGCCGGCCGAACTTGACGATGTCGGTGTCGCGCTGGGTGGCCATGGCGGTCAGCCCGCCCGACTCCAGGGTCTGCGCCCGGGTCTGGAAGTCGGGCAGGATCCGGAACTCGACGGCGTCGAGATAGGGCAGCCCGTCGCGCCAGTACTCGGGGTTGCGCTTCACGATGAAGCGGTTGTCGGGCGTGTAGCTCTGGAAGACGAACGGTCCGGTGCCGACGGGTCGCCGGCTCGCCCGGTCCGGCGCGGTGAGCGACGACGGCGGGACGATCATGCCGATCTGGGTGGACAGGGTGCTGGGGAAGCTCACCCAGGGGGCGGCCAGATCGACCTGGACGGTCCGGGCGTCGACGGCCGTGATGCCGCTGACGGGGGCGAGCACCGCGGCCGTCAGCGGAGACGCCTTCTGGGCCGCCAGGTTGGCCTTGACGACCTCGGCGTTCAGGGGTTCGCCGGTGGAGAACGCGACGCCCTGCCGGACCTTGATCGTCCACCGGGTGGAGTCCTCGTTCGGCTCGACGGACTCCGCCAGCAGCGGCCGCCACCGGCCGGTGGCGTCGACCGCGGTCAGCGTCTCGATGATGGTGCCGGCCATCGCGTAGGTCTGCGTGGAGAACGAGTCGGTGACGGGGTTGAACCCGTCGGCGTCCGCCCCGAGCCCGTAGACGAGCCGCCCGCCGCGCACCGGCGGGCCCTCGGCGCCGTCACCGGAGCCCGCGCCGGAGGTTCCGCCGCCCGAGCAGGACGTCGCCAGCGCGGTGCAGGCGGCGAGGGCCAGTGCGGAGACGGTGCCCGCGCGCCGTCTCGTCCGGTGCCGCCGGTGCCGCCGTGTCGTCCGGAGTCCCATGGCCGCCCCTCCCGTGACCGAGGTCACAATTTTCGCCGATAGTACTATCGCCGAACGAGATTTCAACGGATTGACGTAGGGCTGTTTCTGTGCGATGGCCAGCGGGTTCGGTTGCTTATCCAGCCGGTACGGCTATCGTTGGATGGACCGTTCAGGGGGACCGATGCCCGATGTGACACTGAGCCGGCGCGAGGCCAAGGACCTGACCCGCCGCCGGCTGCTCGCCGCCGCGCTGCGCATCCTCGACACCGAGGGGGAGGGCGGGCTCTCGACGGGGAACGTCTGCCGCAGCGCCGGCATCGCCCAGTCGACCTTCTACGTGCACTTCCGCAACATGCAGGACCTGCTCGAGGCGCTCGGCGAGGAGGCCTCCCGGCACGTCGGCCCGGTGATCCGCGAGGCGAGGCGGCGGTCCAGCGCGGCGCCGCACAGCGCCGACCGGCTCCGGGACGCCTTCCGCGTCCCGCTCGAGAAGATGTGCGGGCACCCCGAGTTCTTCCGGCTCAACGTCCGTGCCCGTTTCGACCGTGCCACCCCGCTGGGCGAGGCGGCGCGGCGCCGCGCTGCCGTCACCCGCGCGCAGCTGGTCGAGGACCTCGTCGCCGCCGGGCTTCCGTCGGGCACGCCGGAAGAGGCGCTGCGGCTGGAGATGGTCGCCGACGGCGTCACCGCGCTGACCGAGGCGATGGCGATCGGCCATCTCGAGGGCCGCTATCCGGACCTCGAGCAGTGCGTCGACGTCCTCGTCGAGTTCTTCGCGGGCGTCCGCACCCAGCTCCTGGGGGACCGGCCCGCGTCCGGCTCGGGGGGATGAGCCGGGCCCGGCCCGGTATCCGGCTCGCCCCGGTGTTCAGCCGCCCCAGTATTCGGTGGTGAGGTCGCCGGTGAGCGCGATGCGGTCTTCGGTGGCGAGGACGGTCACGACCTCCTCGGCCTCCTCGATGGTGACGTGGCGGCTGTAGTAGCAGCGCTTCGCGGGGTCGGGGATCTCGAACTTGAGGCGGGGGCCCGGGTCCCAGATGGCGATCAGGCTCTTCGTCGGGGTGATGAAGTTGATGAAGTTGCCCATGTAGGGCGTGACGGTGAGGAGGACGTCCCGCGCCTGCGCCGGGGTCACGGGGAGTTCTCCGAACTGGCCGCCGCCGGACGGGCCGTTCTCGTAGGAGACGGACACGGTCTGCGCGGCCGGGGGCGGGGAGCCGGGGTAGGCGGCGAGGCGCCCGTAGCGGCGGCGCCGCCAGGTGAGGGCGACGTCGATGCGGCGGCGGGGGCTGCCGTCCCAGTCGACCCGGAGGCCGTGGCGGCGGAGGGCGGCGGCGACCTCCTCGCCGATCGCGGCCTGGGCGTCCGGGGGCTGCTCGTCCTCGCAGAAGACGCCGTAGGCGAGGGTGAGGGCGCCGCCGGGGACGGCGGCCTGCATGTCCTGCCGGTGGGCGAAGACGTAGCCGCGGGGTTCGTCGCCCTTCGCGACCTCGCCGCCGATCTCGTCGATCCCGCAGTTCTGGCAGCAGGTGTGGTCGAGGCGGGCGACGATCCCGGACGTGTCCAGTTCGCGGAACGCGCGCTGCAGGCGGTCGGTGTCGAGCTCGTCGGGCCACGTCTCCTGGTCGGCGAGGTGGGCGGCGAACGCGTCGGCGACGACGGCGGGGAGGTCGTCCGCGTCGAAGAGCTCGCCGCACCGGCCGACGACGGATGCGAAGTCGTGGCGGCCGAGGGCCACGAGAAAGCGGGCGTGGTCGCGCGCCGAGGAGTCGACCGGCTCGTGAGTCATGGCGCCGCAGTATGGCAAACGTCACCGACGTTCCGCGTTTTACACGTCGTTCACAAATGGGCAATGGATGCGAAACGGCTGGTTGGCACGTTCGTGGAAGCCCGATACCTGCGGAGGGACCGACGTGAGCTACAAGGCCGAGTACATCTGGATCGACGGCACCGAGCCGACCGCCCGGCTGCGGTCCAAGACCAAGATCCTTCCGGACGGCGCGGACCTGCCCGACTGGGGGTTCGACGGGTCGAGCACCAACCAGGCGCCCGGCGACAACTCGGACTGCGTGCTCAAGCCCGTGTTCGTGTGCCCCGACCCGATCCGCGGCGGCGACCACAAGCTCGTCCTGTCCGAGGTGTACCTGGTGGACGGGACGCCGCACAAGACGAACACGCGCGCCGAGCTGCGGCCCGTCGCGGAGAAGTACGAGGTGCAGGACTCCTGGTACGGGATCGAGCAGGAGTACACGTTCTTCAAGGACGGGCGTCCGCTCGGGTTCCCGGAGCGGGGCTTCCCCGCGCCGCAGGGCTTCTACTACTGCGGCGTCGGCGCGGACGAGGTGTTCGGCCGGGAGATCGTCGAGGCGCACCTGGACGCGTGCCTCGCGGCGGGGCTGAAGATCTCGGGCATCAACGCGGAGGTCATGCCCGGCCAGTGGGAGTTCCAGATCGGGCCGGCGGGGCCGATCGAGGTCGGCGACCACCTGTGGGTGGCGCGGTGGCTGCTCTACCGCATCGCGGAGAACTACGGGGTCTCGGCGACGCTCGACCCGAAGCCGGTGGAGGGCGACTGGAACGGCGCGGGCGCGCACACGAACTTCTCGACGAAGGCGATGCGCGAGGGGTACGACGCGATCGTCACGGCCTGCGAGGCGCTGGGCGCGCGGGCGCAGGCGCACGTCGAGGGCTACGGCGCGGACATCGAGCGGCGGCTGACCGGCATGCACGAGACGGCGCCGTGGAGCGAGTTCAGCTACGGCGTGTCGGACCGCGGCGCGTCGGTGCGGATCCCGTGGCAGGTCGAGGTGGACAAGCGGGGGTACATCGAGGACCGCCGCCCGAACGCCAACGTCGACCCGTACGTGGTGACGCGGCTGATCACCGGCACCTGCTGCGAGGCGCTGGAGAAGGCCGGCCAGATCTGACGTCCCGTCCGCGGCGCGCCGTTCCCGAAGGGGCGGCGCGTCGTGCTGTTATGCCGCCAAACGTCTGCAAATTTTGGGCTTCGGGGAGTTCCCGCGAATGGGCTCGGGTAGTACCTGGTCGATTTCGCAGCGGGGGAGGGGACATGCCCGATTCGTCATTCGGGCGGCCCGGCAGGAGCCGCCCGGCGGCACGGCCGTGGGAGCGGTCGTTCCGGTGCCCCTCGACGGCGGTGCGCAGGCGGGAGGCCCCGGCCCGGCGGTTCGAGGAGTTCGTCGCCCTGCACGCCGAGAGCGAACCCGAACTGCCGCTGCGGCAGCTGTGGTGGACGGGCCTGTCGTGCGCGGCGGGCGGGTCGCTGCTGACGTTCGCGGCGGTGCTCGGCCTGCGCGGGACGTTCGGCATCGAGGTCCCGGTGTTCGCGGGGACGGACGTCGCCGTGGAGGGCGCGGCGACCAGCTACGCGCTGTGCGTCCTCGCCGCGACGGTGCAGGGCACCGCGCTGATGCATCTGCTGCTGGCGGGGGCGGCGCGTCCGGTGCGGGCGTTCGCGTTCATCGGCGGGCTCGCGGTGGCGCTGATGGTGGTCGTGCCGCTGCTGCTGAACGGGCCGCTGGACGCGCGGGTCGTCACCGCCGGGATCAACCTCGCGGGCGGGGCGGCCGTGGTGGTGGTGCTGTGCGCGGTGGTGTCGGCGTCGATGGCGTTCAGGCCCGGCCCACGGTGATCGTGAGCGGGTCGGGCGCGGCCGTGGACGCGACCCGCACGTGCCACAGCCGCCGCCACACCCGGACGTCCACGGGTTCGGCCGGCGCGAGCACGCGCAGCTCGCGGTGCATCCCCGAGAAGCCGAGGCACAGCCACGCCTCCCAGGCGCCGCGGGGCAGCGGCTGGTCGATGAACGCCCTGGTCAGCGGCAGGACGGCGGTGTAGTGCAGGCCCTCGGGGCGGTCGTCGAGCATGCAGATCACCTCGTAGGTCCGGCCGCCGCGCTCCCGCAGGTCCAGCGTCGCCGAGATCGGCGTCGCGAGCCCGGCGAGGTCGAGTCGCCCGCTGATCTCGACGTGCCCGGCCCGTTCGTCCCACGCGAGCGCGTCGGCGCGGACGGCGCCCGCGGGGTGCGTCCGCCCGCCGACGTCGATGGCGAGCGTGCCGCGGGGGCTGACGTAGGCCGCGACGGTCGTGCCGCCGTCCAGGAACCTGCGCTGCGGGGAGGCGTCGAGGCCGGGCGCGCGCCCGAGCGGCACCGCGTCCGCCGCGTCGACCGACAGTCCGGCGTCCCAGACGCCGCCGGGGAGCGGGGCGCCGCCCGCGACGGCGGCGACGTCGATCAGCGCCTCGAACGCGACGTGCGGGCCGTCCGTCCGGACGGTCGCGGGGACGCGGACGATCGCCTCGCCGCCGCGCTCGCGCAGCAGCAGCTCGAGGCGCGGGGTCCCGCGGTGCTCGAGCCGTCCGGCGAGCCGCAGGGCCGTGCCCGTCCAGCCGACCTCGGTCAGGTAGGGATCCGACGAGATTGGACCCGACATCGCCGCTCGCCTCCCGGGCGCCCCGAAACGTGCACCCGGGTCCCTTCCCGCGAACCCGCCGTTCTACCGGTCAGGGGACGACGGTGACGGGCCAGCGGCCCGCGCGCACCAGCCGGACCGCCACCGACCCCACCAGCCGGTGCCCCGCCTGCGCGGACGCGCCGACGACGACGGCGTCCGCGCGGGACTGGTCGGCGACGCGCGACAGGACCGTGTACGGGTCGCCCTGCGCGGTGACGATCTCGTAGTCGACGGGGGCCTGCGCGTAGGCGCGGCCGAGGTCCCGTTCGAGCTCCCCGACGATCTCCTCGGCGGCCTCCTGCATGACGGACGCCCCGCCCGGGGTGAGCATGGACAGCGCGGCGATCGGCGTGGCGTGCACGAGGATCAGCCGGGCGCCGCCGCGGCGGGCGAGGCCCCACGCGTACGCGGCGGCCCGCAGGGACGTGTCCGATCCGTCCACGCCCGTCACGATCACCCGGGGCCCGTCGGCGCCGTACTCGAACGGCGCCGCGTCCGGGGCCTCGCCGGGCCGTCCTTCGGCGGTCATTCGAGCAAGGGTATCGGCCGTGCCGCGACGGCCGGGCGGGAGGCGGCCCGGGTCGCGGATCCGTCAAGGGACGTCCCAATCTCCTTTGCGGTGACGCCATGGCCGCGCCCACGGGTGTGTCGTCCCGGTATTCGCTCGGTTGCCGAACGTAGTGTGACGAATCGTTGTCGAGCCGCGCCCGGTCACGGCGCGGGACGTCGGGGGGCAGTGCATGACGGCGGACAGGGGCGAGAACCGGTACGGGCGCGGGCCGGGGGGTGCCCCCCAGGCCGAGATCATCGGGGTCGCCCCGTTCGGGGGTCCGGCGCCGCGCCTGGCGGTGGCGGTCGCGCGGGCGGGCGGGCTCGGGGTCCTGGACCTCGGCACCGACCGCGCGGCGGGGCCGGCCGCGCTGGACGAGGTGGTCCGCTGGTGGCCGGGCCCGTTCGGGGTCCGGGTCGCGGCGGGCTGCCGGGTGCGGCCCGACGAACTGCCGGACGCGGTGAGCACCGTTCTCGTGGACGCACCGGTGCTCGGCGCCGCGGACGGCCCGGACGTCGCGGCGTTCGCGCGCGGGCGGCGGCTGCTGGTCGAGGTCGTCGACCCGGCCGAGGCCGCGGCGGCGCTGGACGCGGCCCGCGCGGTCGACGGGACGCGCGGCGTCGGGCTGGTCGCGCGGGGCCGCGAGGCGGGCGGCCGCGCGGACGATGTGACGACGTTCGTCCTGCTGCAGCACCTGCTGGCCCTGGACGTCCCCGCGTACGCGGCGGGCGGGATCGGGCCCCGGACGGCGGCCGCCGCGGTCGCCGGGGGCGCCGCGGGCGTCGTGCTGGACGCCCAGCTGGCCCGCGTCGCGGAGATGGACGCCGCCGCGGACGCGCCGACCGGCCCGGACGGGGCGCTCGCGGAGCGGTACAAGACCGCGGGGGGCGTGGTGCAGGCCGTGCGCCGGGGGATCGCCGAGCATCTCCGCGCGGCCGTCCGGGTCGCGCCGCTCGCCCCGAAGGACGGGCCGCACGGCGGCGAGTACCCGGTCGCGCAGGGGCCGATGACGGAGGTCAGCGACACGTCCGCGTTCGCCGCGGCGGTCGCGCAGGACGGCGGGCTGCCGTTCCTGGCGCTCGGCGCGATGGACGGCGGCGCGGTGGCGGAGCTGCTGCGCGACACCGCCGACCGGCTCGACGGGCGCCCCTGGGGCGTCGGGATGGTCGGGTTCGTCCCGCCGGAGCTGCGGGCCGAGCAGCTCGCCGCGGTCCGCGCCGCCGCGCCCCCGTACGCGCTCATCGCCGGGGGCCTGCCCGTGCAGGCCGAACCCCTCGAAGAGGCCGGGACCCGGACGTACCTGCACGTTCCGGCGCCCGAGCAGCTCGACCGCTTCCTCGCCGAGGGCGCCCGCCGGTTCGTCTTCGCGGGCATGGAGTGCGGCGGGCCCGTCGGCCCGCTCCCGAGCTTCCCGCTGTGGGAGGCGCAGCTCGACCGGCTCGACGCGTTCTGCGACGTGCACCCCGACGAGGCCCCGCGGCTGTCGGTCATGTTCGCGGGCGGCGTCCACGACGAGCGCTCCGCCGCGATGGTCGCGGCGCTCGCCGGGCCGCTCGCCGAGCGCGGCGCGGACGTCCGCGTCCTGATGGGCACCGCGTACCTGTTCACGACCGAGGCGGTCGCGGCGGGCGCCGTCCGTCCGGGCTACCAGGAGACGGCGATCGACTGCACCGCGACCGCGCTGCTCGAGACGTCCCCCGGCCACGCGACCCGCTGCGCCGTCACCCCGTACGTGCGGACGTTCGAGGAGACCCGCACCGAGCTGCTCGGCACCGGGATGTCGCGGCACGAGGCGTTCCGGCGGCTGGAGAAGCTGAACCTGGCGCGGCTGCGGATCGCCGGGAAGGGCCTGCGCCGCGGCGCGCCCGTCGACACCGACGAGCAGCGCGCCGAGGGCCTCTACCTGCTCGGGCAGGCCGCGACGCTGCGGTCGGCGAAGACCGGCGTCGCCGTCCTGCACGAGCAGGTGACGTCCGGCGCCACCGCCCTGCTCGCCGCCCGCGCCGCCGAACTCGGGCTGGACGGCCGCGGCGCCGCGGCCCGCCCCGCCGACATCGCGATCGTCGGGATGGACTGCGTGCTCCCGGGCGCCCCCGACGCCGACCGCTACTGGGCGAACGTCCTGCGCGGGTCCGGCGCCGTCACCGAGGTCGCCCACTGGGACCCGGACGTTCACCACGGCGCCGCCGAGGACGGGAAGACGCCCTCGAAATGGGGCGGTTTCCTGCCGAAGATCCCGTTCGACGCGGACGCCCGCGGAGTCCCCGCGAGCGACCTCGGCGCCATCGACCCCGCGCACCTGCTGGCCCTGGAGGTCGCGTCCTGGGCACTGGACGACGCCGGCTACGGCGACCGCGCCTTCGACCGCGCCCGCACCTCGGTGATCTTCGGGACGGAGGGCGGCGGCGACCTCGCCGCGGCCCACGCGTTCCGCGCCGCCCTCCCCGCCTGGTTCGGCGAGGTCCCGCCCGAGATCGACGAACGGCTGCCCGCGCCGACCGCCGCGTCCCTCGTCGGCGTCCGGCCCGGCGACATCGCCGCCCGGCTCGGCCTCGGCGGCGTCGCGCACACCGTCGCGGCCGGCGGCGCGTCGTCGCTCGCCGCCCTCGACGCCGCGTGCCGGGAACTCGCCTCCGGCGGCAGCGACACGGTCCTGTGCGGCGCCGCCGACCTGCGCACCGCGATCCACGACTACCTGCGGGCCGCCGCCGCCGGGACGCTGTCGCCGTCCGGCCGCTGCGCCCCGTTCGACGCCGCCGCCGACGGGATCGCGCCCGGCGAGGGCGTCGCGTGCGTCGTCCTCAAGCGGCTCGCCGACGCCGAACGCGACGGCGACCGGATCTACGCGGTCGTCAAGGGCGTCGCCGGCGCCGACGGACGGACGCGCGCGACGCTGCGGGCCCACGAGCGCGCGGGCGTCGCACCCGAACGCACCGGGCTCGTCGAGACGTCCGGCGCCGCGACCGAGCCCGCCGACCGCGCCGAACTCGGCGCGCTGGCCTCGGTGTTCGCGAAGGCCGCGCCCGGCTCCGTCGCCCTCGGCTCGGTGACGTCCCAGATCGGGCACACCGGCGCCGCCGCCGGGCTCGCCGGGCTGATCAAGTCCGCGCGCGCCCTGCACGCCGGCGTCCTGCCCGGCGCCCCGCACCTCGCCCGCCCGAACGACGCGTGGGACGCCGGCGGGCCCCTCGCGTTCGGGACGTCCCCGCGCCCGTGGGCCGTCCCGCCCGGCGACCGGCACGCGGGCGTCGCCGGATCCGGCGACGGCACGCACTACCACGCCGTCCTGTCCGGGTACGACGGCGCGCCCGAACCCGTCTCGGGGCTCGCCGAATGGCCCGCCGAACTGTTCGTGATCCGCGCGGGCACGGACGTCGAACGGCTGCGCGCCCTCGCCGCGTCCGGGCACCGGCTGCGCGACCTCGCCCGCACCGTCGCGTCCGACGAGGGCCCCGTCGTGACGGCGTTCACCGCCACCTCGCCCGACGACCTGCGCGAACGGCTCGCCGGCACGGCCGAAGCCGGGAACGATCCCGGCCAGGTGGCGTTCCTGTTCCCCGGCCTGCTCGGCCCGCGGCCCGGCGCGCAGGCCGACCTGTTCACCGCGTTCCCCCGCCTGCAGCGGCTCCTGCGGCTCGGCCGCGACTACGCGCCCGCGATGTTCCCGCCCGCCGCGTTCACGCCGGAGGACGTCCGCCGCCGCCGCGCCGCGCTCGCCGACCCCCGCGTCGCCCAGCCCGCCCTCGGGCTCGCGGGCCTCGCCGTCCACCGGCTGCTCACCGCCGTGGGCGTCCACCCCGACCTCGCCGCCGGGCACGGGCACGGCGAGATCGTCGCGCTGTGCGCCGCCGGGGTCTTCGACGACGCCGACCTGATCGAGCTGAGCGCCGCCCGCGCCGACGCGATCCTCGCCGCCGCCGGGGACGACCCGGGCGCGATGGCCGTCGTCACCGGCGGGCTCCACGAAGTGCGCGACGCCCTGTCGGACGTGTCCGACATCGCCGTCGCCGCGCAGAACGCGCCCCGCGAGATCGTGATCGCCGGAACGTCCGCGGGCGTCGACCGCGCCCTCGGCGTCCTCGCCGACCGCGGCATGCCCGCCGAACGCCTGCCCGTCGGCTGCGCCCTGCACAGCCCGCTCGTCGCCGCCGCGTCCGGGAGCCTCCGAGCCGCCCTCGCCGGCCGCGACCTGCGATCCCCGGCGTTCCCCGTGTGGTCCGGCGCGACCGCCGCACCCTACGACGCCGAACCCGCCGACCTCGCCGCGACCCTCGCGGGCCAGCTCGCCGCGCCCGTCCGGTTCGCCGAACAGATCGAGGCGATGTACGCCGCGGGCGCCCGCACCTTCGTCGAGGCCGGACCCGGCGGCGTCCTCACCCGGCTCGTCGCCGCCGTCCTCGGCGACCGCCCGCACACCACCGTGGGCTGCGACGGCCTGCACGGCCTCCTCGACGCCCTCGCGCGCCTCGCCGCCGCGGGCGTCCCGGTCGACCCGCTGCCGCTGTTCGCCGGCCGCGACGCCCGTCCCGTCGACGCGCCCGCGCCCGCACCGGCCTGGTTCGTCGACGGGCACACCGTCACGAACGCCGACGGCGACGTCCCACCCGGCGCGCCACGGCCCGCCACCCGCCTCGACGGCCCGGACGGCGACCGCCGCCGCTCCGACGCGGCCGTCCTGGAGTACCTGCGCGCCGGCCGCGAACTGATCGCCGCCCAGCGCGAGGTGATCCTCCGGCACCTCGCCGGGGGCGACGCACCCGTCCCGGCGCCGCGCCCGATCCTGCCGGGTGAGACCCTCCCGGCCGGCCCGCTCGACGCCCGCACCGCCGTGCGCGCCGCCGTCGCCGCCCGCACCGGCCGTCCCGAGTCCCGCCTCGCCGACGACCTCCGCCTCGAGGCCGACCTGGCGATCGACCCCGCCGAGCGCACCGCGCTCCTGCACGACCTCGCCGCCCGCGCGGGCGTCGAGCCCCGCACCGTCGAACCGTCCGACGTGTCCACCATCGGCGAGGCCGTCGACTGGCTCGAGCGCCTGCTCCCGCCCGCGCCCGCCCCCACCGCGCACGTGGGCACGTCCGCACTGTCCGGCGGCCCGACGCCCCCGTCCCCACGCCCACCGGCCGAACCCGCGCTCCCGGGAGCCGAACCCGGCGAGCCGGAGGAGCCCCGCCGGGCCGAGGCCACGGCGTCTGAGGTGGCTTCCGCGCCGGGTGTGGTGTCAGGTGCCGAGCGGTCGACGGCTCGGGGTGGACGGGAGTCTGCGTCCAGCGACGAGCAGGTTTCGACGCCCGCTGAGATGGGGTCGGGTCGTCCGGCGCCTGCGACGCGACCAGACGAGCCCCCGGTGCCTGCGGCGGCTTCCGCGCCGGGAGTGGTCTCGGGTGCCGAGCGGTCGACGGCTCGGGGTGGACGGGAGTCTGCGCCCGACGGCGGGGAGGTTTCTGCGCCTGCTGAGGGAGCGTCGGGCCGTCCCGAGCACGACGGGTCCGGTCGTCCGTCGTCTGCAAACCGGTTGGGCGAGGCCCCGGTGCCTGCGGCCGAGGCGGCCTCGGCGGATTCTGGGCGGAGCACGGTTTCGGATGGTGAGCGGTCGGGCGCCGTGCACCCGAGCACACCGACTCGGGACGGACGCGGGTCCGCGCCCGGCTACGAGGACGGCGCGGCGGACGCCTCGACCGAGGAGGGTCGCCCGTCGGCGGTGACGCAGGGCGAGGAAGCCGAGGACGGTGAGTCCGTGCGGGTGATCCCGCCGGGAGAGCGGCCGCGTGATGAGAACGTTTCTGCGCCCACGGCGGGACGGCGGCGGTTGCACGCGCGCCGTCCGGGACGGGCCCCGGCTGGTGAAGACGCGGACGCGCCGGCGGAGACGCCCGTGGAAGTCGAGGAGTCCGTGCGGGTGATTCCGCCGGGCGAGCGGCCCCGCACGAAGGGCACGGCTTCGCGGGACGTCAATGACCTGGTGCGCGAGTCGGTGCGGGTCATCCCGCCGGGTGAGCGACCCGACCGAAAGGCCGCGCCCGGCCGCGCCGAGGAGAGGACCGACCGGGGCCGTTCGTCCGCCGGACGGTCCGGCCACGAGGAGTTCGTGGGCGAGTCGGTGCGGATCATCCCTCCGGGTGAGCTGCCGCGCGGCCAGCGGAGCGGCGAGTCCCCGGCGGCCCGCAAGCCCGCCGCGGACGGCCCACCGGACGTGGTCGTGGCGGGTGCCGCCTTCCGCGACCGGGACGGACGTGCCGACGGGACGCAGGACGCGCCGGTCGGGCACGGTGAGTCCGTCCGGGTGATCCCGCCGCGTTCCAAGGCGCCGCGCGGGACGGCCGGTGACGATGCGCCCCGTCCGGCCAACGCCGCGAACGCGCCCGCCGAGCCGAACGCCACCAACGCGACGAATGCGGATGATGTGACGGGCGAGGCCGACGCGCCGATCGCGACGTCCGGAGACGGCTCGACGCACGCGATGGAGTCGCCGCACGCCCCGGGCGTCATGCACGAGGCCGAGTCGGCGCCCGCCGTCCGAGGGAGGACGCCCGCCACCGGCGCGCCCCACACGTCCGGCGCGGCACCCGCCCACTCAGGGACGCCCGCGACCGGCGCGCCGCGCGAAGAGGAGCGGACGCGCGCCTCTGGCACGGCACTCGCCACCGGCGAGGCATACCCCGCCGGCAGCATGCCCGCGCCCGGCGCGGCACCCACGAACAAGCGGGGGCACACTTCCGGCGCGGCACCTGCGGCGGACGATGCGCACGGGGGTGGAGGGACGTCCGCAACCGGTGCCGAGCCCGCGCCTGAGCGGGGGCGCGCCTCTGGTGCGGCCCTTGCCACCGGTGCGGCGCACGCCGCCGTAGGGGAGCCCGCGACCGGCGCGGCGTCCGTGGATGAGCGGGGGCGCGCTTCTGGCGCGGCACGCGCGACCGGCGAAGCGCACGCTGCTGGAGCGACGCCCACAACTGAGCGGGGGCACGCCTCGGGCGCGTCGCCCGCGACGGACGAAGCGCACGCCACCGGAGCGACGCCCTCGACCAACGCGGAGCCCGCGCCTGAGCGGGCGCGCGCCTCTGGCTCGGCTCTCGCCACCGGCGAGGCGCACGTCGCTGGCGGGGCGCGCGTGACCGGTGCGGCGGGCGCGAACGGGCGGGGGAGTGTCGCATCTGGTGCGGCGCCTGCGACCGGCGAAGCGCACGCCGGTGGAGCGGCGCCTGCAGCCGGTGCGGCGCCCGCGACTGAGCAGGGGACCGCCGCCTCTGGTGCGGCACTCGCCACCGGCGAGCCGCACGCTGCCGGAGGGACGCCCGCGACCGGTGCGGCCCCCGCGACCGACGCGGCACTCGCCGGCGGGGAGCCGGCCGCCGCGCCGGCGGAGTCGTCCGGTGCCGGAGTCGAGGTCGTTCGGTATGTCGTTCGGGAGAGCGTGCTCGAGCCCCTGCCGCTGCCGCCCGACTCCGGGACGGCGTTCGCCGGGCGCCGGTTCGTCATCGTCGACGACGGGTGCGGGGTGGCGCTCGAGCTGGCGGACGCGCTGGAGCGGTTCGGGGCGCAGGTGCGGACGCCGCTCGAGGTGGACGGGGCGTGCGACGGGCTCGTGCATCTCGGGGCGCTGCGGCCCGCGGGGACGGCGGTGCTGCCGGACGCGTACGGAGGCGTCCGGCGGGCGCTGCTGGACGGCCTGCGGTGGTTCGTCACGGTCGGCGGTGCGGGCGGGGCGTCCGAGCGGCGGTTCGGCGGCGGGGCCGGGGAGCCGGGGCCGGGCGCGGGGCTGCGGGGGCTGGCGCGGACGGTCGCGCGGGAGTTCCCGGAGACGATGGTGCGGGCGGTGGACGTCGACACCGGCGAGACGCCGCGCATGATCGCGTTGCGGATCATGGCGGAGCTGCTGGCGCCGGACGGTCCGGTGACCGTCGGGTACGCGGGGGAGCGGCGGCGGACGCCGGCGCTGGTCGCCGCGGAGCCGGTGGGCGACGCGGGCGTCCCGGTCGGGGCGGACGGCGTGGTGCTGCTGACGGGCGGGGCGCGGGGCGTCCCGGCGCGGGTGGCGCGGGAGCTGGCGCGGACGACCGGGTGCCATCTGGAGGTCGTGGGGCGCACGCCGGAGCCGGTGGGGCGCACGGTGTTCTCGGAGGCGCTGGACGAGGCGGCGCTGCGGCGCGCGCTGGTCGCGGACGGGACGCGGGGGCCGGAGGAGATCGAGGAGACGATCCGGCGGATCCTCGCCGAGCGGGAGGTCCAGGAGAACCTGGACGCGCTGCGGGTGCGGGCCGCGTCGGTCCGGTACCACGCGGGGGACGTTCGGGATGCGAGGTTCGTCCGGAACGTGGTCGAGGACGTGTACGTGCGCCACGGCCGCCTGGACGGTGTCGTGCACGGCGCGGGGATCGCCGAGGACCGGCTCGTCCGGGACAAGTCGCCCGAGTCGTTCGAGCGGGCGTACCGGACGAAGGTGGACGGTGCGGCGGCGCTCGCGGCGGCGGTCCGGCCGGACGTCGGGTTCTTCGTCGTGCTGGGCGCCGCCGCCGAGGGCCGGGTGCCCGCGGACCGCGCGGCCGCCGACGACGCCTGCGAGGCGCTGGCCAGGGGATGGCGGGCGCGGCTGCGGGGGCGGGTGCTCGTCGCCGACCTGGCGCCGCCGCTGGACGGCGAGCCCGCGGTGGCGGCGCTGTTCCGCGAGATCGCGCACGGCGACGAGGCGCGCGTGGTGTTCGCGGGGCCGGTCCGGTGACGGAGGAGCCGATCGCGATCGTCGGCGCCGGGGCGGTGTTCCCCGGCGCCGGGTCGGCGGCGGAGCTGTGGCGCAACGTGCTCGCCGGGTTCGACGCGATCACCGACGTGCCGCCCGGCCGGTGGGATCCCGCGCTGTTCTACGACCCCGGCGCGTACGGCCGTCCGGAGGACGACCGCTTCTACTGCCGCCGGGGCGGGTTCGTGGACGACGTCGCGACGTTCGACCCGGAGCGGTTCGGGATCGAGCCCGCGATGGTGGCGACGATGGAGCCGGACCGGCTGCTGGCGCTGCGCACGGCGGCGGAGGCGATCGCGGACGCGGGCGGCGACGACCGGTTCCCGGACCGCGAACGGGTCGGCGTCGTCCTCGGCCGGGGCGGGCACCTGACGCCCGGCGCGGCGCGCGCCGACCAGCGGGTCATGACGGCGCACCAGCTCACCGGGGTGCTGGCGGAGCTGGTGCCGGAGCTCGGCGCGGAGCGGCTGGCGGAGATCCGGCGGGCGTTCCGCGCGCGGCTCGGACCGGACGGCCCGGACGTGCCGGCGGGTTCGGCGGCCGCGCGCGTCGCGGAGCGGTTCGACCTGCGCGGTCCCGCGTACACGGTGGACGCGGCGTGCGCGTCGGCGCTGGTGGCGGTGGAGCACGCGGTGCGGGCGCTGCGGCGGGGCGAGGCGGACGCGATGCTGGCGGGCGCGGTGCACGTGGGGCACCACCCGACGGTGTGGAGCGCGTTCAGCCGGCTGCGCGCGCTGAGCCCGAGCGAGACGATCCGCCCGTTCGACCGCGCGGCGGACGGGACGCTGCTGGCCGAGGGCGCCGGGGTGGTGCTGCTGAAGCGGCTGGCGGACGCCGAACGGGACGGCGACCGGGTGCACGCGGTGATCGTCGGGGCGGGGTCGGCGAGCGACGGGCGCGCGGCGGGGATCCTGACCCCGCTGGTGGACGGGCAGGTGCGGGCGGTCGAACGGGCCTGGCGGGACGCGGGCCTCGACCCGGCGGCGCCCGGCGCGGTGGGGCTGGTGGAGGCGCACGGCACCGGGGCGCCCGCCGGGGACGAGGCGGAGCTGGCGGCGCTGCGCCGGGTGTTCGGGACGGACGGGCCGCCGATCGGCCTCGGCACGGTCAAGTCGATGATCGGGCACGCGATGCCCGCCGCGGGGATCGCCGGGCTGATCAAGGCGGCGTTCGCGCTGCGCGACGGGGTGCTGCCGCCGACGCTGCACGTGGACGATCCGCATCCGGCGCTCGACGGCGGCCGGCTGCGCCCGGTGCGGGAGACGGCCGAGTGGGGCGACGCGCCCCGCCGCGCCGTGGTGAACGCGTTCGGGTTCGGCGGCGCGAACGCGCACGTGATCTTGCAGGAGGCGCCGTCCGGACGGGCGGCGCGGGTGCGGCGCGCGCGGCGGCGGATCGAGCCGCCGGGCGCGGAGGAGGCCGTGCTGCGGATCGCGGCGCGCACCGCCGACGAGCTCGCGGCGGCGCTGGAGGCCCCGGACGACGAGCTTCTCGCGCGGGCGCACGGGGACGTCCCCGACCTGCCGTGCCGGGTGGCGATCGTCGCGCCGACGTCCCGCCGCCTCGATCTGGCGCGGGCGGTCGTGCAGCGCGGGACGCCGTGGCGGGGCCGCAGCGACGTGTGGTTCTCGCCGCGGCCGCTGCTCGCCGGCGGCGGCCGCGTCGCGTTCCTGTTCCCCGGGTTCGAGCCCGCGTTCGCCCCGCGCGTCGCCGACGTCGCCGCGCGCTGCGGCCTCCCCGAACCGGTCCTGACCGGCCGCTCCGACCCGGCCGGGCGCGCCGCGGACGTCCTGGCCGTGGGGACGCTGCTGGCGTCGGCGCTCGCGGAGGCGGGCGTGGAGCCGGACGTGACGGCGGGGCACGGCCCGGGGGAGTGGGCCGCGCTGGTCGCCGCGGGGATGTGGGACGCGGACGGCGCGGCGGACCTCCCGGCCGCCCTCGAACCGGACGACCCGGACCTCGTGTACGGCGCGCTCGGGTGCGGCGCCGCCCGCGCCGAGGAGGCCGTCGGGAGCCGCCCCGGCGTGTTCGTCAGCCACGACAACGGCCCGCACCGGTCGGTGATCTGCGGCCCGGCGCGGGACGTGCGGGACGTGCTCGAACGGCTCGGGTCGGAGGGCGTCCTCGGCCGGGAGCTGCCGCTCGGGCTCGGCCTGCACACCCCGCACGCGGAGGCGCGCGAGAAGGCGCTGCGGCGCGCGTTCGACGCGCTGGACGTCCGCGAACCGCGCGTGCCGGTGTGGTCGGCGACGACCGTCGCGCCGTTCCCCCGCACGCCCGACGCGGTCCGCGACCTGGCCGTCCGGCACCTGCTGGAGCCGGTCCGGTTCAGCGAGCTGATCGAGGAGCTGTACGGCGCGGCGCACGTCCGGGCGTTCGTGCAGGTCGGGCCCGGCGGGCTCACCGGCCTCGTCGGCGACCGGCTCGGCGACCGCGAGCACCTCGCGCTGGCCGCGACCGTCCCGGAGCGGGACGGGACGGCCCAGCTGCGGCGCGTCGTGGCCGCCCTGTGGGCCGAGGGGTACGGCGCGTCCCCGGCGGCGCCGCCCCGGTCCGGGATGCGGCTGGAGCTGGGCACGCCGATCGTCCGGCTGGCCGGGGCCGTGCCGCCCGTCCGCCTCGCCCCGTCGATCCCGCCGCTGCCGGACGACGACCCGATCATCGCGGAGCTGGAGGCGCTCCTCAACGACGCGGCGGCCGGCGCCCAGTCGGTCGCGGACGCCCTGGGCGCCGCGCCCGCGCCGCCCGACCGGGACGCGGCGGACGACCCCGCGGACGGCGGCGTGTCCCTCGACGAGCCCGCCGGACGCACCGGCGACGACCCGTCCCGCGCGGACGCCCGGACCGATGCGGGCGCCGAGACCTGCGAGGATGGGGGTTCGAGCGACGCCGATCCGGGCCGACCGGGCGCGCGCTCCGAGGAGGGCAGAGCGTTCGCGGACCCCGAGCCGAACGGCGACGCGGCAGGCGGACGAACCGGCGGCGCGGCGGACGGGCACGCCGCGGAACCGGCCGACCTCGTCGTCTCCCGGGTCTTCTCCCTCGACGCGATGCCGTTCCTGCACGACCACTGCGTCGTCCCGCAGGCCCCCGGGTGGCCCGACATGTCGGACCGGTTCCCCGTCGTCCCGCTCGGCACCCTGCTGGAGGTCATGGCGGACACCGCCCGCGAACTGCTCCCCGGCCTCGCCGTCATCGGCCTCGAGGACGTCCGCGCCGTGCGCTGGCTCGTGGCCGCGCCGCCCACGACCGCCGAGGTCCGCGCGTCCCGGCGGCCGGACGCCCCGCGCGGCGTGCGCCGCGTCCGGATCGTCGTCGCCGGGCACGCCGAGGGCACCGTCCTGCTCGCCGACCGCCACCCCGAGCCGCCGCGCCCGGACCGCACGGCGCTGACCGTGGAGAACCCGCCGATCGTGTCCGCCGCGCGGCTCTACGAGGAGCGGTGGATGTTCCACGGCCCGCGGTTCCGGGGCATCGCCGAGATCACCGCGCTGGCCGAGGACGGCGCCCGCGGCGTCCTGACGTCCCTGCCCGCCCCCGGCGCGCTCCTGGAGGCCGCCGGGCAGCTGTGCGCCCACTGGATGCAGGTCTACGGCGACACCGACCAGACGGTCTTCCCCGTCGGCATCGACACGGTCTCCCTCTACGGGCCGCGGCCGCCCGACGGGGAGGCGCTCGCGACGACCGTGTGGAACACGTCCCTCACCGACTCGACCATGTGCTGCGACGCCGAACTCGTGCGCCCCGACGGCACCGTGTGGGCGCGCGTCGACGGCTGGACCACCCGCCGCTTCTACACCGACGAGGCCCTCTGGCGGATGCGGTTCACGCCCGAGGTGTCGGGGACGGGCGAGCCGCAGCCCGGCGGCTGGTGCCTCGCGCGCCGCCGCTGGCGCGGCACCGCGTCCCGCGACCTGCTCATGCGCCGGTACCTGGGCGCGGCCGAACGCGCCGAGTACGAGCGGCTCCCGGAGGACGCGCGGGGGCCGTGGCTGCTCGGCCGGATCGCCGCCAAGGACGCCGTCCGCGACCGCCTCTGGCGGGACGGGCACGGCCCGCTGTTCCCCGCGGAGCTGGCGGTCGGGCCCGGCGACGCCGTCACCGGCCCGTTCGACGAGCCGCTGACCGTCCGCATCGCGTCCGACGACGAGCTGGGCGTGGCGCTCGTCCGTCCCGGCGGCGCACCGGCGGGCATCGGGCTCGCCGTGCACGACGGGGACGGCCGGGTCCGCGCGGCGAAGCAGGCGGTGCTGCGGGCGCTGCCCGCCGCCGACCGGTCCGCCCTGGTCGTCGCCGCCTCCGATCCCCGCCGGCTGCTGCTCGCCGGGGACGGGACGCTCACCACGGTCGAGACCCGCGAGATCGACGGACACGTCGTCGCCTGGACCGTCGACGACGACGCCCCCGACACGGAGGAGTGCACCACATGACGAACGAGTTCGACGCCGGAGCCCCGGAGGACGAGGCCGAGATCGAGGCCGAGCACGAGCACGAGGTCGACGCGGCCGAGGTGGACGAGGTCGTCCGCGTGCTGACCGACGACCTCGCCGTCGTCCTCGGCGCGGAGCCGCCGGACGCGCCCATCGGCCCCGGCAGCACGTTCTTCGAGGACATCGGCCTGGAGAGCATCGAGTTCGCCGCGCTCGCCGGCCGGATCCGCGCCCGCCACGGTGACCGGGTCGACCTCACCGAGATCGTCGCCGAACTGGACGTCGACGAGTTCGCGGACCTCACCGTCGCCGATCTCGCCCGGCACATCGCCGTGGCGCGGCACGCCCCCGCCGAGGAGACCGCCGATGACTGACCCGCCCCCGGCCGCCGTCCACCCGCGCGCCGCGCCCCCGTGCGCCGTCCGTCCGCCCGCCCCGGTCCCGCCGAGCGCGGGGACCCCCGAGCACCTGGAGGTCACGATGCCCCGGCCGATCCGCACGCCCCGGAAGGGAGGCGCCCGATGAGCGCCCGCCGCGCCCGCCGCATGCAGGTCCCGTCCCTTCTCGGCGAGCAGGGGATCCGCGCCGAGACGCCCAAGCGCCGGTTCCTGTTCGCGGTGCCGCCCGTCGCCCGGCACGTCGTCCCGACCGTGGCGCTCGCCGCCGAACTCGCCGGGCGCGGCCACAAGGTCGCCTGGACGGGCGACCGCGCCGTCCTCGAACCGCTGCTGCGCCCCGGCTCCCGGATCTACTCCGCGGCCGACGACGCGTTCACCGCGCACCTGCGCGAGACCCGCGAGGGACGGGCGCGGCTGCGCGGCCCCGCCGCGCTCCGCTCCCACTGGGAGGACGTCGTCGTCCCGCTCGGCCACGCGATGCTGCCCGGCGTCGACGCCGCGATCGACCGGTTCCGCCCGGACGCGCTGATCTGCGACCAGCGGGTCCTCGCCGGGCCCGTCGCGGCGCGGCTGCGCGGGCTGCCGTGGGCGACGGCGGCGACGACGCCCGCCGAGTTCGCCCGTCCGCTCGCCGCGACGCCCCTCCTGGAGCAGTGGGTGCGCGACCAGATCGGCGACTTCCAGTTCGACCACGGCATCGAGGACGTCCTCGACCTGCGGTTCTCCGACCATCTGGTGCTGGTGTTCTCGACCGGCGCGCTCGTCGGCAACGTCTCGTTCTTCCCCGACCACTTCGCGTTCGTCGGCCCCGCGCCGGGCCGTCCCGCCCCTGGAGCGTTCCCGTGGGAGCGCCTGGACGGGCGTCCCGCCGTCCTGGTCGCGCCCGGGACGCCCACGGGCGCGGCGGAGGCGCGGTTCCTGCGCGCCGCCGTCGACGCCGTCCGGGGCCTGGACGTCCAGGCGGTGCTCGTCGCGCCGCCGGGGACGATCGCCGACCCGCCGCCGAACGTGCTGGTCCGCGAGCAGGTCCCGCGGGTGAAGCTGCTCGAGCGGATGTCGGCGGTCGTCTGCCGCGGCGCCTTCGACACCGTCGGCGAGTCGCTCGCCGCGGGGGTGCCGATGGTGCTCGCGCCGGCCCTGGACGACGAACCGGTGGTCGCCGGGCAGGTCGAGCGGGCCGGCGCCGGGATCCCGGTCCGGTTCGCGCGCGTCACGCCCGGCGAGCTGCGCACGGCGCTCGGCGAGATCCTCACCGACCCGGCCTACCGGGACGCGGCCGCGCGCGTCCGCGACTCGTTCGCCGCCGCCGGGGGCATGGCCGAGGCCGCCGACCGCCTGGAGAAGCTGGCCTGACCAGGGCCGCCCCGGCGGCCCCCGACGTCAGCCCGAGACGGGATCCCCGCCGGTCGCGGCGGGGCCCGTCCGGCTCCGCAGGGCCGACTCGACCAGACCGACCGCGCGCCGCAGCTCCACCAGGCGGGCGCCCTCGCGCCGGTACGCCTCCAGGACGGCCTCGATGCCGTGCGGCGGGACGACCGCGCCGAGATCGACGCGGGCCGTCCGGAACCCCTCGCGGGCGGCCTCGACGGACGCGTCGACGTGGTGCCGCGCCATACGGGCGAGGACCGGCGGGTAGCGGCGCAGCACGCCGTACCGCCGGTACTCGGGCGGGACGAGATCCAGCAGCCAGGCCATCGCGGTGTCCTCGAAGCGCTCGGTGCCCGGCGGGTGCACCTGCGCGGGCCAGCCCGGCGGAACGGAGGTGCTCACCCGTCCAGGATACCTCCGCGTCGAAAGTGTGTTCGAGCTACTCCGGCGCGGGCGGCGGCGCGGCGTGCCCGGGCCCGGCGGGAGGCGTGCGGCGGATGCGGATCTTGCCCGAGTCCAGGTCGTCGCGCCCGGAACCCGTCTGCTCGTGATCGTCCTCCCGCAGCAGGCGCTGCCGCTCCTGCTCCTCCTGCTTGACCTTCCGGGAACCCTCGAACATGGCGCCGAGCTCGTCGAACATGGCGCCGCCGAAACCGGCGCCGGTCTCGCCGTCGCCGCGGATGGCGCCCATCAGGGACGTCTTACCGGTCCCCTCGTGGGGCCAGTCGACGACCTCGGGCTCGGCGGGTTCGGGCCGGTTGCCCAGCGGGCGGCCCTTGACGCGCTTACGGCGGCGAAAGGGTGACTTCACACACTCTCCAACGCGATGAGTGGCCAGATAAATCCCGGCGACGGCTCAGGGCGTGAACCTCCAGCGGGTGGGAGAACCGGTGAAGTCCCCCTGCCGCAGCCCGAACGCCCGCTGCGGCCGGACCGCGACGGTCGCGTTCACCTCCGGGTCCAGGAAATCCACACGATAGCGGGTGGCGTACTTGGAGTTCACCAGGTCGATGAACCGCTGGAGCGTCCTCGGCTCGGTGACGACCTCGGCCCGTCCCTCGATCACGACCGGGTTCTCGGCCGCCTCGGTGGTCACCACCACGTCCGGGTTGGCCCGCAGGTTCACCATCTTCCGGGACGGGACGGCGCTGCTGAACATCAGCGCCTCCCCGGACCACGCGCCCCAGACCGGCATCGCGTGCGGCCGCCCGTCCGGGCGGACCGTGCACAGCCAGAAGTTGCGCGCCGCCCGCATCCGTTCCACGGCCCAGGACCACGGGAGCAGGCCGCTCCCCTCGTGCGGTCCCCGGATGCCGTAGCCCGGCATGTACGGGCGTTCTGCCGTGGGTTCCGGTTCCGACTGGGCGTCGGAAGCCGACATGACGATCTCCCTCCGGTGCGGGCACTGCCTACGTATCGTTTCAGACGCGACCGTCCCGTGGCGATGTCCGGTGACCACGGCGGGGCGTCCCGGCGCGGTAGCCTGCGGAACGTGCGTCTTTCCCATGTCATCGCGGCCCTCGAGGAGCTCTACCCGCCGGCGTGGGCGGAGTCCTGGGACGCCGTCGGACTCGTCTGCGGCGACCCCGGCCAGGACGTCGAACGGGTGCTGTTCGCCGTCGACCCCGTCGCCGCCGTCACCGACGAGGCCCTCGACTGGGGCGCCGACCTGGTGATCACGCACCATCCGCTGCTGCTGCGCGGCGTCCACTCCGTCGCGGCGACCACCCCCAAGGGCCGGACGATCCACCGGATGATCCGGAACGGTACGGCGCTGTACACCGCGCACACCAACGCCGACGTGGCCGACCCGGGCGTGTCGGACGCCCTCGCCCGCGCCGTCGGGCTCACCGGCGACCTGCGCCCGATGGTCCCCGCCGCCGACGATCCCCGCCGCGGGCTCGGCCGGATCGGGGACCTCGCCGAGCCGGTCGCGCTCCGCGAGTTCACCGCCCGCGCCGCCGCGGGGCTGCCGTCCACCGCCTGGGGCGTGCGCGCCGCCGGCGACCCCGACCGTCCCGTCCGGACGGTCGCGGTGTGCGGCGGCGCCGGCGACTCGCTGCTCGACACCGCGCGCGCCGCGGGCGTCGACGTCTACCTGACGGCCGACCTGCGGCACCATCCCGCGTCGGAGTTCGCCGAGCACGGCGGCCCGGCCCTGATCGACGCCGCGCACTGGGCGACCGAGTGGCCGTGGCTGGCCGACGCGGAGCGGCGCCTCACCGCCGCCGCGGGGGGCGCGTTGCAGACCCGGGTGTCCACGCTCGTCACCGACGCGTGGCGCCTCCACGACGAAGGAGCACAGTGAAAGCCGCACCGCAAGCCCAGCTTCGCCTGATCGACCTGCAGGAGCTCGACAGCTCGCTGGACCGGCTGGCGCACCGCCGCCGCACCCTGCCCGAGCTGGCCGAGATCGAGCGGGCCGAGGGCCGCCTCACCGAGCTGCGCGACGCGATCGTGGCGGCCGAGACCGAGGTCGGCGACCTGCAGCGGGAGCAGAAGAAGGCCGAACAGGACGTCGACCAGGTCCGCACCCGCGCCGAGCGCGACCAGAAGCGCCTCGACTCCGGCCAGGTGACGTCCGCGAAGGACCTCAGCAGCCTGCAGGCCGAGATCGCGTCCCTGCAGCGCCGCCAGTCCGACCTGGAAGAGGTCGTCCTGGAGATCATGGAGCGGGCCGAGGCCGCCGAGACCCGCGTCGGCGAGCTGCGCGCCGAGCAGGCCGCCGCCCAGCGGGAGCTGGCCGACCTCACCGCCCGCCGCGACGCCGCGCAGGGCGAGATCGACGGCGAGTCCGGCACCACCGCCACCGCCCGCACGGCCGTCGCCAAGGACGTCCCCGACGACCTCCTCGCCCTCTACGAGAAGCTGCGCGGCCAGTTCGGCGGCGTCGGCGCGGCCAAGCTGTTCCGCGGCGCCTGCCAGGGCTGCCACCTCGCCCTCAACACCGTGGACCTCAACCGCATCCGCGCCGCCGCCGAGGACGAGGTCGTCCGCTGCGAGGAGTGCCGCCGCATCCTCGTCCGCACCCCAGAGTCGGGCCTGTGAGCCGGAAACTGATCGTCGAGGCGGACGGCGGCTCCCGCGGCAACCCGGGACCCGCCGGGTACGGGGCCGTCGTCCGCGACGCCCTCACCGGCGAGGTCCTCGCCGAGACCGCCGAGGCCATCGGGAAGGCGACCAACAACGTCGCCGAGTACCGCGGCCTGATCGCCGGGCTGACCGCCGCCGCGGCCGTCGACCCCGCCGCCCGCGTGGACGTCCGGATGGACTCCAAGCTCGTCGTCGAGCAGATGTCCGGCCGCTGGAAGATCAAGCACCCGGACATGATCCCCCTCGCCACCCGGGCCCGCCGCCTGGCCGAGGACCTCGGCGCCGTCTCCTACGGCTGGATCCCGCGCAACCGCAACGCCCACGCCGACCGCCTCGCCAACGAGGCCATGGACGCCGCCGCCCGCGGCGAGGAGTGGACGCCCGCCGCGCCGCCGGAGCCCGAACCCCCGCCCGTCCCGGCGTCCACCACCCCCACCACCACGCTCCTCCTGCGGCACGGCGAGACGCCGTTCTCGGTCGACAAGCGGTTCGCCGGCATCGGCGACGTCCCGCTCACCGCCACGGGCCTCGCCCAGGCCCGCGCGGCCGCCCTCGCCCTCAAGGACCGCGGCCTCGACGCGATCGTCACCTCGCCCCTCGCGCGCTGCCGCGACACCGCCGCCGAGGTCGCCGCCGTCACCGGCCTGGACGTCCGCGTCGAGGACGGCTTCCGCGAGACCGACTTCGGCGACTGGGAGGGCCTCACGTTCGCCGAGGCCCGCGACCGCCACCCCGCCGAACTCCGCGCCTGGCTCGCCGACCCCGAGGCCGCCCCGCCCGGCGGCGAGAGCTTCGCCGCCGTGTCCCGCCGCGTCCGCACCGCGCTCGACAAGCTCAAGGTCCGCGCCCGCCACCGGAACGTCCTGGTCGTCTCCCACGTCACGCCGATCAAGCTGCTCGTCCGCGAGGCCCTCGGCGCCCCGATGCCCGCGATCTACCGCATGCACCTCGACGTCGCGTCCCTGACGTCCATCGACTGGTACGACGACGGCCCCGCCACCCTCCGCACCTTCAACGACACCCACCACACCGACCGCTGACCCCACCCACCCCCACAGCCACCCGCGCCCACCCCGCACCCAACAACCGCCTGCTTTCCGGGGGCGTGGACGGTCTATCCTTGGGTGTGGTGGACGAGCCGGCCGGGCGGCCGCGTCGGGGAGCGATCCCCGTCGAGGAAAGTCCGGGCTCCACAGGGCAGGGTGGTCGGTAACGCCGACCCGGGGCGACCCGCGGGACAGTGCCACAGAAAGCAGACCGCCACCGGTCCGCCGGTGGTAAGGGTGAAACGGTGAGGTAAGAGCTCACCAGCGCCCACGGTGACGTGGGCGGCTAGGTAAACCCCACCCGGAGCAAGGTCAAGAAGGGGATCCGGCAGGGTCCCCGCGCAGGCGTTCGAGGGCGGCCCGCCCGAGCCTGCGGGTAGACCGCTGGAGGCCGTCGGCAACGGCGGCCCGAGATGGATGGCCGTCACCCGCCGCCGCGCGCGGCGGGCACAGAACCCGGCTTACAGGCCGGCTCGTCCACCGCCCGCCGTCCGGACGGGGCCTAGTGCCGGGCGTCGTCCAGTGGCGGGACGACGTCGAGTTGCTGGAGCAGGCGGACGAGGTCCTTGTCCGACCACTTCTCGGCGAGCCTGCCGTTCTCGATGCGGTGGATCACCGTCGCGCTCATGAGCATCTCGTTGCCGGTGGCCGGGATTCCCGGCAGGTCCCCCTCGTGGACGCCGCGGCACAGGAGCCGGGTGACCACCTTGTCGCCTTCCGCGACCTGGTCCTGGATCTCGTGCGTGCCGGGTGTCGCCTCCCAGAACATCCGGAACACCTCCTTGAGACCCTCGCGGCCCGAGGCGGATATGGGGAACGGCGGCGGCGAGTGGTCGAGGTAGTCCTCGGCCACGATTTCGTCCATGCTCTCCAGGTTGCCCGCGTCGATCTCCCGATAGAAGCGGCGCACCAGTTCCTTGTTCTCCTCGATCGACATGCTGACCTCCCCCCAGGTCGTCCCACGTGTACCCGGCCCGGGGGAGGCCAACCCGCCGCCTCGCCGGACGTCCGGGATGTGCGGGGAATCGGGTGCCGGTGTAAGAAACCGACGGTTTCGGGTCACACGACACAGTGGGGCGGAAACGGCGCGCTTAACGTCCTGGTATGGAGCCGATCGGCCTCGATCGGCGACAGGCGGCGGGACCGCGGGGACGGGTCCCGTGGAGAGGAGCGCAGATGTTCATCGCGTTCACGATCTTCGTGCTCGGTGCGGCGACGGTGACGGTGCTGGCGGTGCTGTGGAGCTTCGCGCGGGCCAGCCGGCGTGACGCGCTGTTCCTGCCCGCGAGCGACCGGAGCGCGCGGATGGCGCGCCGGGTGACGGGGATGTACGTGCGGGACTACCAGCAAGGACGGGACGAACTGCGGGGACGGGACGCCGGGCGCGAGGGCGAGCTCGTCGGACGCTGAAGGCGATGGTGAGGGCGCCGCATGGCGGTGCGGCGCCGAAGGGCATGGGCCGTCCGCGCGGGACGGCCCATGCGGGCAGGGTCACGAAGGGGTTCGCGTGTCCTGCCGGTCGCCGGCGGGGGCCTCGCCCGGGACGGGGGCGAAGGTCCCCGTCGCGCGGTCGAGGATCTCGACGTTGGCGGTCGGCAGGTCCAGGTAGAGGCCCACGAGCTCGATCTCGCCGGACTCGACGCGGTGCTCCAGCCACGGGTGGGTGAGCAGGTTGTCGAGCTGCTGGATGACGTTGATCTTGCACAGGTGGACGAGCGGGTTCTCGTCCTCGGCGAGCTCGGTGCCCAGGAAGCGGGCGATGCTGTGCCGGCCGTGCTCCAGCCACCGGGTGAGGTGGTGCAGGTGCTTGACCTCGGTCCCGCCCGCGAGCAGCGCGGCCATGGCGCCGCAGTTGGCGTGCCCGCAGACCGTGATGGTGCGGATCTCGAGCACGTTGACCGCGTACTCGACGGTCGCCATCACCGAGTCGTCCGACGGGTAGGCGCCGTGCCGCGGGACGAGGTTGCCGACGTTCCGGTTGATGAACAGATCGCCGGGGCCGCTGGCGGTGATGATGTTCGGCACCACGCGCGAGTCGACGCAGGTGATGAACAGGTTCTGCGGCTTCTGCTCCATCGCCAGCTCGGCCATGATCGGACGGACGAGCGGGGCGGTGCTGTCGTGGTATCTGCGGACGCCCGCCAGCAGCAGGTCGCTCGCCGGCAGCGGCTCGGCCTCGGATGTGGAATCGGAGTTCCGCCGGTCCGACCACGGCGCCCACCAGGGCGTCTGCGGCGGAGTCTTGCTCGGCGGGGTCGTGTCGCCTGTCACCGCTCTTTCATACCAAGCCTCGTGAACCTCGTCGATGTCGACCCTCCCGCCCTGCCGCTCGTGGGCGATCCGCCACTGGTGGACGGCGTCGAACGCGGCGTGGTCCATGAAGTCGACGTTGAGGTCGAGGTCGACGTTGGAGCCCGCGGGGATCTGCTGGAGCTGGCCGGTGACCTTCGGGACGCCGAGGAACGTGAACGTCCCCTGGACGACGACGTGCCAGCGGGGCCGAACGGGGCCGTCGCCGGGGGCGGGGACGAGCTGCTCCGAGCGGACCGACAGGGCGGTGAGCCGGCGCAGCGCGAGGATCGCCATGACGCCGATGCCGAGCAGCACGCCCTTGCCCAGCCCGAGGACGACGACGCCGCCGAGGGTGGCGAAGTAGGCGGGGGCCTCGCGGTGGTGGCGCAGGTCGCGGACGTGCGCGAGGTCCATCAGCCGGCAGCCGAGGACGACGAGCAGCGCGGCGAGGGCGGACAGCGGGATCTGCTCGATGATCGGCCCGCAGGCCAGCGCGAGCACCAGCACCCAGACGCCGTGCAGGACGGACGACAGCCGCGTGCGGGCGCCCGCCTGCAGGTTGGCGGTGCTGCGGACGATGACGCTCGCGATCGGGAGGCCGCCGAGGAAGCCCGACACCATGTTCGCGACGCCCTGGGCGCGCAGGTCCTTGTCGAGGTCGGAGCGCGGGACCCCGGCGGGCCGCATGCGGTCGACGGCGACGACGCACAGCAGCGACGCGACGGCGGCGACGACGCCGACGGAGACGACGGCGCCGACGATCCCGCCCGGCGGCCCGTGCGGCAGGACCGGTGGCGCCCAGTCCTCCATGAGCGTGGCGGGCAGGTCGACGCGGGCCGTCTCCCAGCCGAGCGTCCAGGCGGTCGCGGTGGCGACGGCGATGGCGGGCAGCGGGCCGGGCACCAGCCGCGGTAGCGCGCCGAACCGGCCGCGCTTCGGCAGCCGGTTCCAGCAGAGCAGGATGAGGATGGTCAGGCCGCCCAGCAGCGTCGTGTGGGTGTGCGGCGCGCCGAGCTGCCCGGGGAGTTCCCGCAGGTCGTCCAGGGACGACTCCTGCGGGCTGCCGCCGAGCACCACGTGCACCTGGGCGAGGACGATGACCGCGCCGATCCCCGCGAGCATGCCGTGGACCACGGCGGGGGAGATCGCGAGCGCGGCGCGGGCGACCCGGGCGGCGCCGAGCGCGAGCTGCAGCGCTCCGGCGAGCAGCGTGATGGTGCAGGTGGCGCGCCAGCCGTACTCCTGCACGAGGCTGAAGACGATCACGGTCAGGCCCGCGGCGGGACCGCTGACCTGCAGCGGGGACCCGCCGAGGGCGCCGGCGAGGATCCCGCCGACGACGGCGGCGATGAGCCCGGCCGCGACCGGGGCGCCGGAGGCGACCGCGATGCCGAGGGACAGCGGTAGCGCGACGAGGAATACCACGAACGACGCGAGCACGTCGCGCCGCAATGTGGATACGTTGAGTGTGTTTGATATCACTCAACGTATATAACCAGCGTTGGAGCGCGATATCGACTCGCGACCCGACACGGCGGGTGTATATGTCCTTTACGTACCGTTACAGCGGTATGTGGAATGCATCACGGCAACGCGAAGGGCCGCCGGACGGTTCGTCCGGCGGCCCTTCGCGTTGCGACGGCGCCCTCGGTCAGCGCCGGTAGTCGCGGTGGTTCTCCCAGTCGTCGCCCTGGTAGCCGCCCGGACGGCCGAACCCGGGATCGTAGGCCTGGGTGGAGTTCGGGTCGCCGCTCTGGGCGCCCGGGTCGTGCGGGGCGGCCAGCGGGTCGTTGCCGCTGTAGCTGCTGCCGCTGAAGTCGCCGTAGGCCCCGGCGCCGCCGGACCCGGACTCGCCGCCGTAGGAGTCGCGGCCGCCGCTCAGCGGGTCGTCGTAGCGGTTGCCCTCGCCGTACGACGGGGACGCCGGATAGCCCTCGTTCTGGCCGCCTTGCGGGTAGCCGCCGGTGTTGCCGAGGCCGCCGCCGGGGGACCAGGGCCCGGTCGACGAGCCCTGGCCCGTCCCGGGACCGGACCCGGTGGAGCCGCCGAAGGAGCCGGTGGCGAGCGGGTCGCCGAGCGGGTCGCCCAGGGACCCGCCCTGGCCCGACGGCGACCCCGTGGAGCGCTGCCGGTCGCTCTGGATGCGCTGGAGGAGCTCGTCCACCGTCGGCAGCTTGTGGTTGTCGGTGTCGGGTCCCGAGCCGCCGTGCGCAGCCGGAGCGGACGGCGCGGGCGGTGCGGGCGGCGCGGCGGGCGCGGGCGGCGCAGGGGGCGGCGGTGGTGCGGCGGGCGTGGGCGGCGGCGGCGCGGCCGCGGGCTCGTCGGTGCGGCCCAGGGGGAGCCCCAGCGGGTCGGACGGCGGCGGCGCCGGCGGGCCCTGGTTCGGGCCGGTCGATCCCGGGCCCTGGTGGGGGCCGGTCGAGCCGGGGCCGGAGGCGCCCAGCGGCATGTCGAACGCGTCCGGACGGCCCGGGGGCGGGGACGCGGGCGTCGGACGGCCGCCGGAGGCGAGCGGGTCGGAGCCGTACGGCTGCGGCTGCTCGGGCAGGCCGTACGGGGTCGGCTCCGGCGGCATGCCGGGCTGCTCCTGACCGCCGTAGGGCGGCCGGTCGCGGCCGGGCTGGTCGCCGCCGTACGGCGGCTGCTGCTCGGGCCCGCCGAAGGACGGGTCGGCGGCGCCGTACGCGGGCTGGGCGTCCTGGCCGCCGTAGACGTGCTGGTCGGGCGTGCCGGGGGCGCCGAACGGGGTGTGCCCGCCGGGACCGCCCTGCATGCCGGGGCCGCCGGCCAGGTCGGCGGGAATCGGGTCGAGCGCGGTCGCGCCCGGGTCGCCGCCGCCGAACGGGGAGCCGCCCTGGAATCCGCCGGGGCCTGCGGGGCCGCCGGGGGCCTGCTGCGGGCCGGTCGGGGCGGGCTGGCCGCCGGTCTGGCCGGGGCCGCCGTGCCCTCCGGGTCCGCCGGGTCCGCCGGGGCCGTGGGGACCCTGGTTGTGCGGGCCCTGCCCGGGGCCGCCCGGGACGCCGAAGGCGCCGCCGTCCTGGCCCAGCGTGACCGTCTGGTTCATGCCGTGGTCGGGGACCTGCGGGTCCTGCTCGGCGTACTGGTCGCCGTACTGCTGGTCCGCGTACTGCTGGTCCCCGTATTGCTGGTCGGCGTACTGATCGCCGTACTGGTCCGCGTACTGCTGGTCGCCGTACTGCTGATCCCCGTACTGCTGCTGGTCGCCGTAACCGTCGTCGCCGCCCTGCGCGTGCAGCGGGTCGCCGGCGTGGTCGCCGTCGGGGCGCTGCCCCTCCTGGTTGTGCTGCCAGGGGAACTTGGGCTTGTCGAAGGTGATCGTCGCCCAGTAGTCGTCGTCCTCCATCTCGTCGGACGCCTGACCGGAGGGCGCGGGAGCCGGCGAGCCCTGCTGGGCGGCGGGCGCGGCGAGCGGGCCGCCGCCGGCGCCGGCGACGCGGCGGTCGGGGCCGGGAGCGGGCGCACCGTAACCGCCGTCGTCGTAGCCGTAGTCGTCCGGCCCGTTCATCTCGTCCTGTTGCGCGGCGCCGCGGCGGCCGCGCGGTTGCGGCTGCTCGTCGTCCATCCAGTCGTCGTCGTCGCGACCCGCCTTGCTCGCCCGCAGACCCAGGACCACGAGGACGACGACGAGGACGACGACGACCAAGAGGCCGAAGACCACGATTGCTGAAGTCATGCCACCACCCAATGCCTTGGCCCGGCGAGCGCCGCCGGCGCGGACGTGTGGTCCGTCCCGATGGCCGCCGACGGCCGGCCGTCCTCGGAGCCGGTCCGATTCTGTCCGACCGCTATGACCGTTGTCACACCCTTAGTGCTCATAGACACCCTCACACGGTCCGCACCGATCGGTCGAACCCGCCGGTCGTCGACCCGCCGTCAGGTCCCACGGTCAACGCGCCCGTTCGGCGCCGAAGTTCCCGGTGATCCGGCCCCGGCCCACGGTGTGCTCGGCGATGGCGCCGAGCGACTCGTCCAGCGACGCGCCCTCCTCGAACGGCGCCTCGCTGTCGAGCGCGTAGATGGTGAACCGGTACAGATGCCGTTCTCCGCGCGGAGGGCACGGCGGTGCGTAGCCCACCTTGTCTCCCGTGGTCAGTCCCTCGACGGCGTTGTCCAGCCTGGCGCCCTCGACGATCTCGTGCGTGGTCCCGTCGATGCCCGCGATCACCCAGTGGACGTAGGCGCCCTCGACGTCCGGATCGTCCACGACGATCGCGAACGACCGGGTGTTCGCCGGCGCCCCCGACCAGATGAGCGGCGGGGTCTTGCCCTGCCCGCCAGGGTACGTCGTGCAGCCGTACCGCGTGGGCAAGTCGCCGCCATCGCGGAAGACCGGGCTGGTCACGGTGAACCACTCCGACAGTTCGGCGCTCTCCTGCTCGGGGCCGCCGATCAGCCCGCACCCGCTCAGCGTGCCCGCGAACGCCAGCGCGGCCGCCGCGGCCAGGACCGGACGCCGTTTTCTGCTCATCATCGATACGCTCCCGCGCGAGTTCGCACGGCGCGCTCCGGCGGTCCGACTTCGTCCCGGCCGGATGCCCGCGCGGGCGGCGCCCCCTTCCCTTCCCTCGTCCGCCCCAACCTTAGGGGTTCGGCGGTGGTGGGTCGGGACTTTCGGGCCGCGAGGCGGAGGCGTCCGCCGGACGGACGGATGTGAGGTGCATCATGCGTGCTTCGTGCCCGATCGTCGAGAACCGAGCGAAGGAGTGGTGAAGTTCACAGCCCCTGCAACGGTCTACTTTGCCGTATCGGGAAGTTCTGTAGATCTTTCCTGGTTGTCGATTGGTGCAAGGAGCATTCATCGAGTAGTTTGTGAATGTCTTCACAAGCCGACCGTGACATTGGAGGGCCGCAATGGCCAGGACCGCCGAGGAGACCCCTGGCGCTCCCCACATCCTCATCGTGGGTGGCGGCTATGTGGGCATGTACACCGCGCTTCGCCTGCAGAAGAAGCTCCGCAAGGAGCTGAAGCGGGGTGAGGTCAAGGTCACCATCGTTGACCCCAACTCGTACATGACGTATCAGCCGTTCCTCCCCGAGGCCGCCGCGGGCAACATCTCGCCCCGGCACGTCGTCGTCCCGCTGCGCCGCGTCCTGCCGAAGTGCACGGTGCGCAAGGCCCGGGTGACCGAGCTCAACCACGACGAGGGCTGGGCCATCGTCCAGCCGCTGGCGGGGCCGCCGGAGCGGATCTCCTACGACTACCTGGTCATGGCGGCGGGCGCGGTGCCGCGGCTGCTGCCGATCCCCGGCCTGGCCGAGCACGGGATCAGCCTCAAGACGGTCGGCGAGGCGATCCACCTGCGCAACCACGTGCTCGAGCAGCTCGAGATCGCCGAGTCGACGGACGACGTCGAGCTGCGCCGCAAGGCGCTCACGTTCGTCTTCGTCGGCGGCGGGTTCGCCGGCGTCGAGGCGGTCGCCGAGCTCGAGGACATGACGCGCGACGCCACCAAGTACATGCGCAAGGTCACCCCGGAGGACCTGCGCTTCGTCCTCGTCGAGGCCGCCGACCGCATCCTGCCGGAGGTCGGCCCGGACATGGGCAAGTGGACGGCCGAGCAGCTGCGCGGCCGCGGCATCGACGTGAAGATGAAGACGTTCCTGCAGTCGGCGGAGGACGAGATCATCGAGCTGTCGGACGGCAGCCGCTTCCCGGCCGGGACGCTCGTCTGGAACGCGGGCGTCAAGCCGTCGCCCGTCGTCCGCAGCGGCGACCTGCCGGTGGACGAGCGCGGCCGCGTCAAGGGCACCGAGTACCTCACGATCGAGGGCCTCGTCCGGGCGTTCACCGCCGGTGACAACGCCGCGATCCCGGACCTGACGCAGGAGGGCCAGTTCTGCCCGCCGAACGCCCAGCACGCGGTGCGCCAGGCGAAGCTGCTCGGCGACAACATCGTCCGCTCGCTGCGCGGCAAGACGCTCAAGCCGTACGTGCACAACAACCTCGGCGCCGTCGCCGGGCTCGGCCTGCACAAGGGCGTCGCGAACCCGATGGGCTTCAAGCTCAAGGGCTGGCCGGCGTGGTTCTTCCACCGCAGCTACCACGGCGCGATGGTCCCGACCTTCAACCGCAAGATCCGCGTCATCGCGGACTGGACGCTCGCGCTGTTCCTCAAGCGCGAGACCGTCTCGCTCGCCACGGTCGAGCAGCCGCGCGCGGACTTCATCCTCGCCGCGCTCGACGACGAGAAGATCCGCGAGGCGAAGGCCAAGGAGAACGCGGCCTGACCTTCCCCGCCCATCGCGGACCCGAGATGCCGGACGCCCCGGCGGTCGACCGACCGCCGGGGCGTCCGGCGTTTCCGCCCCGACCCGTGCGGGGCGCGGATCACGCGGCGGAGCGGGCGGAGGGCCTCCGGGGCCCGGAACCGGAGCCGCCGCTCGGGTTCACGCGCGCTTCTTGAAGGCGCGCAGGGAGAGGGGGGCGAAGATCAGGGAGAACCCGACGCCCCAGGCCAGCGCGATCAGCGCGTGGTCCATCACGGGACCGCCGACGAGCAGGCCGCGCATCGCCTCGACGAGCTGCGTCACCGGGCTGTTGCGCATGAAGAACGCCAGCGGGCCGGGGATGCCCTCGGTCGTCGGGATGAACGCGGTGCTCAGGAAGCTCAGCGGGAAGATCACCACGAACCCGAAGATCTGCACCTTCTCCGGCTCGTTCACCATCATCGCGATGTAGACCGAGATCCACGAGAACAGCACCGCGAACGCCAGCAGCAGGAAGAACGCGGTGATCAGCGCGAGGACGCCCGTCTCGAGCCGGAACCCGATCGCGAAGCCGACCAGCAGCAGGATCGCCATCGACCACGCCTGCTTGGCGGTGTCGGCGATGATCCGCCCCGCGAGCGGGGACAGCCGCGAGATCGGCAGGCTCCGGAAGCGGTCGAAGACGCCCTTGGTGATGTCGGTGTTGAGCCCGAACCCGGTGCTCATCCCGGCGAACAGGGCGTTCTGCGCGATGATGCCGGGGATGACGACCGGCAGGTACGCCTCGACGCTGCCGGCCATCGCCGGGCCGAACACGTAGGCGAACAGCAGCACGAACATGATGGGCTGGATGGACAGGTCCAGCAGCTCCATCGGGTTGTGCTTGATCTGCACCAGGTTCCGCCACGCCAGCGTGGCGACGTTGCGGGCGCCGGTGCCGGGCGAGACCCGTTTCGACAGGTTCTGCGGGGGGAGTGTCGCGGTGCTCATCGGGAGACCCCTTCCTTCTCCGTGGCCCGGCCGGCGTCGCCCGCCGCGTCCTGCGCCTCGGCTTCGACTTCTTCGGTGTGGTGGCCGGTGAGGGCGAAGAACACCTCGTCCAGGCTCGACTTGCGCAGCGACATCTCGCCGACCGTGACGCCCTCCTCGTCGAGGCGGCGGACCACGGCGGGCATCAGGCCCGGGTCGGTGATCGGCGCGGCGACCAGGCCGTCCTTGAACTCGGGGACGGTCTCGGCCAGCTCGCCCACGATCCGCGCGACCGCGTCGGCGTCGCTCTCCTTGATCGGGCGGACCTCGAGCACCTGCCCGCCGACCTGCGCCTTCAGCATGTCGGACGTGCCGTGCGCGATCACCGTGCCGCGGTCGATCACGATGATGTCGTCGGCGAGCTGGTCGGCCTCCTCCAGGTACTGCGTGGTGAGCAGCACGGTGACGCCGTCGTCGGTGAGGCCGCGGACGATGTCCCACAGGCCGTTGCGGCTGCGCGGGTCGAGGCCGGTGGTCGGCTCGTCCAGGAACAGGATCTGCGGCCGCCCGACCAGGCTCGCGGCCAGGTCGAGACGGCGGCGCATCCCGCCCGAGTACGTCTTCGCGGCCCGCTCGGCCGCGTCGGTGAGCTGGAAGCGGTCGAGCAGCTCCGCCGCACGGGCCTTGGAGTCGCGCCGCGACATGCCGAGCAGCCGGGCGATCAGCACGAGGTTCTCGGTGCCGGTGAGCATCTCGTCGACCCCGGCGTACTGGCCGGTGAGCCCGATCAGCTGGCGGACCTTGTGCGCCTCCTGGACGACGTCGAAGCCGCCGACCCGGGCGCTGCCCTCGGTCGGTTCGATCAGCGTGGCGAGGATCCGCGTGGTGGTGGTCTTGCCGGCGCCGTTGGGCCCCAGCACGCCCAGCACCGTCCCGGCCTGCGCGGTGAGCGAGACGCCCGCCAGCGCCTGCGTGTCGCCGAATCGCTTCACCAGGCCCTCGGCCTGGATCGCGTAGGACATGAGGTCTCCTAGGGAAATGTGGTGTGCCGGACTGTGCACCCCGCCGCGCGCGGACACGCCAACCTACGGCCTGCCCCGAGCCGGATGCATTCGGTTTTCGCCGCCCATACGCCGGCGCTCGGCGTCCCTCCAGCTTCGCATCCGCGTCTGACAGAACGCTGACGCGCCGCTGATTGCCCCCGCGCTCCCGCGCCCGGGCGCGCCGCGGCCCTTACACTCGCGGTGTGACGTCGGTGCGGCGCGACCTGCACGGGGACGGCGGGAGGTCGCACCCGCCGCGGTTGCGGGCGCCCGCGCACCGCGTCTCCCCGCGCGCGATCGCGCACTGGGCGATCGAGTACCTGCTGCTGTGGGGGCTGGGGTTCGGCCTGTCCCTCGGCGTGTCGGCCTGGCTCGGCGACACGGAGGCCGAGTGGCTCCCCGGCTGGCTCTCCGACCGCGTCGGCGTCCTGCCCTGGGCCGTGGGCGCCGCCGGGCTGCTGATGGTGACGGTCGCGCCCGTCTGGCGCTACCGCGTCCACCGCTGGGAGGTCAGCGCCGACGTCGTGTACACCCGCACGGGCTGGTTCAGCCGCGAGTGGCTGCTGGTGCCGGTGAGCCGCATCCAGACCGTCGACACCGAGCAGGGCTGGATCGAGCGGCTGCTCGGCCTGGCCACCATCGAGATCAACACCGCCTCCCACACCGGTTCCTCCGAGGTCTCCGGCCTGCCGGCCGGCGTCGCGACCCGGCTGGCGGACGACCTGGCCCACCGGGCCCACGACCTCCGCGACGACGCCACGTGACGCCCCCCGGAATACCTGACGAAGCGAAAACCCCACGTGTCTCCGACTCGCCGGACGTCCCGAAATCATCGGCGGCGGGCGAAACGGGGGTCCGGCGGCTGCATCCGCTGACGTTCGTGGTCGGGGCCGTCCGGGAGCTGATCGCGCTACTGGCGGCCGGGGCGACGGGCCTGGCGGTGGGCGGGCTGTCCACGGCGTTCTACTTCACCCTCGTGGGCCTCGGCATCGGCCTGGTGTTCCACGTGGCGAGCTGGGCGACGTTCACGTACGCGCTCCGCGACGACCGCATCGAACTCCGCCGCACGCTGATCGGCCGGTCGGTGAAGACCATCCCGCGCGACCGCATCCGCGGCGTGGACGTCAGCACGTCGCTGCCGCACCGGACACTGGGCCTCGCGGTCGTCCACATCGACGCCGGTTCGGAGGGCGGGGAGGCGGCGCTGAACGCCGTCTCGCGGCGGGAGGCCGAGCGGCTGCGCCGGGTGCTGCTGGACCGCGCGGCGGACGAACCGGAGGGGGACGCCGCCCCGCCGCGGCGCGTCCTGGCCCGGATGCGGCGCCGCTGGTACGTGTACGCCCCGCTCAGCGGCGCCTACCTGCTGACGCCGTTCGCGCTCGCGGGCAGCCTCCTCGGGACGCTCTACAACCTCGGCGACGACCTGGGGCTGATCACCCGGGAGCGCGTCGAGACCGTCGGCCACGAGGTGGTGGGGCTGCCGGCGGCCGCCGTGGTGGCGCTCGCCGTGCTGGCGCTGTTCGCGCTGCCGGTCATGTCGGTGATCGCGTTCAGCCTGTTCAACTGGGACTTCACCGTCGAGGAGCGGAACGGCTCGATCGTCGCGGAGCGGGGGCTGGCCACGCGGCGGAGCGTGTCGCTGGAGCGCCGCAGGCTGCGCGGGGTGGAGCTGGCCGACAACCCGCTGGAGCGGCTCGGCGGCGTCCTGCGGCTCGGCGCGCTCGTCACCGGGCTCGGCGACGCCGCGCACCGGGGCCGCCTGCTGCCCGCCGCGCCGCGTCCGGTCGCGGAGGAGCTGGCCGCGCGGGTCGTGGGCGCGGTGCCCGGCCCGCTGCGCCCCCATCCGCGGGCCGCGCGCGGACGCCGGGTGGTGCGGGCGGTCGCGCCGCCGGGCGCCGTCGGGCTGCTGGCGGTGGCGGCGGGCCGCCCGTGGATCGCGGCGGCCTGCGCGGTCCTGGCGCTCCTCGCGGTGCCCCTCGGCCTCGACCGGTACCGGCAGCTCGGGCACGTGACCGACGGCGAGCGGCTGAGCGTCCGGTCGGGCTCGCTGAAGCGCCGCCAGGTGGTGGTGGAGCACGGCGCGATCGTGGGCTGGCGGTTCCGCCGGACGCTGTTCCAGCGGCGGCTGGGCCTGGCGACCCTGGACGTCGCGGTGGGCGCGGGCGACGGCGGCTACCCGGCGATCGACATGTCCGAACAGGACGCGGTCGCCTTCGCCGCCGAGATCACCCCCGACTGGGTGCGCCCCTTCCTGGAGAAGTGACCACCCCGCCCACGAGGCGAGCGCGCCTCCGGCCGAACGTCCCGCCCCGCTCGTCCGGCGACCGGTGCCGGTCACGACGCGGCAAGGCGTTCACGGTCGCGAGCCCGCCCTAGCTCGACGTCGCCTCCGGCCGGGCGGTCGCGGCCGTTCGGCGGCCGGTGCCGGCCGGAGGCGCGGCGGGGCGTTCGGGGTCGCGCGCGTGCCCCGATCGGGCGCGTCACCCTTGGTGAGACCGCCCGCGCGGTGACTTGCGTTGCGGGACGGGGGTCACTCCGGGCGGCGGGCGCCGAACATGATCTCGTCCCAGGACGGCACGGAGGCGCGCTTGCCCTTGGACTTGCGTCGCGCGCGCGCCGGGCGCTGCGTCGCCGGTGAGGCGTCCGCGGCCGCGGCGGCCGGGGGCGCGGTGACGGGCTTGTCCTGGGCGGCGGGCATGGTCGGGCGCGTGGCGGGCTTCTTCTTCGGGGCCGGACGGGCGGGCTCGCGGCGCGGCGCGCGCGGCGGCGCGGCGGGCTTGGCCTGCTCGCGGGGCGCCGCCGGTTCGGCGGGCGCCTGCTCGCGCGCGGCGGGCTCCTCGCGGGGTTCCGGGCGGGCGGGCTCGGGCTCGGGATCGGCGGGCTCCTCGGCCACCGGCGCGGCCTCGGCCTCGGGCTCGTCGGCGGCCTCCGGCTCGTCCGCGGGCGTTTCGGCCGCGGTGTCCGCGGTGTCCGTGGGCTCCTCCGGCTCGTCCGCCGGTTGAGCATCGGCGTCGGCGTCGTCGCGCTCCGGGGCGGGCTCGTCGGCGGGGGCCTCGTCGGTGTCCGGGCGGGCGTCCTCGTCCGTCTCGTCCGTTTCGGCGGTGGGCTCCGGGGGCGTCTCGGCCTCGGCGGCGCGCTCCTGCGGCGTCTCGTCGGCCGCCGGCTCGTCCTCGGCCTGCGGGGCCTCCGCCGGCTCCTCGGGCTCCACCGGGGCCGTGAGGCCCTCGAGCTCTTCGAGGGACGGCTCGGGCGCGCGGCGCCACGGCGCCTCGCTCGGGCGCGTCGCGGCGGACGGCGCCTCGGGCTCGGCGTCGTCGAACGGGCGGATCGGCTCGCGGTCGGCGGCGGCCTCGCGGGGACGTCCGGGCTCCCGGCCGCCCGGGAACGCGGGGCGCGGGTCGACGATGCGGCCGCGCTCGACGATGTACTCGCGGGGTTCGGCGGCGCGCAGCGGCGGCTCGGACGCGCGCTCGAGGGGCGGCTCGGGCTCGGCGGGCAGGCCGCGCCCGAAGTCGCGCGGTCCCACCTCGCGGATCTCGCGGCCCACGTCGCGGCCGTCGGTGACGACCTTCATCGCGGGACGGCGGGGGACCAGCGGGGTGACGGTGTCGGAGAGGTCGTCGTCGTCCCAGTCGCCGGCGCTGAGCCGCGCGGCGATCTCGTCCAGCGGGGAGACGTTCCGGCGGCGCGGGTCGAACGCCCACTCGGCGGCGTGCGGGCGCCCGTTGTCGAAGAAGGAGAGGCGGACGCGCCAGGTGCCGTCGTCGCACTTCCAGGCGTCCCACTCGACGTCTTCGAGGTCGACGCCGCCGCGGCCGAGGCGCTCCTCGACGGTCTCGCCGAGCGGCGGGCCGGGCGTGGACTCGCCGGGCCGCCGGACGGTGACGCGCTGCGCCTGCTGCGCCATGTACTCGCGTTCCTGCAGGACCGGACCCTCGAACCAGCGGACCCGCTCCACCGGGATGCCTGCGGACTCGGCGATCTCCTCCGCGGTCTCGCCGGACCTGATGCGGGCCTGGATCTCCTTGGGGCGCAAGGGACTCTCCACTTCGATCTCGAACTGGCCGAGGCGGGAGAAGTGCCCACGGACCGCGGCGCGGAGCCGGTCGTCGACGGGCAGGGTGAACCGGGTGCCTCGGCCCGCGGTGGCCAGGACGAGGTACGTACCGTCCTCGCTGACCGCGACGAGGCGCAGCTCCTGCATGCGTGTCCTTCCTGCCCTGTCCTGACGGCACGGAGGGCGCCGGACCGCGTTTCGGGTGCGAGCGCGTCACCGCTCCCGCACCGCCCGGCCGTCCGATGCCCGCCGAGGGCGCATGCGTGCCCTTCCCCCGGGTTCCCGAGTCTCTCTTCCGGACACACCTGCTGCCAGCACCGTACCCGGCATGTCCGAACATCGCCGCTCTCGAAGCCCCCTCCACGTCGAGGAAGAGGCGCCTGACCAAGCTTGCCGGTGCCCGGGTCCGGCCGAAGGCGCTCTGTCTGAATCTTGAGGAACCTTTTCCCCACTGTGCCGCACGCGGACGCCCGTCTCCACCCCGTTCGCGTAGCGAGCGTCACGTTGCGGTTCGGAACACCGTGATCGTCCGGTTAGTTTCGATTCCGGACACTATGGGGGATTCAACGGGGGTGAATCGGGGTAATGCGCCGCAAGCTTCCCGATCTGAGCACGACGCAGGTGATCGCGAGCGGGGTCGCGACGGCCGTCGCCGCGATCGGCGCGTCCTTCCTGGGGGTGTACGGGACGATCATCGGCACCGCGCTGATGAGCGTCGTCTCGACCGCGGGGGCGGCCGTCTGCAAGCACTACCTGGACCAGGGGCGCGACCAGATCCGGGACATGTCCCACGTGCACGGCGCCGCGCGCCGCCGGGAGGCGGCCGAGGACGCGGCCGAGGAGGCGACGAGCGCCGACCCGACCCGGACCATGGTCTGGCCCGCGGGCGCGGACCCGGCCCGCACGATGGTCCGGCCGCCCGGCGGGGACCCGAACGCGACGCGGCTGGACGCGGGCGCGGGCCTCGGCGACCTGACCGGCGACCCGAACGCCACCCGGCTCGACGGCCCGCACGGCGACCCGAACGCGACGCGGGCCGACCCGTCCCGGACGGTCGCCGGCGCGCTCGCGGCGGAGGCGGGCGACGAGGCCCGGCGGCGGGTCGCCCGGCGCTCCGCGCTGGACGAGACGCTCGCGTGGGCGAAGCAGAACTGGGTGAAGCTCGCGGCGTCGTCCGCCGCGGTGTTCGCGGTGGTGCTCGGCGGGATCACGATCTACGAGGCGACGACCGGCGGCCCGATCGGCGGCGGCAGCGGCGGCGGCGGCCTCACCGTCACGCACGTCCTCGGCGGCGACGGGAACGGGTCGGGCGGGCAGGTCGAGGAGACCCCGACGGACGCGCCGACCGGTGACGGCACCGCGCCCGCCGAGTCCCCCGGCGCGAGCCCGACGGGGGAGGCGCCGACCGGCGGTACCGGCGAGTCCGGCGACGAGTCCGGGACGGACCCGACGGGCGGCGCGACGCCCGGACCGTCCGACGGCGAGCCCACCGGCGGGACGACGGACGCGCCGACCGACCGGCCCACGACGACGGCGCCCGAGACGCCCGGCACGCCCGCGCCGTCCCAGTCGTCCGGCGGGGGCCAGGAGCAGCAGAACGGGACGGACGCGCAGCGGCGCGGCGACACGGGCACCGGGAACTGACGCGGGCGCCGGGACCGGCGCGCGAGCCGGGACCGGCGCTCAGTCGCCGAAGACCCGCCGGGTGTAGGGGTTGGCGAAGCGGCGGTCGGGGTCGAGTTCGTCCCGCAGCGCCCGGAAGTCCGCGAACCGGGGGTAGGCCTTCTCCAGGTACGCGGCGTCCCGGGTGTGCAGCTTGCCCCAGTGCGGGCGGCCGCCGACCGCCGTCAGGACGTCCTCGACGCCGCGGAAGTAGTCCTCGTGGGCGTCGCGGTTGTACACGTGGACGGCGATGAACGCGGTGCGGCGGCCGTGCGCCATCGACAGCCAGGCGTCCTCGGGCGGGAGCAGCCGCACCTCGATCGGGAAGCTGATCCGCCAGTCCCGCCGGGCGAACTGGGAGCGGATCTCCCGCAGCGCCGGGACGAGCTCCTCGCGCGGGATCGCGTACTCCTGCTCCTTGAAGCGGACGGTGCGCGGGCTGGTGAACACCTTGTAGGACGTGTCGGTGTACGTGCGGGCGCCCAGGGCCTTGGCGGAGACGCCGTTGACGAACGGGGTCGACGCGGGCACGGCGTGCGTGAGCCGGTTGACGACCCCGAAGACGGTGTTGGACAGGAACCGGTCGTCCAGCCAGTACCTGAACCTCGACAGGGGCTGGGCGGGCCCCTCGACCCGGTTGTTCCGCTTGGTGAGGCAGCCCTCGGTGTGCGGGAACCAGTAGAACTCGAAGTGCTCGTTGGCGTCGTCGAACTCGTCGATCCGCGCGAGGACCTCGTCCCACTTCATGGGCTCCTCCCGCGCGCGCAGCCGGAACGCGGGGACGGTCCGCCACGTGACGGCGGTGACGATCCCGAGGGCGCCGAGGCCCGCGCGGGCGGCGTCGAACAGGTCGGGACGCTCGTCCCGCGAGCACGTCACGGTCGTCCCGTCGGCGAGCACCAGCTCCAGCGCGGCGACCTGGGAGACGAGCCCGGCGGCGTCCCGTCCGGTGCCGTGCGTCGCGGTCTGGATCGCCCCGGCCGCGGTCTGCTCCTGGATGTCGCCCATGTTGGCGAGGGCGAGCCCGTGGTCGTCCAGCAGCCGGTTCAGCCGGTGCAGCGGGAGGCCCGCCTCGACGGTGACGAGCCCGGTCGCGGTGTCGACGGACCGGACCGCGGTGAGGGCGGACGGGCGCAGCAGCACGCCCTCGGCGACGGCGGCGCCGGTGAAGGAGTGTCCGGTCCCGGTCATCCGGACCGTGCGGCCCTCCTCGGCCGCCGCGCGGACGGCCGCGGCGACCTCGTCGGCCGTCCGCGGCGTCGTGACGCGGTGCGGGCGGACCTGCTGGTTTCCGGCCCAGTTCCGCCACGTTTGGTTGCTCACGGGTGACATGCGGCGACTCTACTCGGCAATCGATCGTGAGGAAAGTTCACGTTTACTGACCGTTCACCGGTCCGTCCGGACGTTCCGGGAAGACCCTCGCGGGGACGGATCGGGCGATACCGTACGATCCGGTAACCGCGGGCGCGGCCCCGCACGGGGGACCCGGGTCTCGCGGTGAACATTCCGCGACGTCACCCCCTTGATCGGGGTATGTCGGGGCAAGAAGTGCGCAGACGTGTAACCGACCGCTAGTGACGCTCGTTGGGAAATGTTGTGGCTCCTCCATCCGTGACACGCCCGCCGAAGCGCAGGCCGGAGAAGAAGAAGCGGGACCGCGCCGGGGCACGGCCCCCGGGGCGGACGCTCCGCGGCCTTCCCCTGATCATCGCGGGGATCGCGGTCCTCGCGGTCGGCACCACGTCCGGCGGCGTGTACGCGGCCCTGACGGCGGCCGAGAGCGGCGCCGGGGAGACGGGCGGCGGCGACGGCGGCGGGCGCACGGTCGTCCCGCCGAGCGCGGCCCGCGGGGAGCCGGTGACCGTGGCCGACGGCGGCGACGTCGCGCCGCTGCGCCGGGTGGTGCCGCCGGACGTCCTCGCGGTCGGCTCCGCGACGATCCCGGACGCCAAGATCAAGCGGCTGGCGAAGCTGAAGCGGGTCGGCGAGGTCACGGCGGTCGCGGGCGGCGCGATCCAGCTGCAGAACCGCGCGGTGAACGCGCTGGCCGTCGACCCGTCGGCGTTCCGCTCGTGGACGCCGCCCGGCACCGCCCGGAACACGGCCCTGTGGACGGCCCTGGCCGCGGACGAGTTCGTCACCACCCCGGACGTCGCCGAGGAGCTCCGGCTCGCCCGCGGCACCCGGTACCCGGTGGTCGGCCGGACGATGCCGAACCTCGTGATGGGCGGATCGGGCGAGCTGGGGCTTCCCGGCGTCAACATGCTGGTCAGTGAGAAGGCCGGCGCGGACATGGGCCTGGTCCCGAACGTCGCGGTCCTCGTCAACGCCCCGGGCGTGGACCCGGCCACCACCGTCAAGGCGGTGAAGCAGATCCTCGGCGGCGGCGTGGAGGTCGTGAACCTGCACGCCAGCCAGTACCGGACGCCCGGCAGCGGCCGGGCGACCGACTACCTCGACCTGTACAAGCGGGCCGCGACGACCTGCCCCGGCCTGTCCTGGACGGTCCTCGCCGCGATCGGGCAGGTCGAGAGCAGCCACGGGCGCAACGTCGGCCCGTCCAGCGCCGGGGCGCTCGGCCCCATGCAGTTCATGCCCGCCACGTGGAAGGCGTACGGGGTGGACGGCGACGGCGACGGCAAGGCCGACATCATGAACCCCTACGACGCCATCCCGGGCGCCGCGAAGTACCTGTGCGCGAACGGCGCCGGGCAGGGCGGGCGGCAGCTCTACCGGGCCGTCTGGCACTACAACCACGCCGACTGGTACGTGCAGAAGGTGCTCAACCTCGCCAAGGCCTACGCGGACGCCTACTCCTGAGCCCACCGGACGGACGGGCCCGCGCGCCCGCCCCGGCGCCCCGGTGTGGCCTTGATGACACGTGAGCCCGCCGGAACCGGCCACCGGAAGTCGGCTGGTTGGATGGAGGGCATGACGTCGTACGACGCTTTGCTGCTGATCTCCTTCGGCGGGCCCGAAGGGCCCGACGACGTGATCCCGTTCCTCGAGAACGTGACCCGCGGGCGCAACATCCCGCGCGAGCGCCTGAAGGAGGTGGGGGAGCACTACTACCTCTTCGGCGGGGTCAGCCCGATCAACCGGCTCTGCCGCGAGCTGAAGGCCGCGATCGAGGCCGACTTCGCGGCCCACGGCGTCGACGTCCCGGTCTACTGGGGCAACCGCCACTGGGACCCGTACCTGGCCGACACCGTCCGCCGGATGAAGGACGACGGGATCCGGCGCGCCGCGGCGTTCGTGACGTCCGCCTACAGCGGCTACTCGACCAACGACCAGTACCTCGAAGACATCGCGCGCGCGCGGGAGGAAGTCCCGGGAGCCCCTGAGATCGACAAGCTCCCCGTCTACTGGGACCGCCCCGGCTTCCTCGACCCGTTCACGGACGCCGCGATCGGCGCCCTGAGCGGGCTTCCGGACGACGCGCGCCTCGTCTTCACCGCGCACAGCGTGCCCCTCGCGCAGCCGAACCGCGAGGCGTACGTCGCCGAGCTGGAGGAGGCCGCGCGCCGCGTCGCCGCGAAGGCCGCGCCCGGCAGGCCGTGGGACCTCGTCTACCAGAGCCGCAGCGGCCCCCCGTCCCAGCCGTGGCTGGAGCCGCAGATCACCGACCACCTGGACGCCCTGCACGGCGCGGGCGTCCGCGCGGTCGCGGTCGTCCCGATCGGGTTCGTCTCCGACCACATGGAGGTCAAGTTCGACCTCGACGTGGAGGCCGCCGACCGCGCCGCCGAACTCGGCATGGCGTTCGCGCGGGCCGGCACGCCCGGCGCCGATCCCCGCTTCGCCGCACTGGCCCGCGAGCTGCTCACCGAACAGAGGAACGCATGAGCCTGCCCGAGGAACTGCTGGACCTGGCCGTCGCGACCGCCCGCGAGGCCGGCCGGATGCTCGTCGACAAGCGTCCCGCCGACGGCCCGGACGTCGTGCAGACCAAGTCGAGCCCGACCGACGTCGTCACGCAGATGGACCGCGCCGCCGAACAGCTCATCGTCGAGCGGATCCGGGCGGTCCGCCCGGACGACGCCTTCCTCGGCGAGGAGGGCGGCACGCGGGCCGGCGGCAGCGGCGTCCGCTGGGTGGTCGACCCGATCGACGGCACCGTCAACTACCTGTACGACCTGCCCGACTGGGCCGTCAGCATCGCCGCCGAGGTGGACGGACGCGCCGTCGCCGGGGCGGTCGAGATGCCGCGCCGCGGCGAGACCTACACGGCCGTGCGCGGCGGCGGCGCGTTCCTGCACACCGCCTCGGGCGTCCGCGAGCTGCGCGTGAACACCGGCGTCCCGCTCGACCGCGCGCTCGTCGCCACCGGGTTCGGGTACGCCGCCGCGCGCCGCGCCCGCCAGGCCGAGGTGCTCACGGGGATCCTGCCGCACGTCCGTGACATCCGCCGCGGCGGATCCTGCTGCGTCGACCTGTGCTCCCTCGCCGCGGGCCGGGTGGACGCCTACTACGAGCGCGGCGTCCAGGCGTGGGACATCGCCGCGGGCGCGCTGATCGTCGAGGAGGCGGGCGGCCGCGTCGAGGGCATGCACGGCGCTCCCGCCGGCCCCGAGTTCACGATGGCCGCCGCCCCGGACGTCTTCGACGCCCTCCACGACGGCCTCCTGGCGCCCCTGGACCCCACCCGCGACTGACCCGTTTCCGGTGAGCGGTGAGCGTCGTCCCCCGGAACGCGGAGAGCCCGGGACCGTGGGGTCCCGGGCCGTGTGGCGGGGGTTTCGATCAGTGATGGTCCCCGGGGGCGTCCCCGGCGGACCAGTCGCAGGGAATCAGTCGCAGCGGGGTGGTTCGATCCCGATGTCGTGGTTCGCTGCGATCCGGCGCAGTTCGCTGATCTCCTCCCGGCGGATGTCCGCCAGGTAGGTGTCCCCATCTGCGTGGGCGCTCCGCAGCGACGCGTACGCGTCGTCGAGCCGCTGCTGGATAGTGCGTGTCAACTCGCCCATGAGCCTCCTCCCGGATCCTGCCCATCCCTACCCACACGTACGCTTGAGGCAAACCTGTTCGCCGATGCAATTTTCGCGGATTCTTGCGTACGGGGCCCGGCGGCGTCTTGAACGCCTGCTTACGGGGGTCTTACGGCTCGCATGGCATATCTGTAACGCGGGGCGGCCGGGCCCGTCCCACCGGAGGGGGAACGAGTGCGTGTTCTAGTCGTCGAGGACGAGCGGGTGCTCGCCGACGCGATCGCCACCGGCCTGCGCAGGGACGCGCTGGCGGTGGACGTGGCCTACGACGGCGCCGGGGCGCTGGAGCGGGCGGGCGTGAACGACTACGACGTGATCGTCCTGGACCGCGACCTGCCGAAGGTCCACGGCGACGACGTCTGCAAGCAGCTCGTCGCCCAGCGCTACCCCGCGCGGATCATCATGCTGACCGCGGCGGGCGAGCTGGACGACCGTGTGCAGGGCCTGCAGATCGGCGCGGACGACTACCTGGCGAAGCCGTTCGCGTTCGCGGAGCTGATCGCGCGCGTGCGGGCGCTGGGCCGCCGCGCGGCGGCGCCGCTGCCGCCCGTGCTGGAGCGGTCGGGCGTCAGCCTGGACCCGGGTCGGCGGGAGGTCGCGCGGGACGGGCGGCAGGTCGATCTGACGCGCAAGGAGTTCGCGGTCCTGGAGGTGCTGCTGAGCGCGGACGGCGCGGTCGTCAGCTCCGAGCAGCTCCTGGAGAAGGCGTGGGACGAGCACATCGACCCGTTCACGAACGTCGTGCGGGTCACGATGATGACGCTCCGCAAGAAGCTCGGCGACCCGCCGGTCATCGAGACGGTTCCGGGCGTGGGGTACCGGCTGTGACGCCCCCCGAGGGAGACGCCAAGGACCGGCCCGGCGCGACCGCGGCCGGCGCGACGGACACGCAGCCCACGCCGGTGCGCCGCACCGGCCCCTGGCGGCGCCCGGGGCCGCAGCAGGTCCCGCCCCCGCCCGGCCCCAAGGGCGTGTGGCGCGCGGACGGCGACGGGGGCTCGGCCGTCCAGGCGCTGCCGAGCCGGATGAGCGTCCGGCTGCGGCTCACCCTGCTGTACGGGCTGCTGTTCTTCATGGCCGGGGCGCTGCTGCTGTTCGTGGTGTCGATCCTGGTGGCGAACATCCTCAGCAACGTCCAGGTGATCGGGCTCGGCATCTCGCAGGAGGAGGCGGCGGCGCTGCAGCGCCAGTTCGTCGAGCAGACGATGCAGCAGCTCGTCGGGCGGTCGCTGGTGGCGCTCGCCGGGGTCGGGATCATCACGCTGGTGCTGGGCTGGTTCGTCGCCGACCGGGCGCTCAGCCCGCTGCAGCGGGTGACCGCGACGGCGCGGCGGCTGTCGGAGAGCACCCTGCACGAGCGGATCGCGCTGGAGGGCCCCGAGGACGAGATCAAGGAGCTCGCCGACACCTTCGACGCGATGCTGGAGCGGCTCGGGGAGGCGTTCGACTCGCAGCGCCGGTTCGTCGCGAACGCCTCGCACGAGCTGCGCACGCCCCTCGCGATCAACCGGACGCTGCTGGAGGTCGCGCTCGGCGACCCGGAGGTGTCGGACGACCTGCGCGCCGTCGGGCGGACGCTGCTGGCGACGAACGCGCGGCACGAGCGGCTCATCGAGGGCCTGCTGCTGCTGGCCCGCAGCGAGCGGGAGCTGACGACCCGTGCCCCGGTGGACCTCGCGGACGTGGCGTCGACCGTCCTGGAGCACTCGGGACGCCGCGAGCACGACAACGACGTCGCGGTGCACCCGGAGCTGACGTCCGGCACCGCGTCGGGCGATCCGGTCCTGCTGGAGCACCTGGTGTCGAACCTGGTGGAGAACGCGATCAAGCACAACGCCGACGGCGGCGAGCTGTGGATCCGCACCGGGCTGCTGGACGGCTACGCGACCGTCCAGGTCGAGAACACCGGCCCGGTGGTGCCCGCGTACGAGGTGGAGCGGCTGTTCGAGCCGTTCCGGCGGCTGAACGCCGACCGCGTCGAGTCGGCGAAGGGCGCGGGCCTCGGCCTGTCGATCGTCCGGTCCGTGGTGCTGGCGCACCGCGGGGCCGTGTACGCCGCGCCCCGGCCGGGCGGCGGGCTGATCGTCACCGTCCGCCTGCCACCGGGCTGACGGGCCCGCCCGGCCGCCGCCCCTGCGGTCACTTCAGGGCGGCGGTCGCGAGCGTCGGGTCGCCGTCGTAGTCCATCTCGAGGTTGACGTACCGGTCGCCGACCAGCGCGGCCGCCCCCTCGTTGATCAGCGGGACGAGGGCCATGTCGTCCAGCGCCATCTTCTCCGCCTGCTTGTACAGGTCGGTGCGCTCCTGCCCGGAGGTCGTGCGGACGGCCTGCCCCATGACCTCGTCGAACCGGGAGTTCTTCCAGCCGGACAGGTTGTTGTAGTCGTTGTCGCCGGTCGCCACGAGCGTCCCGCCGAGCAGCGGCCACAGCAGCGTGTAGGGGCTCGCGTAGTCCGGGCCCCAGGCGTACAGGGCCAGCCCGGACGCGTCGTCGGCGACCAGACCCTCGCGGAACTCGGCGTACTCGGTGATCGGCGTGGCCTTCATCTCGATCTTCCAGCCGAACACCTGCTCCAGCCGCTCCTTGATCACCTCGGCGAGCCGCTGCTCGTCCCCGGTGGTCCGGAACGACAGCCGGACGGTCGTGCCCGTCCCGAGGTCGGCCTCCGCGGCGAGCTGCTTCGCCCGCTCGACGTTCGCCGCGTCGCAGGACGCGCACACGCCGGGCCGCCCGAACCCGGGCAGCGACTGCGGCACCAGGCCGCGCGCCGGGACGTCGCCGCCGCCGGTCACCCGGGCGAGCGCGGCGCGGTCCAGCGCGTACGACACCGCGAGGCGGGCCTCCCGCGACTCCATCGGCCCGCGCGCCGTGATCGGCACCAGCATCCGGACGTAGGGGAGCGTGCGCGTGGTGAAGGCCGGGTCGCTCGCGGCGGCGCCGACATCGTTCGCGCCGGTCAGGTGGCCCCAGCCGATCTCTTCCGCCTGGAACAGCGCGCGCGACACCGCGGTGTCGGGGACCAGCCTGACCTCGACGCGGTCCAGCTTGGTCTCGCCGAACGCCCACGTCTCGTTGCGGGCGAGGACGGCCTCCTTGCCCGGGGTGTAGCTCTCCAGCAGGAACGGCCCGTTGCCGATCGGCCGCCGGTTGAACGCCTCGTTGTCGGGCCCGCCGGCGGACGCCGGCAGGGGGGCGAAGACGGGATCGGCGAGGCGCGCGGGGAAGTCGCAGTTCGGCGAGGTGAGCCGGACGGTCAGGCCGTTCGGCGTCGTCTTGACCCCGGAGAACGTGTCGGCGTCGCCGCCCGACACGGCGTCGAACCCCTCGATGTCGGCCATCAGGTAGGGGCCGGCGCCCTCCTCGGTGGCGGCGGCGCGGGCCCACCCGCGGGCGAACGCCTGCCCGTCCACCGGCGTCCCGTCGCTGAACGTCGTCCCGTCGCGCAGCACGATGTGCCACTCCCGGCAGCTCTCCTCCGGCCGGATCTCGGTGGCGAGCATGTTGCGGACGCGGCCGTCGGTGCCGACGGCGGTCAGGCCGGTATAGAGCTGCTTGCCGAAGAACCGCTCGGTGCCGCCGTAGCTGTGCGAGGGGTCGATCCGGTCGCCGGACCCGAGCAGGGCGGGCGCCGTCATCGCCAGGGTGCCGCCCGTGCGCCCGGTCGGCGGATCGGTCTCCTCGCCGTCACCGCCCATCCGCACCAGGATCACGGTGCCGACGAGCACCAGCGCGACGAGCGCGGCGCCGCCCGCGCCCGCGAGCACGCGCATCCGGGACCGTCCGCGGCCTCCCCGGGACGGCTCGGTGAACTCGCCGCCCGGCCCGGACGGCGTCGCCCGGCCCGGCCACGTGCCGCCCGGCCCCGGCCGTCCGGACGCCGGGCCCGCCGGGAGCGGGTGCGCGCCGGGCCAGCCGGCCGCGGCCCCCGGCCGTCCGGGGACGGCGGGCGGCTGCGGGCTCGGGCCCGGCGCGGGCAGCGCGGGCAGCCCGCCGGGCACCGCCCCCGGATGCCCGGGCGGCGGCGTCGACGCGCCCGGGTGAGCGGACGAGCCCGGCGGCGGCGTCGACGCGCCCGGATGGGCGAACGACCCCGGCGGCGGCGTGGACGCCCCCGGGTGGGCCGGCGAGCCGGGCGGCGGCGTCGGCACCGCCCGCAGCCGCGCCGACTCCGCGGCGGCCGTCTCGGCGCCCTTGGTGAGCATCTCCGCGTCCCCGGTCGCCGGGGCGGACCCCGGCCGCCGCAGGCTCCCCGCGAGCGTCAGCAGGTGCGCCAGCACCTGCTGGGACGCGGGCCGCAGCGCCGGGTTCTTGGCCAGGCACGCCAGGACGAGCCCGCGCAGCGGCTCCTGGAGGCCGCCGAGGTCGGGCGGGAGGTTCAGGATGCGGTTCATCACCGCGGGGATGGAGTCCTGCCCGAAGGCGGGACGCCCGTTCGCCGCGTACGCCATCGTCGCGCCCCACGACCAGACGTCCGCGGCGGGACCCACCTGGTTGCCGGAGATCTGCTCGGGCGACATGTAGGCGGGGGTGCCGACCGCGACGCTGGACATCGTCCCGGTGGCGTCCAGCGCCCGCGCGATCCCGAAGTCGATCACGCGGGGGCCGTCCGGGGCGAGCAGCACGTTGCCGGGCTTGAAGTCGCGGTGCACCACCCCGGCCTGGTGGATCGCGGCCAGCGCCGTCATCGTGCCGATCGCGAGCCGGTCCAGATCGGCGCCGCGGCGCGGGCCGTCCTCGGCGAGCACCGCCGACAGCGACGGGCCGTCGATGAACTCGCTGACGATGTAGGGCCGGTCGCCCTCGACGTCGGAGTCCAGGACGCGCGCGGTGCAGAACGGCGAGACCCGCTTGGCCACCGCGACCTCGGCGGCGAACCGGGAGCGGGCCTTCGGGTCGCCGCTGAACCGGGCGTGCAGCAGCTTGACGGCGACCGCGCCGCCCTCCTCGTCCTCGCCGAGGAAGACGGCGCCCTGCCCGCCCTCTCCGAGCAGCCCGGTGAGCCGGTACGGACCCAGGTGATCCGGATCGCCCGGTCGGAGGGGCGCGGCCTCGGGCATGTGGCGTCCTTCCGGGGGAGGAGGGCGACGTCCTTGTCTCGCGACTTTACGCGATCATCGTTCGGACGATCATCACTTGGAAACGGTGCCGTACGCGGACGGGCTCGGCTCCGACCGGTTCTGGCGCCACTCCCACCGCGCGGACCGGTCACCGGTCAGGTTGAAGGTGACGTAGCCGGGGGCGCAGTCCTCCTTCTCCTGCCCGGCCATCGGGCTCTCCTGGTACTCGACCTTGGTGCCGGACTCGCTCAGCAGCTCCAGCCGGGTGTAGCAGGTCGGGTGCGAGGAGCTGTAGGTGTACCGCGCGGTGCCGCTGGAGTAGATCAGCGCGAACTGCACCGTGAAGTTGCGGCCGTCCGCGGGCGCCGCGGGCTGCGTCCCGTTGCCCTTCCACACCCCGACGAGGCCCTCGCCGGTGCCCGGCGACGACCCGGTCGACGGCTCGCTCGACGGCGTGTACGGGTCCTCCGTCTCCGACGTCGGCAGGGTGGTCGGCGGGTCGTAGTCGTCGTCGGAGTTCGCGGCGACCACGACGAACACGATCACCAGGATCAGGATCACCGCGAGGGCGCCGCAGCCGATCGCGATGATCGGCCCCGCGTTCGACTTCTGCCGGCCGAACTGCTGCCCCGGCGGGACGGCGCCGTGGCCGTGCGGCTGGCCGGGCATCGGCGGCCGCGGCGGGAGCGGCGGCTGCATTCCCGGCTGCATCCCCGGCTGCGGCTGCGCCGGCGGCCCGGGCGGCATCCCCGCGTTCTGGTACATCGGCATGGGCGGCGGCGTGATCGGCTGCGGCGGGGGCGTCGTCGGCCCCTGCGCGCCGTGCGCGCCCGGCATCCCGGCCTGGTGCATCGGCATCGGCGGGGGAGTGATCTGCTGCTGCGGCTGCCGCGCCGGCGGGACCTGCGGCGGCGCCGGGAGCTGCGCGGCGATCCGGGTGCCCTGGTCGAGCAGGTTCGCCTCGCCCGTCCCGGACGGGGCCGCGCCGACGTGCCCGAGCAGGTTGAGCAGGAGCTGCGGGGCGGACGGGCGCAGGCCGGCGTCCTTGTTCAGGCAGCGGCCCACGAGGTCGCGCAGCGGCCCGGCGGGCAGCGCCGACAAGTCCGGGTCCTCGTTGAGGATCCGGTTGATGATCACCGGCAGCGTGTCCGCCTCGAACGGCGACTGCCCGGTCGCGGCGAACACCATCGTCGCGCCCCACGCGAAGATGTCGACCGCGGGGGTGAGGGCGCCGCCGGTCAGCTGCTCGGGCGCCAGGTAGCCGGGGGTGCCGACGACCATGCCGGTCGCGGTGACGGCGCTCTCCTGCGAGTTGACCGTCCGGGCGATGCCGAAGTCGACGACGCGCGGGCCGTCGGCCGCCAGCATGACGTTGTTGGGCTTGAAGTCGCGGTGGACGATCTCGGCCTCGTGGATGGCGGCGAGCGCCGTCGCGGTGCCGATCGCGAGCCGCTCCAGGTCGGCGGCGTTGCGCGGGCCCTCGTGCGCGACGACGTCGTGCAGGGACGGGCCGTCGATGAACTCGCTGACCACGTAGGGCTGGTCGCCGTGGACGTCGGCCTCGAACACGCGCGCGGTGCAGAACGGCTCCACGCGCTGCGCGGCCGACACCTCGCGGACGAACCGGGCACGCGCGGACGGGTCGTTCGCCGTCTGCGCGTGCAGCAGCTTCACCGCGACGTACTCGCCGCTCCCCGGCGCCCTGCCCAGGAAGACCGCGCCCTGCCCACCGGCGCCGAGCCGCCCGATGACCTCGTACTGTCCCAGCGCCCGGGGATCGCCTGGCTCCAGCGGAGCGGCATCCGGCATCTGACCCTCCCGTGACCCGCGGTATGGTTCCGCGATATTGTGCGCCGGACCCGGCCGCGAGGTCACCTCCCGGCCGTGTGCCGGACGCCCCTGCGCGGGGGTCCGCCCCCTAGCTCTCCGAGCGGGCACCATATCGCGTTAGTTCAGACGTTTCACCGGACCGTCCGGTTCAGTGTCCGGGCCGCCTTCCGCGGACGGGGCGGCGCGCCGCGGCCGGTCGGTGCGCGCCCGGCCCCGGGGACCGATATGATCCCCGCCGCCGCGGGATCCCGTTGGTCGTCGTCCGGTACGCGAACGCAGTGCTCGCAGAGCGCTCGCCGTGCCGTGGACGCCCGGCGGGCGTGTGATGGAAGACACATCGCGAGGAAGAGAACCGGGTGATGGGTGTCACTCGTGGGAACGGTCGCGCCTCGTGTGTCGTACGTCACCAACCGTGACAGAATTTCCCGCCCGGATCGGGCACAAGAACGGTCCCTCGAGCGTTAGTTCCGCGCGACGGGGCGCATAAAGCACTGAGGGGGATGGAGATAGAAGATGGCGACCGACTACGACAGCCCGCGCAAGACAGACGACGACATCAACGAGGACAGCCTCCAGGAGCTCCAGGCCCGTCGCGCCGACAAGGCCGCGAGCATCATCGACGAGGACCTCGACGCCGGTGAGGTCGCCGACCTGCCGGGCGCGGACCTGTCGAACGAGGAGCTCACGTTCCGCGTCGTGCCGCGGCAGGCGGACGAGTTCACCTGCACCCGCTGCTTCCTGGTGCACCACCGCAGCCAGCTGGCCAAGGAGAAGAACGGCCAGCCCATCTGCCGTGAGTGCGCCTGACCCGGGGGCGGGCCGGTGACGGGAGACCTGGAGAAACGGCGGGACGACGAGGTGGAGCCGGCGCACGTCGGCGGCTCCGCCGAACTCGGTGAGCTGGTCGGCCGGCTCACCGCCGACGAGGACATGGACCGCGAGACCCGCGGCCGCCTCCTCGGGCGACTGGCGAGACTGCTCGGCCAGAACGCCCGCAGGGCGGGGGCCGCGGGCATCGCGCGCGGTCGCTGGCTCGGCGACCTGCTCGTCGAGGTGGCGCCGCACATCCCGGTCCGCGACCGGGAGACCCTGAGCGCCCACCACCACGGCCTGACCGGGGAGGCGCTGGCCGACAGCCTGGTCCGGGTCGCGAGCAACGCCACCACCGGCGTCGGCGCCGCCGGGGGAGCGCTCGCCGCGGTGCAGTTCACCGCACCGCCGCTGCTGCTGACCGCCCCCGCGCAGCTCGCCGCCGAGACCCTGGTGGTGGCGGCGATCGAGGTCAAGCTGATCGCCGAACTGCACGAGGTGTACGGCATCCGCGTCGAGGGCCCGGGCACCGTGCGGGGCCGCGCGTTCGTCACGTCCTGGGCGCGGCAGCGCGGCATCAACCCGCTGGAGGCGGGCACCCTCGGCAGCGCGCTCGGCTCGGCCGCCAAGGCCGCGCTGCGCAAGCGGATGCTGAGAGTGTTCGGCCGCAGCATGAGCACCATGGGGCCGCTGCTCACCGGCGCGGCGGCGGGGGCCGCCCTCAACCGGAGCGCGACGAAGGCCCTGGCCAACACGATCCGCACCGACCTGCGCGCCTCAGCGGGCGTGCCGCCCCCGCTTGCGGGGGAGCATCCGCGGCTGCCGGCCGGGGACTGATCCGGGACGATCGGCGCGGGCCCGAACCGGACACGCCCCCCTCGTGACCGGAGCCGGCCTCGAACCCGGGCCCGAGCCGCGTCCGAACCCTGCCCGAACGAATTCCGCCCGAACGAACCCTGCCCGAAGCCGGTTCCCGGCCCCGGTTCCGGCCGACGCGCGAACGGCGGGCGCGGCGGGGGCGCGGAGCGCGCCGCCCGCCCTCGCCCGCCGCCGTCAGCCCTCGACCTTGAAGTGGGACGGGGGCGCACCGGTGCCCTTGGCCCACTGGTGCGCGACGGCGCGGGTGGCGAGCAGCCGCGCCACCTCCATGCCGACGCCCATCATCACGGCCCAGCCGATCGCCTCGGCGAGCGCCACGTCGGGCGACTCGGGGTTGGTCGGCGGCTCCTTGCCGGTGCTCTTCTTCCAGGCCATCGTGATGACCTTCTTCGCGACGAAACCGCCCGCGAAGGCCGCGGCCCCGGCCGTCAGCCGCCAGCCGAGTTCGCCCTTGTCCGCCATGTTCGTCCTCCAGTCGTCCTGTCGTCTCCGACGCTACCGGACCGTGCCCGTCCCGGACGGGCGGCCGACGCGGCCGCGTCGCGCGCGGGGAAATGCGTATGCGCCCGGGGGCGATGTCAATACGATTGGTGCATGACAGAGCGTCCGCGTACCCCGCATGTTCCGGCCAAGCCCTCACTCGACGGCCTGGAGGACAAGTGGGTACGCGCGTGGGACGAGCAGGGCGTCCACCGCTTCGACCGCACCCGGCCGCACGCCGAGGTGTTCTCGATCGACACGCCCCCGCCCACGGTCAGCGGCTCCCTCCACGTCGGCCACGTCTTCTCCTACACCCACACCGACGCCGTCGCACGGTTCCAGCGCATGCGCGGTCGAGCGGTCTTCTACCCGATGGGATGGGACGATAACGGCCTGCCCACCGAGCGGCGGGTGCAGAACCACTTCGGCGTCCGCTGCGACCCGTCGCTGCCCTACGACCCCGATTTCGAGCCCCCGGCGAAGCCCGACCCGAAGCGCCAGGTCGCGGTGTCGCGGCGGAACTTCATCGAGCTGTGCGAGCGGCTCACCGAGGTCGACGAGAAGGCGTTCGAGGAGCTGTGGCGCCGCGTCGGCCTGTCGGTCGACTGGGACCACCTCTACACCACGATCGGCGACGCGTCCCGCACGGCTTCGCAGCGCGCGTTCCTGCGCAACCTCGCGCGCGGCGAGGCGTACGTCGCCGAGGCGCCGACGCTGTGGGACGTCACGTTCCGCACGGCCGTCGCGCAGGCCGAACTGGAGGACCGCGAGCAGCCCGGGGCGTTCCACCGCCTCCGCTTCCACGCGCCCGAACGGCCCGTCTACATCGAGACGACGCGGCCCGAGCTGCTGCCCGCGTGCGTCGCGCTCGTGGCGCACCCCGACGACGAGCGGTACGCGGAGCTGTTCGGCACGACCGTCCGCACGCCGCTGTTCGGCGTCGAGGTGCCCGTCCTCGCGCACCGGCTCGCCGAGCCCGACAAGGGCTCGGGCATCGCGATGATCTGCACGTTCGGCGACGTCGCCGACGTCACCTGGTGGCGCGAGCTCGACCTGCCGACCCGCGCGGTGATCGGCTGGGACGGGCGGCTGGCCGCCGAACCGCCGCGCGGCGTCCCCGCGGAGCCGTACGCGGAGCTGGCGGGCAAGACGGTGTTCTCGGCGCGCGAGCGGATCGTGGAGATGCTGCGGGAGTCCGGCGATCTGGACGGCGAGCCGCGCAAGGTCACGCGGGCGGTGAAGTTCTACGAGAAGGGCGCCAAGCCGCTCGAGATCGTCACGACCCGGCAGTGGTACATCCGCAACGGCGGCCGCGACGCGGGGATGCGCGCCGAGATGCTGGCGCGCGGCGCCGAGCTGAACTGGCACCCGCCGCACATGCGGGCCCGCTACGACAACTGGGTCGAGGGCCTCAACGGCGACTGGCTGATCTCCCGGCAGCGGTTCTTCGGCGTGCCGATCCCCGTCTGGTACCGGCTGGACGAGTCGGGCGAACCGGTCTACGGCGAGCCGATCGTGCCCGCCGAGGACGAGCTGCCGGTCGACCCGTCGTCGGACGTCCCGCCCGGGTACGCCGAGGAGCAGCGGGGCGTGCCGGGCGGGTTCGCCGGCGACCCGGACGTCATGGACACGTGGGCGACGTCGTCGCTGACCCCGCAGATCGCGGGCGGCTGGGAGCGCGACGCCGACCTGTTCGGCCGCGTGTTCCCCTACAGCCTGCGGCCGCAGGCGCACGACATCATCCGCACCTGGCTGTTCTCCACGGTCGTCCGCTCGCACCTGGAGCACGGGTCGCTGCCGTGGACGGACACCGCGCTGTCCGGCTGGATCCTCGACCCCGACCGCAAGAAGATGTCGAAGTCGAAGGGCAATGTCGTCACGCCGATCGACCTGCTGCGCGAGTACGGGTCGGACGCCGTCCGGTACTGGGCGGCGAGCGGGCGGCCGGGCACCGACACCGCGTTCGACACCGGGCAGATCAAGGTCGGCCGCCGCCTCGCGATCAAGGTGCTGAACGCGTCGAAGTTCGTCCTCGGGCTGGGGGACGTGACGGACGAGGGGCCGGCCGCGGTCGTCGAGCCGCTGGACCGGGCGATGCTCGCGGCGCTCGCGGGCGTCGTCCGCGACGCCACCGAGGCGTTCGAGGGCTACGACTACACGCGCGCGCTCGAGCGGACGGAACGGTTCTTCTGGGAGTTCTGCGACGACTACCTCGAACTGGTGAAGTCGCGGGCGTACGGGGACGGGCCGGAGGCGCGGTCGGCGCGCGCGGCGCTGCGGACGGCGCTGTCGGTGCTGCTGCGGCTGTTCGCGCCGGTGCTGCCGTTCGTCACCGAGGAGGTCTGGTCGTGGTGGCGGCACGGGTCGGTGCACGCGGCGGCGTGGCCGACGCCGGCCGAGCTGCCGCCGGGCGGCGACCCGGCGGTGCTGGCCGCGACGGGCGAGGCGCTGCGGCAGGTCCGCAAGGCGAAGTCGGAGGCGCGGGCGTCGATGCGCGCCGACGTCGCGCGCGCGGTCGTCCGGGGCGCGGAGGTGGTGCGCATCGCCCGTCCCGACCTGGCCGCCGCCGGGCGGATCGCGGACCTCACCCTCGAGGACGCGCCCGCCGAGCTGACGGTCGAGGTCGAGCTGGCGCCCGCCACGTAGCGCCGCTCCGCGCGGCCGGTTCCGGGTAACGGCCGTCACACGGTCGCGGCCTTGACTTCCCCCGGCCCGCTCCAGATATTAGACGGCACATCTAATTGTTGGGCGGGCCGGGGAGGACGCGCATGACCGAGATCGACGAGCGGCACCCCGACATCACCCCGCGGCGGGTGAAGTTCGACTGGGCGGACACGCCGCTGCACTGGATCCCCGGCGAGCCGGTCGCCACGCACTTCATCAACGTGCTCCACCTGCTGCTCCCCGCCGGGGAGCGCTGGTTCGTGCACGTCTACAAGCAGGCGCTGCCGCTCGTGGAGGACGACGAGCGCCTGTACCGGGAGGTCAAGGGGTTCATGGGCCAGGAGGCCGTGCACGCCTACTCCCACCAGGGCGTCCTCGACCGGCAGATGCGCGAGCAGGGCCTCGACCCGCGCCCGCTGACCCGCCGCATCGAGTGGCTGTTCAAGAGCCTGCTCGGCGACCGGCCGCCGATCCCCGGGCTGTCCCGGCGCCGCTGGCTGACGCTGCGGATCGGGATCATCGCGGGGATCGAGCACTACACCGCCGTCCTCGGCCAGTGGATCCTGGACGCCCGCGCGCTCGACGACGCCGGCGCCGATCCCACGATGCTGGACCTGCTGCGCTGGCACGGCGCCGAGGAGGTCGAGCACCGCTCCGTCGCGTTCGACGTGTACGACCACGTCGCGGGCGGATACGCGCAGCGGGTGCGCTCGTTCGCCATCGGCCTCGTCGCCATGCCGCTCGCGGTGTACGTCGGCGCCGCGTACCTGTGCCGTGCGGACCCGACCCTGCACGGCGTCCGGCCGCGCGTCCGCGACTACCGGCGGGCCGTGCGCCGCGGCCTGTTCCCGAGCAACCGGTTCATGATGGCCGCGGCCCGCACCTACCTGCGGCGCGACTACCACCCGTCCCGCGAGTGCTCCACGCGGCGGGCCGTCGAGTACCTGGCGACCTCGCCCGCCGCGCTCGCCGCCGGGCGCGGGACGTCCTGAGCCGCGGCGGTCCCGGGCGCCGTGACAACGCGCCCGCGACGTCCGGGACCGTCGCTCCGAACACTCCGGTGCGGGGCTCAGTAGGTGAACGGCAGGTGCTTGATGCCGTTGATGAAGTTCGAGTAGAGCCGGTCGGGCCGCCCGTTCGCCCGGATCTCGGGGACCCGCGTGAACAGCTCCCGGAACATCACCGTGATCTCCCGGCGGGCCAGGTTCGCGCCCAGGCAGAAGTGCGGGCCGGGCCCGCCGAACCCGACGTGCGGGTTCGGCGACCGGGTGATGTCGAAGACGTCGGGGTTCTCGAACACCGCGGCGTCCCGGTTGGCGGAGTTGTAGAACAGCAGGACCTTCTCGCCCGTCCGGTAGGTGTGGCCGTTCATCTCGTGGTCGCGGGTGACCGTGCGGCGCATCTGGATTACGGGCGTCGCCATCCGGACGATCTCCTCGACGGCGCCGGGGGCGTGCGCCTCGAAGTCCTCCAGCAGCAGGGCCCGCTGCTCGGGGTTGTCGGTGAGCAGCTTCAGGCCGTGCGACATCGCGTTCCGGGTCGTCTCGTTCCCGGCGACCACGAGCAGGATGAAGAACGACCCGATCTCCTTGTCGGTGAGCCGCTCGCCGTCCACCTCGGCGGTGACCAGCGCGGACATCAGGTCGTCGGCGGGGGTGCGGCGCCGCCGCCGGGCGAGCTTCATCGCCAGGTGGTTCAGCTCGTACGCGGCCGTCACCACGCGCACCAGGGCGTACAGCGCGCCGATGCGCGTGATCTCGCCCCGGAAGTCGCGGCCCGCGGTGTACTCGGGGTCGCCGATGCCCAGCAGCGTGTTCGTCCGGTCGAACACCATGGGCCGGACGGCCTCGGGGACGCCCACCATGTCGCAGATGACCGTCAGCGGGAGCCGCGCCGCGACATCGGTGACGAAGTCGCCGCCGGGCCCGCGCTCCAGGACGTCGTCCACGATCCGGGTCGCCGTCGCCTGGATATCGGTGTCCAGCTTCTCCAGGACCCGCGGAGTGAACGCGCGCGACACGATCCGCCGGATCTTGGCGTGCCGCGGATCGTCCATGTTGATCATCGAGCCGAGGTAGCGGGCGATGTACCCCGGCATGTCCGGGATGGTGGTGGAGGTGGGCTCGCTGCTGAACACCTGCGGCGTCCGGCTCGCCTCCACCACGTCCGCGTGCCGGGTGAGCGCCCAGTAGCCCGACCCCTGCTTGATGAACGGCAGGGCCAGCTCGGGGAAGAAGGCCGGGTGCTCCCGTTCCCGCAGCCGGGCGAACGCCGCCAGGCGCTCGCGCTGCGGCCGGGACCAGAACTCCAGGTCCGACAGGTCGGTCGCCGGGTCCAGCGTCGTCGTCGCCACTTCGCACCGTCCTTGGGGGGCTCGTCTCCGAACGGAGTTCGGTTTCCATGGAACCGAGGCCGCCCGGCGACGTCAAGGATCACTTACCCGGCCGGAGCCGTGTCGCGGCGGCGTTTCAGGGCGGGGACGGGTGCCCGGAGTCGGTATTGTCAGGTGGTTTCCGAGGCGGTCCGGCGCGAGCGAGAGGTGAACGGGTGGGCAAGGTCGACGTACTGATCAAGCGGCTCGATCCGGAGCTGCCGCTGCCCTCGTACGCGCACGCGGGCGACGCGGGGGCCGACCTCGTCGCCGCCGAGGACGTCGAACTGCCGCCGGGCGAGCGCGCGGTCGTCCCCACGGGGATCGCGATCGCCCTGCCGGACGGCTACGCCGCTTTCGTTCACCCGAGGTCCGGTTTGGGCGCTAGGTTGGGGGTGACCATAGTCAACGCACCCGGTACGGTCGATGCCGGCTATCGGGGTGAGATCAAGGTGACCCTGCTGAACACCGACCCCCGCGCCACGGTCCGGCTGCGGCGCGGCGACCGCATCGCGCAGATGGTCGTGCAGCGGGTGGAGACGGCGGTGTTCCACGAGGTCGCCGCCCTTCCCGGATCGGCGCGCGGAACCGGCGGGTTCGGCTCCACGGGTGGGTACTCCCACCCCGATGAAGGTTGAGAGAAGGAGTGTGAGTCGTGGCTTTTGGACGTCGCCGACGGGCCGAGGAGGGCCGTGCGGAGCCCGAGGTGACCGAGGAGCCGGCGCAGCAGGACGCCGAGGACGTCGCCGAGGAGGCCACCGCCGAGGCCGAGGCCGAGTCCGGTTCGGGAGGTCCCTGGGACTCCGAGGACTCCTTCCCCGAGATGCAGCGGCTCGACTTCGGGTCCCTGCGGGTGCCCGTCGCGCCCGGCCTCGGGTTCCAGGTGAACTTTGAGGCGACCCGGGTCGACGATCAGGGCAAGCCGCTCGACGGCCGCCCCGTCGCCGTCCTGGTGCAGCACCAGGAGAGCGCGATGCAGCTCCAGGTCTTCGCCGCGCCGAAGCGCAGCGGCATCTGGGACGACGTGCGCGCCGAGACCGCCAAGGACATCCAGGAGCAGGCGAAGGGGCAGACCCAGGAGGGCGACGGCCCGTTCGGGGCCGAGCTGCTCGCGATGGTGCCCGCCGCGCTGACCGAGGACGTCCTCGCGGAGATGCCGCCGGAGGTCCGCGAGCAGATCCCCGCCGAGTTCGTCGAGCAGGGCTGGGCGCCGCAGATCATCCGCTTCCTCGGTGTGGACGGCCCGCGCTGGTTCCTGCAGGCGGTCGTGCAGGGCGCCGCCATCGAGGACGAGGAGCAGTGGCAGGTGCTCGAGGACGTGCTGCGCGGCGTGGTCGTCGTGCGCGGCGACGCCCCGATGCCGCCGCGCGAACTCCTGGAGCTGCAGATTCCGAAGGAGTTCAGCGAGTCCCAGGAGGACGCGCAGGGCGAGGAGCCCGCCGAGCAGGAGTTCAAGCCGTTCGAGCGCGGCCCCGAGATCACCGAGGTGCGCTGACCCGTTCCCGCCCGGCCGCCCGACGCGCGGCCGGGCGACGCGTGGCCGTCCGGTCCCCGCGTCCCGGACGGCCGTGCCCGGATCAGGTCTCGATCAGCTCGAACGGCATCGCGTGCGCCACGCCGACGGCCCGTCCGGTCGGCTCCGCCATGCCGGTGAGGAACGCGGCGGCGTCGAAGTCCGCGCCCAGGTTCGAGAAGTACACCTCGTGGGCCCGCAGCGACGCGATGCCCTTCTCCAGATGGCCGGTGACGTCCACGTAGTGCCCGGCCTCCGGCGACCCGCCGAACAGCGCGAACCGCACCCCCTGCCACGGCTCCAGGCCGAGGTCCCGGAAGACCCACCGGTTGGCGGCGTCCCGGATCGCGTCGGCGACCGCGAGCCCGAGGACCCGGTGGTCGGCCATGTTGAACCCGCCGCCCGGGAACGACTCCCGGTAGTTGACCGAGATCACCACCTCCGGACGGTGCCGCCGGATCGCCGCCGCCAGGAGGCGCCGCAGCGGCAGCCCGTACTCGAGCACCCCGTCCTGGAGGTCGAGGAACTCGACGGTCTCCACGCCGACGATCCGGGCCGCCTCGATCTGCTCGACCGTCCGGATGCGGGCGACCTCGTCCGGATCCATCCCGTCGATGCCGGCCTCGCCGCGCGTGGCGAGGACCTCCGTCACCGTCTTGCCCTGGGCCGTCCATTTGGCGACGGCCGTCGAGCCCCCGTACTCCAGGTCGTCGGGGTGCGCGACGATCGCGAGGGCCCGTTCCCAGTCCTCAGGTACCGCTTCCATGCCCCTCATAATTCCCGAGCGTCGCACGGTGACGACGCCTAGGATCGCGCAGTGACCGAAACGGCGATGTATGTCCGGATCCAACGGTTGCGTGGCGCGCTCGCCGCCCGACCCGCCGTGATCCGGGACGAACCGGCCGGGGAGCCGCTGTACCAGGCCGTCCGCGGGCTGGCCGCCGGCGCCGTCGCGGACCCCGGCCGCCTCGCCCGGGAGCTGGCCGCCCGGCCCGACCCCGTCCTGCGCGCCGAGGCGTTCCGGCTCGTCCGGGAGGCCCTGCACGCCGGCCTGCTGCCGCCCGCCCCGGCGCGCGCGCTCGTCGCGGACCTCGCCGCCGACGTCCCCGCCGCGCTGCGCGAACTCGCCGAACCCTGGGCCGTCCTGGACCCCCTGCCGCGCGGCCGCGTCCTCCGCCGCCTGGAGGCCGGGCCGGACGCCGCCGCGATCGAGGTCGCGGCCCGGCACGGCCATCGCGACCTCGTGCGGGACGCCGCCGCCGACCCCGCCCGGGCCCCCGCGACGCGGCGGCGGGCGCTCGAACTGCTCGGCGACCTCGCGACCCGCGACGACGTCCCCGACCTGCTCGCGCTCGCCTGCACGGACCCGGAACTGCTCGCGGCCCCCGCCGTCGCGTGCCTGACCGGCCTGCACCGGCGCGGCCACTTCCCGCGGGACCGCGACGTCCCGTCCGTGGTCCGCCTCGCGCTCGCCGACCGGCGGGTCCCCGCCGAGGACGTCGCGATCCTCCTGTACACCGCGCGCCACGCCGCCCTGGCGGAACTGACCCGTCCGGACGGCGACGTGGCGCGGCGGCTCGAACTCCTGGTCGCGCTCGACGCCCAGGGCGCCCCCGGCCTGGACGCGGGCGGCGCCGTCACCGCCCTCGCGCGCCGCGCCGCCGACCCCGTCCCGTACCTGCGGGCCCTGCGCGACCTGCGGCACGTCCCGGCCGAGGAGACGGTCCTCGAACTGCTGCCCGGCGCGCCCGCCGCCGCCCTCGACGCCCTCGAGGCCGTCGGTGGCGCCCGCACCGCCGACGCCCTGTGGACGGGCCTCGGCCTCGACGGCGGCGACATCGCCCCTCACCTGCGGCCGCACCGCCACCGCGCCCTCGAGATCCTCTGGCATCTCACCGCCGACCCCGCCCGCCGCCGCGCGATCCTCGACCGGCTCGACCCCCGCGACCTGCCCCGCCGCGTCGCCGACGACCTCGGCGGCCCCGACCCGCGCGAACTCGCCGTCCTCGCCGCGCACCCCGACCCCGACGACCCCGCGGACGCGCTGTGCCGCCTCGCCCGCAACGGCGACGCGACGACCCTCCCCGCCATCGCCGACCTCCTCCTGCGCGTCGTCTCCGACCTGGCCGCCGCCGGGGGCGACGGCCCCGAGCCCGCCGTCCCGTCCGACGTCGTGGACGCCCTCCACGGCCTCGGCGGGCGGCTGTACCGGCGCGGCGCGATCCGTCCCCGCTGCCTGCTGGACGCCACGACGGAACGCGAGGCCGGACACGGACTCGTCACCGACCTCGCCCTCGACCTCCTCGACCGTCCGGGCCTCGCCCCCGCCGAGCAGGCGATCCTGCTCGACCTCCCGTGCGGCGGCTGCGGGCGCCCCGTCCGCGCCCGGGTGCACCGGCTGCTGCGGCACCGGGACCCGCACGTCCGCAAGAAGGCGATCAAGACGCTCGCCGGGTCGGACGCCCGCGCGCTCTCCGCGAGCCTGATCCCGCTGACCCGTGCCGAGGACCCGCAGACCGTCCGGCAGGCCCTCCTCGCGCTGGAGGAGGCGAACGCGACGTGGGCCGTCCCGGCGATCGCCGCCTGCCTCGACCACCCGAACATGAACGTGAAGAAGACGGCCGCCGGTGCGCTGTCCGCCGTGCGCGCGCCCCAGGCCGTCCCCGCCCTCCTGTCCTGGCTGGCCCGCCACGACAACCCCGGCCTCCGCGACGCCCTCATCGGCGCCCTGCGCGCGACCCTGCACGGCGCGTTCGCCGCGACCGTCCGGGCGGCGGCCGACGGGACGGACGACGCCCGCGCCCGCACCCGCCTGCTGTCGGCCCTCCGGACCACGAGCGAGCACCCGGCCGCGTGGCTCGCCGAACACGGCTGGGCGCCCGAGGTCGCCCGCCGCGCCGTGACGGCCCCGCCGCCGCCCCGGGCCGCCGACACGTCCGCACTCCGCGCGATGCTGCCGCACTGGCTCGACCTCGCCGCGTCCGCCGATCCCGGCGCGTCCGTCCTCCGGTTCGTCCTCGCCCTCTGCACGCCCCCGTGGACGGACGCCGAACTCGCGTGCTTCGCGAGGTCCGCGCGCCCCCTCGTCGACGCCCTCCCGAACCTCGACGGGGGCGCCCGGACCCGTCTGCTCGACCTGCTCGACGCGGTGATCCCCCGCACGGGCCCCACCGGCCGCCGCGCCCTCGCCGCCCGCCTGCACGCCCAGCCCCCGAGCCGCGACGTGTTCGTCCTCCTGCACCGCTGCGGCGATGCCCCGACCCGCGACGAACTCCACCGAGCCCTCGCAGCCGCCCGCCACGGCGACGACCCCGCGGAAGCCGAGACCGCCCTCCTGCACGAAGCGCTCGCCCGTCCGGCCCCGACCGCCCCGAGAGCGCCACGCCCGTCCCTCGACGCACCGGCCGACCTTGTGGCGAGGCTGCGCGAGGCCGTCCGCTCGGCCACCGCCGTCCGGCGCCTGCGCGCCGCCGCCGGGTGTCCGGAGGACGGCGCCACCCGGGAGACGCCGACCGGTGTCACAGAGGCGCCCGCCCCCGGGGGACCGGCGCCGGCGCGGTCGTCGCGGGAGTGGCTGGGCGCGTTGATCGAGGTCTTCCCGGCGGCGGCCCCCGAGGCGCGGGACGAGCTGGTCGGCTGGATGCTCGACCTCCAGCCGCTCGGCGTCCCGTCCTGGACGATCGGCGAGGAGGCCCGGCGGGCGCCCGAGGAGCGGACGCCGCGCCCGGACGACCTCGACCAGCCGTGGTCGGCGGCCCGGCGCGCACGTCTGCTGCGCATGCTGGCGGACGGGACGCCGGAGCAGCGCACGACCGCCGCGAGGCTCCTCCTGGACCGCCCCGAGCCTGGCGCACGGCTCCCCGTCCTGCGCGCCTACCTGGCCGGACGCCTCGACATCGAGGTCACGCCCCAACTCGCCGGCACCCTCCTGCACCTTCCGGGGCAAGGGACGGACGCCGCCCTGGCGGACGCCGCGGGGCTTGAACGGTTCGTGCGAGTCGTGGGGTGTTTGGACGCGGACGGGATCGGCGGGTTCGTTCCCGTGCTCGTCGAGGCGTGGGAGCACGGCGGGGCGGCGGTGCGGGCGGGTGCCCGGGCGGCGTTGCGGCGCGCGTCCGCCGATCTCGTGGCCGAGGCGATCGCGGGGCGGGTCGAGGCGGGGGAGTGGGGGATGCTCGACCTCGTCGCCGGACGCCCGGTGCTGCGGACGCCCGTGCTCACGAAGGCGATCGAGCGGCTCGAGGCCGAGGGACGGGACGATCTCGCGGGGGCGGTCGACCTCGTCGACGGGCCGTTCCGCGCGCCCGGCGCCGCCGAGCGCGACGCCGAGGCGCTCGCCGGGCTGCGCGAGCGGCGGGACCCGCCGCCCGAGCCGACGCGGGCCGAGCTGTTCGCGCAGGCGCGCGAGGGCGCACCTCCGGACGTCCGGCGCGCGCTCGCCCGGCTCGTGGACGGCGCCCGGACGCCCGACCCCGAGCTGGCGGAGCTGCTCGCCGGGCTGCTGGGCCACCGGGAACGCAAGATCAGGCTGCAGGCGCTCCGGGCGGCGCGGCGGATCATGCCCCGGGAGGAGTACCTGGACCGGACGGTCGGGCTGCTGGAGGATCGCGACTCCGATGTGGTCCTGACGGCGATCCGGACGCTGGCCCACGCGGAGTGGGCGCCCGCGGTCCCGGGCCTCGTCGCGTTGCTGGACCATGCGCGGCCGGTGGTCGCGCGGGACGCGCGGTCCGCGCTCGTCCGGCTGGGCGAGCGGGCGATCCCGGCCCTGCGGCACGCCGAGGGCCGGGCCCGTCCCGACCGGCGCCGGATCTACGCGGGGGTCATCGACCGCATTCAGGACGAGTAGTCGCGCCGATCGGGGTGCCCTTCCCCTATGTCCTGCTCTTCCAGCTCGTGGAGGTCCCACACCAGGACGCCCGGACCGGAATCCGAAGGCCACACCTCGACGATCGCCGGCAGGCGGCCGCTCTCCGTGCGGTGCGGGGGCGTCAGCCCGAGCGTGACCGCGAACTCGGCGAGCCGGGACGAATCGGCGCCCGCCTCCCAGCGCCGGCGCAACCGCGCCAGCTTCTCGGGATCGCCGGTGACCGGGAAGTACTCGATCTCGTCGCTCGTCTCCACGCCGGTTGGAGTGCCGCACCGGCCGACCGGTTCCGTGCGCGCGGATTCCCGCGTCGGGTGCATCCGGGACAATTAGTGATAATCGTGACGGAAGGGGACTGCATGGAGATCGTCGGCGAACTCGTCATCGTGGCGGCCGGGGTGCTGGTCATCGTGATCGGCAGGCTCACCGCGACCGGGCGGATCGGCCGGAACCCGTTCGCGGGCATCCGCACCAAGCGCACCATGGCCGACGCCGAGTCCTGGAGGATCGTGCACCGGGGCGCCCAGCCGTGGACGATCGCCGCCGGGGCCGTGCTCGCCCTCGTGGGGCTGATCGCGCTGGTCGTCCCGGACGAGGCGGCGTCCGCGATCGTCATCGGGGTCGGCACCGGCCTCGCGATCGTGCTCACGCTGCTCGGCACCTTCACCGGCCTCCGCGCGCTGAACGAACGCACCCTGTGAACGGGGCGCCGCGCGGTCGGCGGTAGCGGAAGGGAATGGTTCATTCCTCCTCTGGAGGTTCACTCGGCCGCGGGGGTCCGATTCGCCCCGGGATGCCATACGCTTCGACATATGGACGAGGTTTCGGCCCGCACACCGGAGGCCGCGCAGGAGCGCGGCCGGGGCGGGCTCAAGCGCTTCCTGCGCCGGATGGCGGCGGGCAAGGCGGAACTCGAGGCCGAGGAGCTGCGCAAGGAGCGCGGCGACGAGGGCGCGACGCCGATCACCGACTGCGGCTCGCGCAAGCGGCACTGCGTGGCGGGTACCCTACGTACCGTGACGCTGCGTCCGCGCGGCGGCGCCCCCGCCCTGGAGGCCGAACTGTACGACGGGACCGACGTGATCACGCTGGTCTGGCTCGGCCGCCGCAAGATCGCCGGGATCGACCCCGGCCGCCGGCTCCGCGCCGAGGGGCTGGTCAGCATCCAGGACGGGCGCAAGACGATGTTCAATCCGCGTTACGAGCTGCGCGGCGGTTCGTGAGGCCGCCGCGGCCGGGAGACACGTGAGCGAAGTGCGAGCGGGCCGGGACGGCGCCGCCGAGACCCCCGAGACCCCCGAGGCCCCGGAGGCGGAGGCGAAGCCGCGCGCCGCCCACGACACCGTCGAGGCGGCCGTGCGGGCGCAGCTGAGCAAGGCGCTCGGGGGCGTGCGCGGCATGCTGGAGGCCGCCGCCCCGGTCACCGCGTTCACCCTGACGTTCGTGCTGCTGGACGAGGTCAGGACGGCGGTCTTCGCGGGGATCGGCGCGGCCGTGGTGCTGCTGCTCGTGCGGATCGCGCAGCGGTCCAACCCGCAGTTCGTCCTCAACAGCCTGCTGGGCATCGCGATCGCGGCGTTCTTCGCGCTGCGGTCGGGCGACGCCGAGGACGCGTTCCTGCCCGGGATCATGCTGAACGCCGCCTACGCGGTGGGCCTGACGTTCTCGATCCTCGTCCGGTGGCCCGCGGTCGGGTTCATCATCGGCTCGGTCACCGGCGACCCCACGGCCTGGCGGTCCGACCCCGGCATCGTGAAGCTGTGCTCCCGGCTGACGTGGCTGCTGGTGCTGCCGTGCGTGCTGCGCGTCGCCGTCCAGTACCCGATCTACGTCGCGGCGGGCGACCAGAGCGGCCTGCTCGGCGCCGCGAAGATCGGGATGGGCTGGCCGCTGCAGGTCGCCTCGCTCGCCGCGATGGTGTGGCTGCTCGCCCGGGGACGCACGCCGATCGAGCGCCCCCGGGCCTGACGTCAGCGGCCGCCGAGCAGTTCGGCGAGATCGTCCTCGACGTCCTGGCTCGCGACGAACATCAGCTCGTCGCCCGGTTCGAGGGTGTCGTCGGCGGACGGCACCAGCACCCGGCCCTCGCGCAGGATCGCCACCAGCGCGGTGTCGCGCGGCCAGTCCACCGACCCGACCCGCTGGCCGCCGAGCGGCGCGTCCTCCGGCAGGGTCAGCTCCACCAGGTTCGCCTCGCCCTGCCGGAACGTCATCAGCCGCACCAGGTCGCCGACGCTGACGGCCTCCTCGACGAGCGCCGACAGCAGCCGCGGCGTGGACACGGCCACGTCCACGCCCCACGACTCGTTGAACAGCCACTCGTTGTTCGGGTGGTTGATGCGGGCCACCACCCGCGGCACCCCGTACTCGGTCTTCGCGAGCAGCGACACCACCAGGTTGACCTTGTCGTCCCCGGACGACGCCACCACCACCTGGCAGCGTTCGAGGGCCGCGTCGTCCAGCGCGGAGATCTCGCAGGCGTCCGCCAGCAGCCACTCGGCGCGCGGCACCATCTCCACTTTGATGGCCTTGGGGCTCTTGTCGATCAGGAGCACTTCGTGCCCGTTCTCCAGCAGCTCCTGCGCGATGGACCGGCCCACCGCGCCCGCCCCGGCGATCGCGACCCGCATCAGGCGTCCTCCCCGTCCCGCGCCGCCACCGCGGCGTTGATCCGCTCCAGGTCGTCCGCGGCCGCCATGATGTGCACGACGTCGCCGTCCTGGACGACCGTGTCGCCCGCGGGCACGAGCGCCTCGCCCATCCGCGACAGGAACGCCACCCGGGTGCGGGCGTGCTCCTCCAGCGCCGCGACCTTCTCGCCGACCCACAGCTCCCCGGCCTCCAGCTCGGCGAGGACGACCGCGCCGGTCGGGTCGCGCCACAGCGGTTCGGCGCCCTCGGGCAGCAGGCGGCGCAGGATCTGGTCGGCGGTCCACCGGACGGTCGCGACGGTCGGGATCCCGAGCCGCTGGTAGACCTCGGCGCGGCGCGGGTCGTAGATGCGGGCGACGACGTTGTCGACACCGAACGTCTCGCGCGCCACCCGGGCGGAGATGATGTTGGAGTTGTCGCCGCTGCTGACGGCCACGAACGCGGACGCGCGCTCGATGCCCGCCTCGGCGATCACATCGCGGTCGAACCCGAACCCGGTGATCCGGCGCCCCCGGAACCCGCTGCGCAGCCGGCGGAACGCCTCCGGGTTCTGGTCGATGATGGCCACCGAGTGGCCCCTCTCCTCCAGGATGTGGGCGAGCGTCGAGCCGACCCGCCCGCATCCCATGATCACGATATGCACGGCCGTTCCTTCTGTTCACCAGGGGACACGCCCCCTGCACCCCCGCCCGGTGGACGGCAATCGCCGCTGCGCCGCCGGCGCCGTGCCGCACCTCGAGGATCGCTTCCTCACTGAATGATCCCTGCCGGACGGCAAACCTACACATCCGCCCGGTGGAGTACTACCCGGGCGGGGCTTCCGGCAGGTCACGGCGTGTTCGCCTCCGGTTCCACGGCCGGGCGGGGGCCACCGGAACGAGGTGACCCGCAGCGGCTAGAGTCTCGTTGCGTGTCGAAGGCTCCTGACCTCGCGAAGCGGTTACTGCTGGGCCGCGCCCTGCAGAGCAGGCAGCAGCACGAGCAGCTGCTGCCCAAGCGCCTCGCGCTCCCCGTCTTCGCCAGCGACGCGCTGTCGTCGGTGGCGTACGCGCCCCAGGAGATCCTGCTCGCCCTCGGGGCGGGCGGCCTGGTCATGTACGGCTACACCCCGTGGGTCGCGGCGGGCGTCATCGTCATCCTGCTCACGGTCGTGGCCTCCTACCGGCAGAACGTCCGGGCCTACCAGAGCGGCGGCGGCGACTTCGAGGTCGCCACCACCAACCTGGGCGGGAACTGGGGCGTCGTCGTCGCCAGCGCGCTGCTGGTCGACTACGTCCTGACGGTCGCGGTGTCGGTGTCGTCCGGCGTGGAGAACCTCGGGGCGCTGCTGGAGTTCATCCGCCCGCACGAGGTCGCCGTCGCGATCGGCATCGTCGTCCTGCTGACGATCGGGAACCTGCGCGGCCTGCGGGAGGCGGGCGTCGCGTTCGCCATCCCCACCTACCTGTTCATGTTCGCCGTGTTCGGGATGCTGCTGTGGGGCTCCATGCGGCTCATCACCGGCACCGAGCTGCGCGCCGAGTCCGCCGACTACGAGCTCGTCGGCGCCGAGACGGGCGTCGCCGGGTTCGCGCTGATCTTCCTGCTGCTGCGCGCGTTCTCCTCCGGCTGCGCCGCCCTCACCGGCGTCGAGGCGATCAGCAACGGCGTCCCCGCGTTCCGCAAGCCCAAGGGCGACAACGCCGCCAGGACCCTGCTCATGCTCGGCCTCATCGGGGCGACGCTGTTCGGCGGCGTGACCGCGTTCGCGTTCGTCACCGACGCCAAGTTCGCCGAGGGCGACCAGGACGTCCGCATGGTCGACCCGTCCACCGGCGAGACGATCGAGCACCCCGACCCCGTCATCGCGCAGGTCGCCGACACCGTCTTCAGCAACTTCACGCCCGGGTTCGTGCTGGTCACCACGATGACCGCGCTGATCCTGTTCCTCGCGGCCAACACCGCGTTCAACGGCTTCCCCGTCCTCGGGTCGGTGCTCGCGCAGAACCGGTACCTGCCGCGCCAGCTCCACACCCGCGGCGACCGGCTCGCCTACAGCAACGGCATCATCATCCTGGCGGCCATGGCCGGGCTGCTGATCTACGCCTACGACGCGTCCGTCAGCAAGCTGATCCCGCTGTACACCGTCGGCGTGTTCGTCTCGTTCACGGTCAGCCAGATCGGCATGGTCAAGCACTGGAACCGGCTGCTCGCCGCCGAGAAGGACCCCGTGCGGCGCCGCCACATGAAGACGTCCCGCGGCATCAACGCGTTCGGCGCCACCCTCACCGGCATCGTCCTGATCGTCGTGCTGTCCACCAAGTTCATGCTCGGCGCCTACATCGTGTGCATCGCGATGCCGCTGCTGTTCCTGCTGATGAAGGCGATCCGCAAGCACTACGACCGGGTCGCCGAGGAGCTCGTGCCGTCCGGCGAGGACGTCGCGCTGCCCGCCCGCAACCACGCGATCGTCCTCGTGTCCACCATCCACAAGCCGACGCTGCGGGCCCTCGCGTACGCCCGCGCGACGCGCCCGTCCACGCTCGAGGCCGTCACCGTCGCGGTGGACGCCGGGGAGTCGCGCCGCCTGCAGGCCGAGTGGGACGCCCTCGACATCCCCGTCACCCTGAAGATCCTCGACTCGCCGTACCGGGAGATCACCCGGCCCGTGCTGTCGTACGTGAAGGGCGTCCGCCGCAAGAGCCCCCGCGACGTCGTCACCGTCTTCATCCCCGAGTACGTCGTCGGCCACTGGTGGGAGCACCTCCTGCACAACCAGAGCGCGCTGCGGCTCAAGGGCCGGTTGCTGTTCCAGCAGGGCGTGATGGTGACGAGCGTCCCCTGGCAGCTGCGCTCGTCCGACCGGCTCAAGGGACGCGTCGAACCGCCGGGGCCCGGATCGTCGCGGCGCCCGCCGCGTCCCGCCGCACCGACCTCGACGCGGACCGGGCAACCCCCGGGCGACGGTAGTGTGTCCGACCGTGAGTGAAACGGAGCCCGAGGTCCCCGACGTCCTCGAACTGCAGGTCGGCGACGTCGCCAACGGCGGATTCTGCGTCGCCCGGTACGAGGGCCGCGTGGTCTTCGTCCGGCACGCCCTGCCGGGCGAGCGGGTGCGGGCCCGCGTCACCGAGCGCGCCAAGAACTACCTGCGCGCCGACGCCGTCGACATCATTGAGGCGTCCCCGGACCGGGTCGAGCCGCCGTGCCCGTTCGCGGGGCCCGGCCGCTGCGGCGGCTGCGACTGGCAGCACGCCTCCCTCCCGGCCCAGCGCGCGCTGAAGGCGTCCGTCGTCGAGGAGCAGCTGCGCCGCCTCGCGGGGATCACCCGCACGGTCGTCGTCGAAGAGGTCCCGTACCCGGTGGACGGCGACGTCGTGCCGCCGCCCGGCCTCGGCTGGCGCACCCGCGTGCAGTTCGCCGTGTCCGGCGGCACCGTCGGCCTGCGCAAGCACCGCTCGCACGACATCGAGCCGATCGACGAGTGCCTGATCGCGCACCCCGGCGTCGAGCTGATGGGCATCGAGCGCAAGCGCTGGCCCGGCGCGTCCGGCGTCGAGGGCGTCGTGTCCGCCACCACCGGCGACCGCCTCGTCGTCCTGCGGGGCCGCGACCGCCGCAAGATCCGGGTGCCGCGCCTCGACCTGCCCGTCCGGCTCGTCCGCGGCAAGCCCGAACCCGGCGCGACCCTCCCGTACGTCCGCGAGTCCGTCTCCGGCCGGTTGTTCCAGGTCAGCGGCAGCGGCTTCTGGCAGGTGCACCCGGGCGCCGCGCAGCTGCTCGCCGACGCCGTCCTGGACGCCCTCGAGCCCAAGCCCGGCGACATCGCCCTCGACCTGTACTGCGGCGTCGGCCTGTTCGCCGGCGTCCTCGCCGACCGGATCGGCCGGGACGGCCTCGTCGTCGGCGTCGAGTCCGACGGGCAGGCCGTCCGCGACGCCCGGTTCAACCTGCGCGACCTGCCGAACGTGTCGATCGAGCGCGGCCCCGTCGAGGAGATCATCGCCGAGCTGGAGTTCGGCCGCGCCGACGCCTCGTCCCGCACGCAGAACAAGCGCGGCGGCGCCGGCCACCAGGGCGGCGCCCGCGTGCGCCGCGCCGACCTGGTCGTCCTCGACCCGCCCCGCACCGGCGCGGGCCGCGACGTCGTCGAGCACGTCACCCGGCTCGCCGGCCGCAAGATCGCCTACGTGTCCTGCGACCCCGCGACCCTGGCCCGCGACCTCGCCTACTTCGGCGAACGCGGCTGGACCCTCGACACCCTCCGCGCCTTCGACGCGTTCCCGATGACCCGCCACGTGGAGCTCCTGGCCACCCTCGTCCGCGGCTGACCCGAGCGGAAAACCGGTCGCGGGGGGCGCATAGCGTGGGTCCCGTGATCGAACTCAGGAACGTTCCCCAGGACGACGCCGACCGCATGCTCGACCTCGCCGCGACCGCGTTCCACTTCCGGCTCACCGACCGCGACTCCATGCGCGACTGGGTGGCGCGGATGGAGCGCATCGGGGCCTACGACATCACCGGGTCCGAGCCGGACGTCCTCGCCGGGCAACTGGGCGTCGTGCCGCAGCGGCTCTCGGTGCCGGGAGGGGCGCTGGACTGCGCGGCCGTCACGTTCGTCGCGGTGCTGCCCACGCACCGGCGGCGCGGGATCCTCAGCTCGATGATCGACCGGATGCTCGCGGACACGGCGGACGCCGGGCGGCCCGTGGCGGCGCTGTGGGCGTCCGAGGGACCGATCTACGGACGGTACGGGTTCGGGGTCGCGAACCGCAGGATCGGGTTCGAGGTCGACACGTCCGGGCCGCTGGCGCTCCGCACCGTCCCGGACGACCGTCCGCTGCGGCTGCTCGACCGGGACCGGGCCCCGGACGTCCTCGGCCCGCTGTACGAGCGGGAGCTGGCGCGGCGGCCGGGCGGGCTGGCGCGCGACGCGTGGTGGTGGCTCGAGCGGACCGTCGCGCCCGTCGACCACGGGAACCCGCGGTTCACCGAGCCGAAGATCGTCGTGCATCCGGAGGGGTACGCCGTCTACCGGACGCACGAGCGGACCGTCCGGCTGTACGACATGGCGGCCGGGACGCCGCGGGTCGAGGCGGCGCTCTGGAGGTACCTCGCGTCGATCGACCTGACGCGCACGATCGTCGCGCCGGAGCGGCCGGTGGACGACCTCCTGCTCCACATGGCCGCCGACCCCGACCAGGTCGCGGTGACGCGGGACGCGGCGGCGCTGTGGCTCCGGCTGGTGGACGTCCCCGGGGCGCTGCGCGCCCGGTCGTGGGCCGCGGAGGACGCGTTCGTCCTGGACGTCGCGGACGCGCGGCTCCCCGGCAACCGGGGCCGCTGGCGGCTCGGCACGGGGGAGCGGCCGGACTGCGCGCGCACGGACGCCGCGCCCGACCTCGCGCTGGACGTCGCCGACCTCGCCGCCGTGTACCTCGGCGGCACGCGGGTGAGCACGCTGGTGCGGGTGGGGGCCGTCGTGGAGCACACGCCGGGCGCCGCCGACCGCCTCGACGCGGCCCTCGCGGTGCCGTTCGCCCCCTACACCGGCGACAACTTCTAGGTTCGCCAGAACAGCAGCTTGGCGCTGCCGCCGGTCAGGGTGGCCTCGGCGGCGCCGTGCTGGACGACCTGGAACCGGACGCGGCGGCCGTCGGCGACGGTGTCGGCGGGCAGCGAGTACAGGACGTGGACGTCGCCGCGGGACGCCGTCAGCTCGTGGACGGGACCGGCGTCGAACTCGGCGGCGTCGTCCTCGCGCACCTCGATCGCGCGGGCCTGCAGGAGGGTGCCGGGGGAGACGCCGGTGATCGTGACGGACGCGGTCAGCGCGAAGCGGGCGGGGCCGTTCAGGACGCTCGGGGCGTCGCGGTGCCCGTGCCGGTCGCCGGCGTCGGTGTAGTCGACGTTCCAGTTCACGGTCGTCCACGTGGCGGGCGGGAGCGGCTGGGCGGCGGTCGCGCCGACCGACACGTAGCCGGGGGCGTCGGGCGACCCCCCGACGAGCCACTGCCCGTAGTCGTCGGCGACCGCGCGGTTGTAGTCGACCGACACGTTGTTGAGCGTGTGCCCGTTGCTGTACTGCCGCAGTTGCGCGCGCTCGTCCCACCGGCCGCCCGACCACGCGTACGTCTGCCACCCATAGGCGATCTTGCCGGCGTCGAAGGCGCGGCCGACCGGCCCGTACCCGCCGTACATCCCGGTCCGGTCGCGGCCGAGGACGGACGCGACGCCGTCGAAGTACGCGTCGATCTCGGGCTGCTGGTCGGCGGACGCGTCGAAGTCGACGGCGAAGTAGACGGGCCGGTCGCCGGGCATCCCGCAGCCGGCGGCCTGGGCGGCGGCGTCGCGGGCGTCGGCCGCGCCGGCGGCCCGGCCGTCCAGCGCCCGGGCGGCGCTGGTCTCCCAGACGACGACGAGCCGGATGCCGGCGGCGGACAGCGCCTCCGCCTCTTCCCGGGTCAGGTTCTTGCCGGTCCTGTCGTGCGACACGTAGCGGCAGGCGAAGTTCGCCCCGGCGCTCTTGAGCGCGGCGACGCCGGGACGGCCCCAGGCGTAGTCGACGCCGAAGACGGCCATGTGGCCCCTCCAGGGGTGCGTGAGCACTGAGTCAACGATGGATTCAAGGGATTCAACAGTTCGATTCAACAGGGTCCGTCCGTTTCGTCGCAGCCTAATCCGGAGGTTGGTCGCCGGTAAGGGGTGTCGCCCGGCCATGTCGCTGACGGTGACGACACGCCGTCCCGACGCTAGGCGCCCGGACGGTGATCGCCTACAACGGAGCTGATCATGCAGGTTCGCAGGTCAGGGGGAACATCGTGAGCAAGTTCAGGGGGCTCGTGGCGGTGCTGGCGGCGGTGCCGCTGGCGGCGGCCGCGCCGGTGCCGGCGGAGGCCGGGCCGAAGCCGCAGAAGAAGCGCAGCGTGGCGCTCGGGACGGACGCGCCCGCGCGGGAGGTCGCGCCCGGCGGCACGTACACGTGGTCGTTCACGATCACGCCGCGGGGCGGGCGGAAGGCGGCCCGGGCGGAGTTCCGGACGACGCTGCCCGCGGCGCTGGAGTTCGTGTCCGGGAAGGGGTGCGAGGCCGAGAAGCGGAAGGTCGTCTGCGACCTCGGGAAGGTGAAGCCGGGGCGGAAGGCCGAGGGGTCCTTCCGGGCGAAGGTGTCGGCGCGGGCGGTGCCGAAGCGCGAGATCGCGGCGCGCGGCGTCGTGACCTGGGGGAAGGTGCGCGCCGCCCGGGACTTCCCGGCGGTCCGGGTCGCCGCGGCGTCCCGCGTGGAGGCCGCGACTCTTTAAGTCCGCTTTCGCCGCGCCCTGTTGTGATCGTCCCCGTCGGGTCCGGACGGGCCCGGGACGAACGGAGGGACGAGCATGACGCTCACCAGGCGCATCAAGATCACGTTGGTGGCGGCGGGTTCTACATGATCGGCGTCGCCGGCGGCCTCCAGGCCACCGTCCTGCAGTTCGGCGGCGCCCTCGGCACGTCCGTCCTGGTCTCCCTCATCGGCA
>NZ_JBFAUZ010000012.1:0-176935 GCF_040679555.1 Spirillospora sp. NPDC052242
CAGGCGGCGGGCTCGGTCACGTACGGCGCCCACTGGGGATCGCCGTCGTGGACGATGCCGATCAGCCGCCTGACCGGTGGCCCGGCCTTTGCCGGGGGGGTGTGGGGGGTCGTCCCCCCACGATGAAGCGCCTGACCGGCGGCCGGAGCGCAAGCGCGGCGTGGCCGGAACGGGCGGGCGACCTTATATTTGAGGCGTGCCACGTTATGACTACCGCTGCCGCGCCTGCGGGTCGACCTTCGAGGTCTCCCGGCCGATGATCAACGCGTCCGATCCCGCGCCGTGCCCGGAGGGGCACGACGACACGGTCAAGCTGCTGTCCACGGTCGCCGTGACCGGCTCGTCCCGCGGCGGCGCCCCGCAGCCCCCGCCGTCCGCCGGCGGCGGTGGCGGCGGTGGCGGCTGCTGCGGCGGAGGCTGCTGCTCCTGACGGCCCGCCGGGCGGGTCAACCGGCCTGCGCGGCGGCCTGCGCGGCGCGCATGGCGCGGCCCGTGGCGGCGGCGTCGTAGCCCGGCGGGACGCCCTGCAGCAGCACGGCCGTGCCCGGGATGTTGTCGGTGCGCATCCGGACGATCGCCTGGTAGGCGTCCGACGCGAACCAGGCGCGGGCGTTCGCCATGTCGGGGAACTCGATGAGGACGTACCCGCCCTCGAACGGGCCCTCCATCACCTCGGGGTCCGTGCCGTGCACGAGGAAGCGGCCGCCGAACGGGTCCATCGTGTCCTGGATGCGCTCGATGTAGGTGAAGACGTCGTCGTGCAGGGGCGGCTGCGGGAGCAGGTGGGCGAGCGCGTACGCGGTCATGGTGGTCTCCCCGGGCGGTGGTGCCGGGGCCCCGGTCGGCGGCCCCGGCCTTGCGTGCTCCACTCTGCCCGGGGAGGGGTAACGCGGTCGATTACCTGTCAGGTCATGCCCGGTGCTCGAGCTGCGAGACGTCCCGCGCGGCGCCGGTGGAGGCCGAGGTGGCCATCGCGGCGTAGGCGCGCAGCGCGGCGCTGACGGGACGCCGCCGGTCGCGGGGCCGGTAGCCGCCGAGGTCGGCCAGCAGCTTCTCGCGCCGGATCTCCAGCTCGTCCTCCGGGACGTCCAGCTCCAGGACGCGGTTCGGGATGTCGATGACGATGCGGTCGCCGTCCTCGACGAGGGCGATGATCCCGCCGCCCGCGGCCTCGGGGGACGCGTGCCCGATGGACAGCCCGGACGTCCCGCCGGAGAACCGGCCGTCGGTGATCAGCGCGCACGCCTTGCCGAGCCCGCGGCCCTTGAGGAAGCTCGTCGGGTACAGCATCTCCTGCATGCCGGGGCCGCCGCGGGGCCCCTCGTAGCGGATGACGACGACGTCGCCGGCCTTCACCTTGCCCGCGAGGATGCCCTCGGACGCCTCGTCCTGGCTCTCGAACACGACGGCCGGGCCGGAGAACGTCCAGAGCTCCTCCTCGACGCCCGCGGTCTTGACGATCGCGCCGTCGGGGGCGATGTTGCCGCGCAGGACGGCGAGGCCGCCGTCGGCGGTGTAGGCGTGCTCGGCGTCGCGGATGCAGCCCTCGGCGCGGTCGAGGTCGAGGTCCTTCCAGCGGTTGCTCTGGCTGAACGCGGACGTGCTGCGGACGCCGCCGGGCGCCGCGTGGAACAGCTCGACGGCCTCGGGCAGGACGTCGGGGGAGCGGACGTCCCACCGGGCGACGAACTCGGCGATGGACGGGCTGTGGATCGTGTGCGCGCCGGAGTTCAGCAGCCCGGCGCGGTGCAGCTCGCCGAGCAGCGCGGGGATGCCGCCGGCGCGGTGGCAGTCCTCGACGTGGTAGGTGGCCAGCGCGGGGGCCAGCTTGCACAGGCACGGCACGCGGCGGGAGACGGCGTCGATGTCGTCGAGGCCGAAGTCGACGCCGGCCTCGGTGGCGGCGGCGAGCAGGTGCAGGATCGTGTTGGTGGAGCCGCCCATGGCGACGTCCAGCACCATCGCGTTCTCGAACGCGTCCCACGTCGCGATGTTCAGCGGCAGGACGGACTCGTCGTCGTCCTCGTAGTACCGCTTCGCGATCTCGACGACGGTGCGTCCGGCCTTCTCGTAGAGGGCGCGGCGGGCGGTGTGGGTGGCGAGGACGGTGCCGTTGCCGGGCAGCGCGAGGCCGATCGCCTCGGTGAGGCAGTTCATCGAGTTGGCGGTGAACATGCCGGAGCAGGACCCGCAGGTCGGGCAGGCGCTCTCCTCCATCTCGGCGAGCTTGTCGTCGGCGACGGACTCGTCGGCGGAGGCGATCATCGGGTCGATGAGGTCGAGCTTGTTGCCGCCCATGACGCCCTCGACGGGCTTGCCGGCCTCCATCGGGCCGCCGGAGACGAACACGGTCGGGATGTTGAGCCGCATCGCGGCCAGCAGCATCCCCGGGGTGATCTTGTCGCAGTTGGAGACGCAGACGAGCGCGTCGGCGCAGTGCGCGTTGACCATGTACTCGACCGCGTCGGCGATCAGCTCGCGGGACGGCAGCGAGTACAGCATGCCGCCGTGGCCCATCGCGATGCCGTCGTCCACGGCGATGGTGTTGAACTCGCGGGGCACGCCGCCGGCCTCCTTGACGGCGCCGGCGACGACCTTGCCGACCTCGTCGAGGTGGACGTGGCCGGGCACGAACTGCGTGAAGCTGTTGGCGACCGCGACGATGGGCTTGCCGAAGTCCTCGCGCTCGACGCCGCTGGCCCGCATGAGCGCGCGGGCGCCCGCCATGTTCCTGCCGTGGGTGACCGTGCGTGACCTGAGCGGGGGCATCGTGACCTCTCTGACCTGTGACGTGCGCGAGCCCGGGTGCGCGCGCCGCGCCGGGGTCGGCGGGGCGGGCGATCTTCGCCCGGGTGTCGCGGTGGGTGTTCCGGGACGCTCGCAGCGGCGGATCGCGGCGCTGCCGCCGGCTCAGCGGAGGTCGCGCGCGGGCCGGCCCTTCCAGGTCCCCGATGGTATCAACGCGCGGCGGGCGCGCGAATTCCCGGGACGGCGCGGCCGGCCCGGTGATCTGTGCGAAGAGGACGCGCGGCGCGGTGCGGACGCGCGGTGCGCGGGAATCCGCGGGGGTTCGCGGAGAGGTGCGGCACCTCGGGCGGTCGAGGTGCCGCGTGTCGCGTCGGGGTTCAGACGGGGTACTTGGGCGGCAGGGCCTTCTCGGCCGCCTGGAAGATCCGCTGGACGTCGATGTCGGTGAGGATCTTCGGCCGGCGGCGCAGGTAGGCGCGCGCCCGGTTGCCCGCGTAGACGTCCACGTCCCGGACCCGCATGACCTTCCACGGGATGGACGGCCCGTAGATCGCCACGGAGGGCTGGACGGGGACCTCGAAGCCGACCCGGCCGGCGAGGATCTTGCTGGCCTGCTCGGCTTCCCAGCGGGCCTCGTCGAGCCGGTCCTTCTTGTTGACGGGGCCGTGGAACAGCTTCAGGTGGGACATCGTGCGCACGGGGAGGCGCTTGTCCCATTTCTCGGAGTCGATCGCGTAGACGCCGCTCGGCCCGATGACCAGGTGGTCGATCCGGCCGTCGCTGACGCCGTCCTTGTCGTGCGGCACCGCGCGGGCGTGCAGCACGAGGTAGCCGCGGCGCTCGAGCGCCTTCAGCTGCTTCTCGGTGCGGCGTTCGGCGGCCGAGGACTTCTGCCACGCCGGGACGCTCGAGCTCTTGCGGGTCACCCGGACGACGTCCGCGATGACCACGAGGACGGCGAGCGTGAATCCGGCGCGCAGGTCGATCAGGGCCCAGCCGACGACGAGGGCGACGACGGCCGCGGCGCCGCGGACGAGCCAGCGGCGGGCGCGGGGGTCGCCCAGCAGCCCGTCGAGGCCCGCGGCGCGCCCGCCCGCGCGGTCGCGCGTCAGTTCCTCCTCGTGGTCGTCCAGGCGGTCGTCCACGAGGTCGTCGGCGCGGTCGTCCGGGGGGCCGTCCGGCCGGTCGTTCACGGGAGGTTCACGCTGGTCACGCCTCTCTTCGGGTCCGGGCCCGGGACGCACCCGGGCCTCCTGTCCGTTGCCCCGCTCCGTGATCGCCATGAGTGACGCTCCGTATTCCTTTCCGATCGGGGGCATGATCCTCCGTGCGCAGAGTAATCAGTCGTGCCGGGGTCGAACTAGTCATCTGGGGTTAATAGTTTTGTCCCCGCTCGTGAGTGATTCACTTACGCGGCCGGTGGGTATGGTGGTAATTCACCTCCCTTCCGTCTCGGGGGTGCCCGCCTACGCGGAGGGCCGTCCCGTTGATGCCCGCGCACGGGACGTCTACGGTTCCTTTTCGTGACACATCCCCATGACCTCGGCGTCAGGGAGACGGCCTCGGCCGTCCGGACCCGGGAGCTGTCCCCCGTCGAAATCGCCGACCACTACCTCAAGCGCATCGAACGCCTGAACCCACGGGTCGGGGCGTACGTGACGGTGACCGCGGACCTCGCGCGCGAGCAGGCGCGCGCGGCCGAGAAGGCGGTGCTGGACGCCGCCGACCCGGCGGAGCTGCCGCCGCTCCTCGGCGTCCCGATCCCGATCAAGGACCTGAACCTCGTGGCGGGCGTCCGGACGACGTTCGGCTCGTCCGCGTTCGCCGACCTGAAGGGCTTCGCGGACGACTCGGTCGTGCGGCTGCTGCGCGACGCCGGGTCGGTGATGCCCGGGAAGACGACGACGCCCGAGTTCGGGCTGCCGTGCTACACCGAGAGCGCCGTGGCGCCGGCGGCCCGCACCCCGTGGGACCTGTCGCGGTCGGCGGGCGGGTCGAGCGGCGGCGCGGCGGCGGCCGTCGCGGCCGGGCTGGCCCCCGGGGCGCAGGGCAGCGACGGCGGCGGGTCGATCCGGATCCCGTCCAGCGCGTGCGGCCTGTTCGGGATCAAGCCGACGCGCGGCCGGATCTCGCAGGGGCCGATCAGCGCGGACCTGTTCGGGCTGGCGACGAACGGGCCGATCGCGCGCAGCGTCCGGGACGCGGCGCTGCTGCTGGACGTCATGGCCGCGCCGATGTACGGGGACCTGTTCCGGGCGCCGGCGGCCGAGGGGACGTTCCTGTCGTTCGCGGACCGGCCGCCGGGGCGGCTGCGGATCGCGCGCAGCATCGAGTCCGCGGTGCCGGACGCGACCGTCCACCCGGACTGCGTCGCCGCCTACGAGGAGGCGACGGCGCTGCTGACGGAGCTGGGGCACGAGGTCGTGGACCTGCCGCGGGTCGACGCGTCCGAGCTGCTGCCGCACTTCGAGACGCTGTGGGCGGCGATGGCGACGACGACGCCCGTCCCGCCGGAGAGCGAGCACCTGCTGCAGCCGCTGACGCGCTGGCTGCGGGCGCGCGGCGAGGCCATCACGGCGCCGCAGCTGCTGAACGCGCAGGCGACGCTGCAGGGCGCGTTCCGTCTCGCGCTGGAGATGATGGACGAGTACGACGCGATCCTGCACCCGACCCTGGCGCAGCCCCCGGCCCCCGTGGGGTACTTCCACGACCAGGAGCCCGAGGAGAACTTCGCACGGCAGACGCGCTTCACGCCCTTCTGCGCGATGTACAACCTGTCGGGGCAGCCCGCGGTGAACGTCCCGCTGCACTGGACGGACGAGGGCCTGCCCATCGGCGTCATGCTCGCGGGCCGGATCGGCGGGGAGGGCACCCTCATCTCCCTGTCGGCGCAGCTCGAGGAGGCCCGCCCCTGGGCCGGCCGGAAGCCGCCCGTCTGGAGCGAGTAAGACCGGCCGCGCGCGACGGATGAGCCCGCGCGGACGGGGCAGTGGTACAGCGTGGTGGAAGAGGAACTCGCCGCGCTGGCGCGGCGGTACGGCGTCGCGACCCGCTACACCGACTGGCGGGGGCGCGAGACCGGCGTCGCGCCCGACACGCTCCGCTCCGTCCTCGCGGCGCTCGGCCTGGACGTGTCGTCCCCCGCGGCCGTCCGGGAGGAGCTGGAACGCGAGCGGGAGCGGGATCGGACGCGGCTGCTCCCGCCGGTCGTCGTCGCCCGCCGCGGCGAGGACCCGCCGCGGCCGCCCGGCCGTCCGGACCTGGCCGTCGAACTCGCGGACGGGACCGAGCGCCCGGTCGACGGCGACGTCCCGCCGGGCTGGCACCGGCTGCACGCGCGACTGGGGGAGCGGCACGAGAACGTCCCCTTCCTGATGGCCCCGCGCGCGCTTGCGCGTCCCGAACGGGCGTGGGGATTCACCGTGCAGCTGTACTCCGTGCGGTCGAGGGCGTCGTGGGGCATCGGCGACCTGCGCGACCTCGCGGACCTCGCGTCCTGGAGCGGCCGCGACCTCGGCGCCGGGTTCCTGCTCATCAACCCGCTGCACGCGACCGAGACCGTCCCGCCGGTCGGCCCGTCGCCCTACTCGCCGATGAGCCGCCGCTTCGCCGCGCCGCTCTACCTGCGCGTCGAGGACCTCCCCGAGTACGCCGCGCTGCCCGCCGCCGACCGGGACCGGCTGGCCGCGCTCGGCGCGCCGCTGCGCCCGGACGGCGTCGCGGTGCGGCCGACCGACCGGAGCATCGACCGGAGCATCGACCGGAGCGCGGCCTGGGCGGCGAAGCTGCAGGCGCTCGAGTCGCTGTACCGGCTCCCGCGCGGCGCCGTCGAGCAGCGCGCGTTCGCGGAGTTCCGGGCCCGCGAGGGCGGCGCGCTCACCATGTTCGCGACCTGGTCGGCGCTCGCCGAGAAGCACGGCCCGGACTGGCGGGCCTGGCCCGCCGAGCTCCGCGACGCCGGGAGCCGCGCCGTCGCCGCCGAGGCCGCGCGGCTCGCCGACCGCGTCGAGTTCCACGCGTGGCTGCAGTGGCGGCTGGACGGGCAGCTCGCGGCGGCGCAGGCGGCGGCGCGGGACGCGGGCATGCCGATCGGGATCGTGCACGACCTGGCGGTGGGCGTCGCGCACGGCGGCGCCGACGCCTGGATGTACCGGGACCTGTTCGCGCCCGGCATGAGCGTCGGCGCGCCGCCCGACGAGTTCAACCAGCGCGGCCAGGACTGGGGGCAGCCGCCGTGGCACCCGCGCCGCCTCGCCGAGGCCGCCTACGCGCCGTTCCGGGACATGCTCGCGGCGGCGTTCCGGCACGGCGGCGGGCTGCGCCTCGACCACGCCATGCAGGTGTCGCGGCTGTGGTGGGTGCCCGAGGGCGGCTCGGCGGCCGACGGCACGTACGTCCGCTACGACCGGGACGCGCTGCTCGGCTGCCTCGCGTGGGAGGCCGAGCGGGCGGGCGCCGTCGTCGTCGGCGAGGACCTCGGGACGGTCGAGCCGGAGGTGCGGGAGGCGCTCGCCGCGCACGGCGTCCTCGGGACGTCGCTGCTGTGGTTCGAGCGGGACGAGCGGGGCCGGCCGAAGCAGGCGCGGCGGTGGCGGGAGCCGTCGCTGGCGACGGTGGGGACGCACGACATGCCGCCGATCACCGGTTTCCTGCACGGCGACCACATCGACCTGCGCGACCGGCTCGGCCTGCTCACCCGTCCCCGCGCCGAGGAGGAGGACGAGCACCGGCGGCACCTCGCCGACTGGCTCGCGCTCCTGCACGCCGAGGGGCTGCTGCCCGCGCCGCCCGAGACGATCCTGCGGGCGCTGGCCGAGGGGTCGGGCGAGTACGACGAGCGGGTCGTCGCGGCGCTGCACGGCTTCCTCGCCCGCACGCCCGCCCGGCTCGTCGGCGTCTCGCTCGCCGACGCCGTCGGGGAGCGCCGCACCCAGAACCAGCCGGGCACGGTCGACGAGTACCCGAACTGGCGGGTGCCGCTGGCCGGCGCGGACGGGCGGCCGGTCCTGGTCGAGGACCTGCCGTCCCGCCCGCTGCCGTCCGTGGAGCCGGTGCGGCCGTCGCCGGGCGGCGTCAGCCCAGCGTCGCCGTGATGCGCGTCGTGACGTCGTGCAGCAGGGTGTCCGGGACGATCGGCGCCGCGGCGATCGCGGAGAACAGGGCGGGCAGCCCGGGCAGCGGGTAGGGGTCGTCGCCGGCGGCGCCCATCGCGGCGGCGCCGAGCGGGCGGCGGCACAGCGACCTGCGGGCCCGGTCCCACGCCGCCTGGACCTCCTCCGGCGACGGCACCCCGAAGCCGTGCCCGACGGGCGCGGCGTGCCGCAGCTTCACGAGGGCGCCGTCGGCGAAGTCGTTCGCCAGCCCGCAGCGTTCGGCGAGGTCGGCGCGGACGGCGTCGTCCAGCCGGGTCACGACCGTGCAGGGGGTGCGGCAGCGGGCGGCGCAGTCGCCGAGCGCGGACGCGACCTGGCTGTGCTGCCGGTCGAGGTAGGCGCGCCAGCCCGGCGGCGGCATCGTCGCGACCCGCAGCGCGCGCTCGCACGCGGACCGCTCGGGCCGCGTGTGGTCGCACTCGCGCGGCGCGTCCGGCTCGACCGGCACGCCCCACCGGCTGCCCTCGCCGCCGACGGCGGCGGCGAGCAGCGCCGGGTCGCCCGCGTGGCCGAGCACCGGCTCCCACGCCAGCATCGCCAGGTACTCGCCCGCGATGTGCACGGCGGCGACGAGCGCCGCCATCTCGCGGCGGTGCCAGCGCACCGCGATGACCTCCAGCAGCAGCGCGTACGCGGGGCGCAGGCTCGCGAGGGCGCCGCGCGGCCGCTCCCGGGGCGCCTGCGGCATGCGGCTGGCGCGCGCCCGGTCCAGCAGGTCCGGCGGGACGTCCCCGGCGGCCTCGGGCATCCCGAAGTCCTCGGCGTCCAGGTCGAGGACGCGCTGCCCGAACGCGCACAGCGCCGCCACCTCGCGGGTCCGGCCGTCGGCGGCGAGGGTGCCCTCGTCGAGCAGCGCCTCCAGGTCGCCGAACGCGTGCCGGCGCGCCAGTGCGGTCAGGACGTCCCGTGCGGTCTCCATCCCGCCGCTTCCTCTCTTGTTGTTCGGGGGGCCGTGGCCGTGCGGGGACCCGCACGGCCACGGATGGGTCGTCAGGACGCCGACGCGTCCTGCGCGCGCGCCCGCAGCGCACGCGCGACCCCGTCGCGTCCCTCGGACAGCAGCCGGACGAGCGCCGCCGGGGGCGTGTTCTCCTCGATGTACGCCTCGGTGCGGTCGATCGTGGACTGCTCGATCACCAGGAAGGGGTAGGCGCTCTCGGCGAACGTCTGCGACATGTCGCTGCTCCACTCCTTCCAGATGCGGCCGACCTCGGCGAAGTACCGGTCGACGTACGGGACGAGCAGCCCGGCCTGGTCGGGCTCGACGAACCCGCCGAGCGTCGCGCGGTACACGGCGTTCGGCAGGTCGCCGGACACGATCCGCTCCCACGCGGCGGCCTTGGCGTCGGCGGTCGGGATCGCGGCCGTGCAGGCGGCGGCGTGCCGCTCGCCCGCCGCCGTCCGGTCCCGCTCGTGCTCGGCGTCGATCTCGTCCTGCCCGGCCTTGCCGGTGACGACGAGGCGGCGCAGCAGCGTCCAGCGCAGGTCGGTGTCGACGGTGAGGCCGTCGAGCTTCTCCGACCCGTCCAGCAGGCCCCGGACGGACGCCAGGTGCGCGTCGCTGATCGCGGAGCCGGCGAACGCCTGGACGTACGCGAGCTGGAAGTCCGACCCGGCCTCGGCCTCGCGGGCCAGCTCCCACAGCGTGTCGGCCATCAGCGCGAGGCCCTCGTCCCGCCACGCCGGGTCGGCGTACTGCTGGACGGCGAGGCGCGCCTGCCGCAGCAGCGTCTGCGTGACCGAGATGTCGGTGACGCCCCGGACGCCCTTCGCGACGAGCCGGACGTAGTCGCGCGTCGCCATCTCGGCGTCCCGCGTCATGTCCCAGGCCGCCGACCAGCACAGCGCGCGCGGCAGGCCCTCCCGGATGTCGCCGATCCCCTCGACGAGGGTGCTCAGCGAGTGGTCGTCGAGCCGCACCTTCGCGTAGGTGAGGTCGTCGTCGTTGACGAGCACCAGGTCGGGCCGCTTCTGCCCGACGAGCTGCGGCACCTCGGTGCGCGCCCCGACGACGTCGAGCTCGACGCGCTCGCGGCGGACGATGCCGTCGGGCGTCCGGTCGTACAGGCCGATCGCGACGCGGTGCGACCGCAGCGTCGGGTAGTCGGGCTTCGCCTCCTGCAGGACGGCGAACGACGCGAAGTTCCCGTCCCCGTCGACCTCGTACCGCGGGCGCAGCGTGTTGACCCCCGCGGTCTCCAGCCACTCCTTCGACCACGCGCCGAGGTCGCTGCGCCCGGACGTCTCCTCCAGCGCGCTCAGCAGGTCGGTGAGGACCGTGTTGCCCCACGCGTGCCGGTCGAAGTAGCGGCGGACGCCCTCCAGGAAGTTGTCGCGGCCGACGTAGGCGACGAGCTGCTTGAGGACGCTCGCGCCCTTCGCGTACGTGATGCCGTCGAAGTTCACCTCGACGGCCCGGATGTCGGGGATGTCGGCGGAGATCGGGTGCGTGGACGGGAGCTGGTCCTGCCGGTACGCCCACGCCTTCATCAGGTTCGCGAACGTCGTCCACGACGCCGTCCACTTCGTGGCCTCCGACTGGCACAGCACGCTCATGTACGTCGCGAACGACTCGTTCAGCCACAGGTCGTCCCACCAGCGCATGGTGACCAGGTCGCCGAACCACATGTGCGCCATCTCGTGCAGGATCGTCTCGGCGCGCCGCTCGTACGCCGCGTCGGTGACCCGCGACCGGAAGACGTAGTCCTCCAGGAAGGTGACGGCGCCCGCGTTCTCCATCGCGCCCGCGTTGAACTCGGGCACGAACAGCTGGTCGTACTTCGCGAACGGGTACGGGCGCCCGAAGACCTTCTCGAAGTACGCGAACCCCTGCCGGGTGACGTCGACGATCGCGGGGGCGTCCAGGTGCTCGGCCAGCGACGCCCGGCAGTACACGCCGAGCGGGATGACGGTGCCGTCCTCGCGCCGGTACTCGTCGCGCACCACGTGGTACGGCCCGGCGATCAGCGCGGTGATGTAGGTGGAGATCTGCGGCGTCGGCATGAAGTGCCAGTCGCCGCCCTCCCGCTTCTCGGCCGCCTCGTTGGTGACGACCTCCCAGTCCTCGGGGGCGCGCACCTTGAACTCGAACGTCGCCTTGAGGTCGGGCTGGTCGAAGCACGTGTACATGCGGTGCGCGTCGGCCGTCTCGAACTGCGAGTACAGGTAGACGCCGCCGTCCACCGGGTCCACGAACCGGTGCAGGCCCTCGCCCGACCGGGAGTAGGCGCAGTCGGCGACGACGCGGAGCTCGTTCTCGGCGGCCAGGCCGGGCAGCGGGAGGCGACCCTTCTCCGCGTCGTAGGACGCGGGGTCCAGCGCGGTGCCGTTCAGCGTCGCCTCCCGCACGACCGCGCCGTGCAGGTCGACGAACGTGGACGCCCCCGGCTCGGCGCTCCCGAACCTGATCACGGTCGTGGAACCGAACCGCTCCTCACCGGTCGTGAGGTCCAGTTCGACCGCGTAGGACTCGACGGTGAGCAGCCGTGCCCGTTCCCGCGCCTCGTCGCGCGTGAGGTTGCCTGCCACATGAACTCCTCGGTCGGCTTATGGCTTGATCCCTCATGTCTACCAACAGGGCGGCCGACCCGTTGGTAGACAGGTCCTCCGCGCGGAATTCCGGCCCGTCCCATCCGGGGGAAATGCGGACGGCCGGGGAGGAGTTGTCGCTCTTGTAGACCGGTCTAGAAGGAGACGCACGATGACGCAGGACGCCCGTACCCCCGTGGACTTCTGGTTCGACCCGCTGTGCCCCTGGGCGTGGATCACCTCCCGCTGGATCCTGGAGGTCGAGAAGCTGCGCCCGATCGACGTGCGCTGGCACGTGATGAGCCTCGCCGTCCTGAACGAGGACAAGGACATCCCGGAGGAGTACCGGAAGATGCTCGAGACGGCGTGGGGCCCGGTGCGGGTCTGCATCGCCGCCGAGCAGAAGTACGGCGCCGAGGTGCTGGGACGGCTGTACACCGAGCTCGGGACGCGCCGCCACCACGACAAGCGCGACTTCGGGCCTGAACTGCTGGCGGAGGCCCTCACCGCCGCCGGGCTGGACCCGTCCCTCGCCGAGGCCGCCGACTCGACGGCGTACGACGAGGCGCTGCGCGCGTCCCACAAGGACGGCATCGACCGCGTCGGCCAGGAGGTGGGCACCCCGGTCATCGAGGTCGAGGGCAGCGCGTTCTTCGGCCCGGTGGTGACGCCGATCCCGCGCGGCGAGGACGCGGTGAAGCTGTTCGACGGCGTGGTGGCCGTGGCGAGCACCCCGGGATTCTTCGAGCTCAAGCGGACCCGGACCGAGGAGCCGTCCTTCGACTGACCCGGCGTCTGAACCGCGCCTGAACCGGGTGCCCGAACCGGTGCCCGGAACCGGCCGCGAACCGTAGTTGCGAGGCTATTGCAACTGCAACCGTCGCGCCGCACACTGTCCCTGCTGTGGTCGCCTACGGCAGGGCGGTGAGGGATGCACGCACCGGACGGATTCATCGACGCGCCCGTCTCGATCGCGGCGGGCGCCGTCGCGGTCGCCGGAGTCGGGCTGGCGCTGCGCGGCGCCGCCCGCGAACTCGACGACCGGACGGCGCCGCTCGCGGGACTCACCGCGGCGTTCGTCTTCGCCGCGCAGATGCTGAACTTCCCGGTCGCGTCCGGGACCAGCGGGCATCTGCTCGGCGGGGCGCTCGCCGCGATCCTCGTCGGCCCGTGGGCGGGCGCCCTGTGCGTGGCGGTCGTCCTGCTGCTGCAGGCGCTGCTGTTCGCCGACGGCGGCCTCACCGCGCTCGGCGTCAACGTCGTCACGATGTCGCTGGTCACGGTCGCCGTCGCGTACCCGCTGTTCCGCGCGCTCGTCCGGGTCCTGCCGAAGACCCGCCCGGCCGCGGCCGGGGCGTCGTTCGCCGCGGCGCTGGTGTCGGTGCCGGCCTCGGCCGCCGCGTTCACCGCGCTGTACGCGCTGGGCGGCACGACCGACGTCCCGATCGGGACGGTCGCGGGCGCGATGGTCGGCGTGCACGTCCTCATCGGCGTCGGCGAGGCGCTGATCACGGCGGCGACGGTGTCGAGCGTCCTCGCCGTCCGGCCCGACCTGGTGCACGGCGCCCGCGAGCTGCGCAGACCGCCGGAGCTGCGCGCGCGGGAGCCGGGCGCGGGCGGCGCCGACCGGGCCGAGCCGTCGCAGGCGTGAGGGAGAGGGCCGTGCAGACCAAACGCTTCTTCGCCGGGTTCCTGATCGTGTCGCTGATCCTGGCCGGGATCGTCAGCCACTACGCCAGTTCGAGCCCCGACGGCCTGGAGAAGGTCGCCGCGGACAAGGGCATCGCCGCGAAGGAGAAGGAGCACGCGCTGGCCGGCTCCCCGCTCGGCGACTACGGCGTCGAGGGAGTGGACGACGGACGGCTGTCCGGCGGGCTCGCCGGGCTGATCGGCGTCGGCCTCACGCTCGCGGCGGGCGGCGGGCTGTTCTGGGCGATCCGGCGGCGCGGCGGCGCCGAGCCCCGCACGGGGTCCGGGACCGCGTCCCGGACGGGCTAGTGGGCGCGGGCCACGCGCACCGGCTCCACCTGCCGGGCGACTCGCCGGTGCACCGGCTGCCGCCGCACTGCAAGCTCGTCGCGGTGCTGGCGTTCGTCCTGCTGGTCGTGGCGACGCCGCGCGAGCGGATGTGGGCGTTCGGCGGGTACGCGGTGCTGCTCGCGGCGGTCGCGCTCGCCGCCCGGGTGCCGTTCGGGACGGTCGCGCGGCGCGTCGTCATCGAGGTCCCGTTCGTCGCGTTCGCGCTGCTCATGCCGTTCATCGCGACCGGCGAGAAGGTCACCGTGCTCGGGCTGCGGCTGAGCGAGGACGGGCTGTGGGGCGCGTGGAACATCCTCGCGAAGGGCACCCTCGGCGTGGTCGCGTCCGTCCTGCTGGCCGCCACGACCGAGCCGCGCATGCTGCTGCTCGGCCTCGAACGGCTCCGCGTGCCGCGCCTCATCGTGCAGATCGCCGGGTTCATGCTGCGGTACGGCGACGTCGTGGCCGCCGAGCTCGGCCGGATGCGGACGGCGCGCGCGTCCCGCGGGTTCGAGGCGCGCGACGTCCGCGCCACGGGCGTCCTCGCGAAGTCGCTGGGCGCGCTGTTCCTGCGCTCGTACGAGCGCGGGGAGCGCGTGCACCTGGCGATGGTGAGCCGCGGATACGACGGCCGCATGCCGGTGCTGCACGACATCGGCGCGACGCCCGTCCAGTGGACGGCCGCCGCCGCGCTCCCGCTCGCCGCGTCCCTGGTGACGCTGACCGCCTGGATGGGCGCATGACCCCTTCCCTGGACGTGCGCGGCCTCGCCTACGCCTACCCGGACGGGACGCAGGCGCTGTTCGGCGTCGACCTGACGATCGGGCGCGGCGAGCGGGTCGCGCTGCTCGGGCCGAACGGCGCGGGCAAGACGACGCTCGTCCTGCACCTGAACGGCATCCTGCACGGCGGCCTCGGCGAGGTGCGGGTCGGCGGGCTCGCCGTCGACCCGGGCGACCGCGCGGCGCTGCGGGAGGTGCGGCGCCGCGTCGGGATCGTGTTCCAGGACCCCGACGACCAGCTGTTCATGCCGACGGTCCGCGAGGACGTCGCGTTCGGCCCCGCCAACCTGGGGCTGCGCGGCGCCGAGCTGGACGCGCGCGTCCGGTCCGCGCTCGACCGGGTGGGGATGGCGCACGCCGCCGACCGGCCGCCGCAGCACCTGTCCTTCGGGCAGCGCCGCCGCGTCGCGGTCGCGACCGTCCTGGCGATGGAGCCGGAGATCCTCGTGCTGGACGAGCCGTCGTCCAACCTCGACCCGGCGAGCCGCCGCGAGCTGGCGGAGATCCTGCTGGGGCTCGACGTGACCGTCCTGATGGTCACCCACGACCTCCCGTACGCGGCCGAGCTGTGCCCGCGTTCGGTGATCCTGTCCGGCGGGGTGATCGCCGCCGACGCCCCAACCCCGGACCTGCTCGCCGACGCGGAGCTGCTCCGCGCGCACCGCCTCGAGCTGCCGTTCGGGTTCGACCCCGCCGCCGCGCGCCGCTGAGCCGCCGGGTCGGCGGTCCTCGGGGCCTTCTCGGCCGTTCCGCTTGCCTGACGCGCCCGCCTCCGCCAGACTCGTGATTCCGGAAGTGGCAATGATTTTCATATCCGAAACGGGGGCATTTCACCGTGAAGGTTGCGTTCGTCGGCAAAGGCGGCAGCGGCAAGACCACCCTGTCGTCGCTCTTCGTCCGGCACCTGGCGGGCCGCGGGCTGCCGGTGGTCGCCATCGACGCCGACATCAACCAGCACCTCGGCGTGGCGCTCGGCCTCGACGAGGACCGCGCCGCCAAGATTCCCGCGATGGGCGATCACCTCACCGACATCAAGGAGTACCTGCGCGGCGCGAACCCGCGCGTCTCGTCCGCGTCGGCCATGGTCAAGACGACGCCGCCCGGCGAGGGGTCGAGGCTGCTCGACTTCCGCGGCGACGACCCGATCCACCGGCTGGCCGAGGACGTCAACGGCGTCACGCTGCTCGCCACCGGCCCGTTCAACGACGACGACCTCGGCGTGGCGTGCTACCACTCCAAGACCGGGGCCGTCGAGCTGTACCTCAACCACCTCGTCGACGGGCCGGGCGAGTACGTCGTCGTGGACATGACCGCCGGGGCCGACACGTTCGCGTCCGGGCTCTTCACCCGGTTCGACCTGATGTTCCTCGTCGCCGAACCCACCCGCAAGGGCGTCGGCGTCTACCGGCAGTACACCGAGTACGCCCGCGACTACGACGTCGCGATCCGCGTCGTCGGCAACAAGGTGCAGACCGACGAGGACGTCGCCTACCTGCGCGAGCACGTCGGCGACGACCTGCTGACGTGGCTCGGCCAGTCCGCGTCCGTCCGCGCGCTGGAGCAGGGCCGCACCGGCGTCGCGCTGGAGGAGGGCAACGAGGCCGCGCTGTCGCGGATGCGCGCCGAGGTCGACTCCCGCGTCAAGGACTGGGAGAAGTTCCAGCGGCAGGCCGTCGAGTTCCACGTGAAGAACGCCCGGAGCTGGGCGAGCCGGGCCGTCGGCGAAGACCTGGAGAACCAGGTGGATCCCGCGTTCCGCTTCCCGGAGCCGGCCGCCCGGAGCCGCGCCTGACCGGAACGCCCCGGTTTCGGGCATCCGGCCGTGCACCCGGCGTGATGTAGGGCCTACCGTCGCGGGGGCGGCGGCACTAACCTGCGCGCCATGACGATGCGGCGGATGGTGATGACGGCCGGGGGCGCGGTGCTCCCGGTCGTGGCGATCGCTCTGATCTTCGGGAACCAGTGGGCGGTCGAGGCGATCCTCGGGGAGGGGCGCGAGGGCGGGCTGTGGCCGCTGCTGTACTGGCTGCAGCACCCGCAGTGGCGCCTCTACCCCGAAGGGTTCTACAACTGGGGCTACGTCATCTCGCTGGACTTCGGCCTGCTCCTGTTCTTCGTGCTCCTCGCGGGCCTCGTCGTCGCCGGCGTCCGCGCCGTCGACCCGAACCGGGGGATGCTCGGCGCGGTCGTCACGGGCTGGTGGGCCTGCGTCGTCGCCTCGGGCCTCTCGAGCCTCGTCGCCGGGCTGCTGATCGGCCTGACGCTCGACATCTCGCCGCCCGGGCAGAGCATCGTCTGGAACTCCGTCGCGGGCGGCGCCGCCTTCGGCTTCGCCTACGGCTGGATCGCGGGCCTCGGCGCCCTCGCCGGGTTCCACCTCGGCCGCGACCGCGGGTTCGGCGGGCAGGCGCCCGCGCAGCAGGGGTACGCCCCGCAGGGCTACGGTCAGCAGCCCTACCAGCAGCAGGGCGCGCCGATGCAGCCGCAGCTCCCGCCCGTCCCCGGGCAGCCGCCCGTCCCGGGCCAGCCCGTGCCCGGACAGCAGCCGTACGCGCCGCCGCAGCACCCGGCCCACGTCCCGTACGTCCCGCCGCAGGGCGGGCCCCAGCAGCCCGTCTGGGGCGCCGCGCCGCAGCAGCCGTCCGTCCCGCAGCCGTTCGTCCCGCAGCAGCCGTCCGCGCCCGAGCAGTCCGCGCCCGAGCAGCCCGCTCCGCCGCCCGCGCCGGACGCCCCCACGCTCGACCCGCCGACGCAGGCGGACGACGAGACGGTGCCCGCCGAGTCCGGCGACGCCCCGGCATCGGGCGGCGGCGACCTCGCCGACAAGACGATGCTCGACCACGACCCGGGCGCCGGCGACGACCGTCCGATGCCGCCGCCCGCCTGACCCGGCACCGCCGCCCGCCCGGCGCCCCGGGGACGAACGACGCGCGTGGACCTGCGACAATCGGGCCCATGCGCGTCTTTCTTGGAACCGATCACGCCGGCTTCGAGCTCAAGGAGCACCTGGTCTCCTGGCTGAAGGAGAACGGGCACGAGCCCGTCGACTGCGGCGCGTTCGAGTACGACGCCGCCGACGACTACCCGCCGTTCGTCCTGCGGGCGGCGGAGCGGACGGCGGCGGAGCCGGGCACGTTCGGGATCGTCCTCGGCGGCTCCGGGAACGGCGAGGTCATGGCCGCGAACAAGGTGCAGGGCGTGCGGGCGGCGCTCGTCTGGAACGAGGACACCGCGGTCCTCGCGCGCGAGCACAACGACGCCAACGTCATCAGCATCGGCGCGCGCCAGCACGACGCCGCGACCGCCGCCCGCTTCGTCGAGCTGTTCCTCGCCACCGAGTACTCCAAGGAGTCGCGGCACACCCGCCGCATCGACATGCTGACGGCCTACGAGCAGACCGGCGTCGTCCCCGGCGCCTGAGGGGCGACGGCGCCGCGCCGCCGCGGAGCGGGGCTAGGAGCGGCCGCCGCGCTTGTCCTGGCGGCGGCGCTCGTTCTTCGCGGCGCGGCTGCGCTTCGGCGCCCGCGCGGGCGCGGGGACGTCCTCGCCCGCGGGGCGCGGGCGGGAGACGTCGCGCGCCCGCATCGCCGCGTCCACCGTGATGCGCATGCCCGGCTGACCCATCCGTCGCCTCCTCGTGTCCCGTCCCGCGGGCACCGCCGGCCCCGGAAATCTCCTGAACAGGGCTTGTACCCGGAAATCTTGCGACTGGACCGTTACAAGGAGTGACGGGTGGCGTGGATCCCGTCCGGGGCGGGTCATTGCTCGATACAGTGCCGGAGTCATGCTTCAACGTCTGGTGCAGCGCCTGCCGCCGAGAGTGCGGGCCTTCCTGCGCAGGATCCCGGTCCTCGTGGTCCTGTACCGGTTGCTGCGCCGCGGGCGGCTGACCCGCGACCGGTACGTGTTCGCGGCGCTGGCGGTGCTCGCGGTGGTGATCGGGGCGGCGACGGCGAACGACACGCGGGGGCTGGCGCCGTCGGGCGTCCTGGTGCTGGTCGTGCTGGGCGGCGGGCTGCTGCTGCGGGTGCGGAGCCTGGTGGCCCTGCTGGTCATCGTCGTGGCGATGGTGTGCTTCGCGGCGTGGCACAACGGCCCCGCGATCGGGTGGGGCATGATCGCGACGCTGGCGGTGACGGCGGTGCTGGCGCTCACGCTCGCGCGGACGCGGCAGCAGCTGGGCGTCCAGGGCCTGCGCGGCGACTCGATGCTGCTCGACCTGCGCGACCGGCTGCGGCGGCAGGGCGAGCTGCCGGAACTGCCGGACGGCTGGTCGTCGCAGGTCGTGCTGCTGCAGGCGGGCGGGTCGTCGTTCGGCGGCGACTTCGTGGTGTCGGCGTGCGAGGGCGACGTGCTCGAGGTGGCCCTCGTCGACGTCTCGGGCAAGGGCACGGACGCGGGCACACGGGCCCTCATGCTGTCGGGTGCTTTCGGCGGTTTGCTTGGATCGATCCAACCTGACCGTTTCCTCCAGGCGTGCAACGTGTACCTGCAGCGCCAGCGGTGGGACGAGGGGTTCGTCACCGCCGTGCACGTGGTCGTCGACCTGCGGACGGGCGAGTACACGGTCGAGTCGGCGGGGCACCCCCCGGCCGTCCAGTTCGACGCGAGCAGCGGAGCGTGGCAGGTCAGCCCCGCCAAGGGCGTGGTGCTCGGGGTCGTGCCCGAGGTGTCGACCGTCCCCGAGCACGGGCGGCTGCGGCCCGGCGACGCGCTCCTGCTCTACACCGACGGGCTGGTCGAGTCACCCGGCCTGGACCTGGACGCCGGCATCGACCGGCTGCTCGGCGAGGCGGAACGGCTCGTCCCGCACGGGTTCCGCAAGGGCGCGCGGGAACTGGTGGAGCGGATGGCCGCCGCCCGCGACGACGACTGCGCGCTCGTCCTGATCTGGCGCACCTGACCCCCGGCGCGCCCGACCCGGCGCGCCCGGCGTCAGCGGCGCCGCTGCCGCACCGGCGTCCGCCGCGCGTGGACCTGGACGGACGTCGCGCGCGGCTCGCCCCGGCCCTGCAGGCCCGTGATGATCGCCCAGAGCAGCGCCGTGCCCGCGGCGGCGCCCGCGCCCGCGAGCAGCCGGGTGCGCGGCGACGCCCAGCCGCCGGTGCCGCCGAGCGGCGCGAACGTCTTCGTCGGGACGCCCGGGTCGGCGGCGGTCGGCCGGGCCCGGCGGGCGGGCCGGAACGGGCCCGGCGTCGTGCGCGCCCGCAGTGCCCCGGACGGCGCCGCGGCGAGCGCCGGGCCGGCCCCCTGGACGGCGCCCTGCACCGCGCCCCGGACGGCGCCCCGCACCGCGCTCTGCACGGCGCCCGACATCGAGCCGGACACCGTGCCCGGCATCGCACCCGACATCGTGTCCGGCACCGAGACCCCCGCGGGCACCCCGCACGGCTGCGGCTGCTCCACCAGCGTCAGCAGCAGGTCCGCGGCGGTGGGGCGGGCGGCCGGGTTCTTCGCCAGCGCCGACCGGACGGCCGGGACGAGCGCCTCCGGGAGCCCGTCGAGGTCGGGTTCGCCGGTCGTGACGCGCAGCCGCGCCGGGTCGCCGCCGAACGGCATCCGGCCGGTGCCGGCGTGCGCGATGAGGCAGCCCCACGCGAAGATGTCGGCGGCCGGGGTGGCGGCGCCCCCGACGAGGACCTCCGGCGCCATCCAGCCGGGCGTGCCGAGCACCTTCCCGGACCTGCCCGCCCGGTCCGTCCCGCGGGCGCCGCGGGCGTCCTGGCTGCCGGCGATGCCGAAGTCGATGACGCGGCACCCGGACAGCGTGAGCATGACGTTGGCCGGTTTCAGGTCGCGGTGCACGAGCCCGGCGGCGTGGATCGCGGCGAGCGCGGACGCGACGCCGACCGCGACGCCGTGCAGGTCGCCGGGCGGCAGCGGGCCGTTCGCCGCGAGCCGGTCGTGCAGCGAGACGCCGCCGACGTAGTCGGTGACGAGGTACGGGCGGCCGTCCTCCTCGCCGTGCGCGAGCACGCGCGCGGTGCAGAAGGACGCCACGCGGCTCGCCAGGTACGCCTCGTCCTTGAACCGCCGGCGGTAGGACGGGTCGCGGGCGAGGTGCGGGTGGATCGTCTTCACCGCGACGCGCCCGCCCGACTCGGGGTCCGTCCCGAGGTACACGGTGCCCATGCCGCCCGAGCCGAGACGGCCGAGCAGGGGGTGCCCGCCGACGACCCGGGGGTCCGCCGGCTCCAGCGGCCGGATGTCTGCGTCCATGGTGGTGTCCCGACTCCCTCGCGTATCTCCCGTCCGTCCATCCCCGCTCGTTCGCAAAATATGGCGCGTTTGTGCAGGAACTGACTGGAAGAAGGGCCTCGGTGCCGCCCTGAGTGCAGTGTGCCCGCCGCGGGTGGCGCGGGGGTTTCGGTGGGGTATGTGGGGATGTTTCGCTGCGCAATGCTTCGGTAACAACCTGTTCTGCGCACTCCTCCCGGGCGCTCGGCGCACGGCGGCCGCCGCGCGGCACGGAAAGGGGGAGGGGGCGCCGCAGTGATCTTCCGGGGCGCGTGGACGCCCTCGCGCTGGTCGGTGCGGGCCCGCGTCACCGCCGTCGCGACCGTCGTCGTCGCGGTGCTGCTGACGGTCGGCGTGACGGGCTTCTACTTCTCGCTGCGCCGCACCGTGAACACCCACCTCCACGACCGGGGCCTGATCGTGGCCCGCGACCTCGCCACGCTCGTCCGGACGAGCGAGCCGCGCGGCGCGCTGCCGATCCGCGACCCCGACTTCTCGCTGCTGCAGGTCGTGACGCCGCAGGGCGAACTGCTCGCGGCCAGCGACGCCCTCCGCGGGCAGGGCCCGCTCCGCCTGCCCGCCCCGTCCGAACCGGGCGGCACCCGCTCCTACGTCACCGAGGTGCCCGGCGTGGCGCCGGACGTCTACGTCATCGCCACGCGCGTCCAGAGCCCGGACGGCCCCCGCATCGTCTACGCGGGCGCGCCGATCGCCATCTACACGATGAACAAGGGCTTCTTCATCGGGGCGCTCGCGACCGGCGTCGTGCTCGGCACCGCGCTGACGTCGTGGATCGTCGCGTTCGCGGTGCGCCGCGCGCTGCGGCCCGTCCGGGTGATGAGCGCGGAGCTCGCGCAGATCACCGGCGGCGACCACGGCCGCGTCACCGTGCCCGAGCAGCACGACGAGGTGTCGGAGCTGGCCCAGTCGGTGAACCTCACGCTGTACCGGCTGGAGCAGGTGCTCACCCGGCAGCGCGCGTTCGTCGCGGACGTCTCGCACGAGCTGCGCAGCCCCATCACCGGCCTGTGCGCCCAGCTGGAGGTGGCGCTGCAGGCCCCCGAGGACGAGGACTGGCCCGCGGTCGCGCGCGCCGCGCTCGCCGACGCCGACCGCCTGCAGGGCATCGTGTCGGACCTGCTCATCCTCGCCCGCCTCGGCTCGGGCGTCGAGGCCGAACCGCACCCCCTGGACCTCGGCGCGTTCGTCCGGGAGGAGGCCGGGCGGCGCCCCCGGCGGGTGCCGGTGCACATCGACGCCGCCGAGGGCGTCACGATCCGGGGGGTGCCCCACCAGCTCGCGCGGGTGCTGACGAACCTGCTCGACAACGCCGAGCGGCACGCGCGGTCGTGGGTGCGGGTCACCGTGGCGGCCGACGGGCCGGACGCCGTCCTGGAGGTGCTCGACGACGGCGCGGGCATCGCCCGCGACGACCGCGAGCGGGTCTTCCGCCGCTTCACCCGGCTGGACGAGGCGCGGCGCCGCGACCGGAGCGGCACCGGCCTCGGCCTCCCCATCTCCCGCGACATCGCCGTCGCGCACGGCGGCTCGCTCGTCGTCGCCGACAGCGACGCGGGCGCCCGGCTCGTCATGCGGATCCCCCGCGATCCGCCCCCCGGCGCGACCCCCGCGTGACCGCCCGCCCGGCGTCCGGTCATCATGCTGGGGACCGCCGTCGAAGGGAGCCCTGTGTCGGAACGGGTCGGGGCGCGCGAACTGCTGCGCCGGGTACTGGACGAGGGCACGTGGACGACGTGGGACGAACCGGCCGGCGCGGGGACCGGGCCCGCGCCGGACTCCGCCTACGGCGCGGAGCTCGCCGCCGCGCGCGAGCGCAGCGGGTGCGACGAGGCCGTCCTCACCGGCGAGGGACGGCTGCGCGGGCGCCGCGTCGCGTTCGTCGTGTCGGAGTTCCGGTTCCTCGCGGGATCGATCGGGCGGGCCACCGCCGACCGGATCGTCGCCGCCGTCGAGCGCGCCACCGCCGCGGGACTGCCGCTGCTCGCCGCGCCGTCCTCCGGCGGCACCCGGATGCAGGAGGGCACGGCCGCGTTCGTCCAGATGGCCCGCATCACCGGGGCCGTCATGGCGCACCGCGCGGCCGGGCTCCCGTACCTCGTCTACCTGCGGCACCCGACGACCGGCGGGGTGTTCGCGTCGTGGGGCTCGCTCGGGCACGTGACGGCCGCCGAGCCGGGCGCGCTGATCGGCTTCCTCGGCCCGCGCGTGTACGAGGGCCTGTACGGGGAGCCGTTCCCGCCGGGCGTGCAGGTCGCGGAGAACCTCGCCGCGAAGGGCCTGCTGGACGCCGTGGTACCGATCGACGACCTGGCCGCGATCGCCTCGGGCGCCCTCGCGGTCCTCTGCGGGCGCCCGCCGGCCACCCGCCCACCGTCCACCCGTCCGGAGACGAAGGCCGCCGCTGAGAGGGGTGCTGCGGAGGCGGGGGGTCGGGACGGTGACGACGCGTGGGATTCGATCGAGCGGTCTCGGCGGGCCGGGCGTCCCGGGGTCGCCGAGTTGCTGCGGCACGGTGCGTCCGACGTCACGCCGCTTTCCGGGACGGGGCAGGGGGAGGCCGACCCGGGGCTGCTGCTGGCGCTCGCCCGGTTCGGCGCGGCGCCGTGCGTCCTCGTCGGGCAGGACCGCCGGTCGCAGCGGGCCGGGCATCCGCTCGGGCCGGCCGGGCTGCGCGTCGCCCGGCGCGGCATGGCGCTCGCCGCCGAACTCGGCCTGCCGCTGGTCACCGTGGTCGACACGCCCGGCGCCGTGCCGTCCGCCGAGGCGGAGGAGGGCGGCCTGGCGGGGGAGATCGCCCGCTGCCTCGCCGACCTGCTGACCCTCGCCGCGCCGACGCTCTGCCTGCTGCTCGGCGAGGGCACCGGCGGGGCGGCGCTCGCGCTGCTGCCCGCCGACCGGGTCCTCGTGGCCCGGCACGGCTGGCTGTCGCCGCTGCCGCCCGAGGGCGCGTCGGTGATCGTGCACCGCACCCCCGGCCGGGCCGCCGAGCTCGCGGCGGCCCAGGGCGTCCGGTCGTCCGACCTGCTGCGCGCCGGGACCGCGGACGTCCTGGTGGACGAGCTGCCGGACGCGGCCGACGAGCCCGCGGCGTTCTGCCGCCGCGCCGCCGCGGCGATCGAGCGGGAACTGTCCGGGCTCGCGGCGGGGAGCCCCGCCGCCCGGCAGGCCCGGTACCGCTGAGGCCGTCAGCCGTCGTCCAGGAGTCCGGCGCGGTGCGCGAGGATCGCGGCCTGCACGCGGTTGGTCAGCGCCAGCTTCGCCAGGATGCGGCTGACGTGCGTCTTCACCGTCGCCTCGCTCATGTGCAGGGCGGCGGCGATGTCGGTGTTGGACAGGCCGCCGCCGACCGCGACCAGGACCTCCCGCTCCTTGGCGGTGAGGACGTCGAGGCGCCGTTCGGCTTCGGCGCGCCCGGTGTCGGCGAACCGGCGCAGCAGCCGCCGCGTCACCTTCGGGGACAGCATCGCGTCGCCGCGCGCGGCGCTGCGGACGGCGGCGAGCATCTCCTCGCCCGAGGCGTCCTTCAGCAGGAACCCGACCGCGCCGTGCCGCAGCGCGGTCCGCACGTACTCGTCGAGGTCGAACGTCGTCAGCACGACGACGGGGTACCGGGGCGCGAGCCGCGCGGTGGCGGCCAGGCCGTCGGCGCGCGGCATCCGGATGTCCATCAGGATGACGTCCGGGTCGCGGGCCCGCGCCCGCCGGACCGCCTCCTCGCCGTCGGACGCCTCGTCCACGACGGTGATGTCGGGCGCCGCGCCGAGGATGGTGCGCAGCATCGCGCGGACCATCCACTCGTCGTCGACGACCAGGACGCGGATCACGGCGCCGCCTCGCGCAGCGGCACCTCGGCCGCGACCTCGAACCCGCCGTCCGGGGTCGGCCGCGCGGTCAGCTCGCCGCCGACGAGCCGGACCCGCTCGGCGACGCCGAGCAGCCCGTGGTCGCCGCCCGGCAGCACCCCCGCCGCCGCCGGGCGCGGGCCCGGCGGGCCGTTCGTCACCGAAAGCCGCAGCGACCCGGGCGACCGGACGACCCGCACGACCGTCCGCGCGTTCCCGGCGTGCTTGTGCACGTTGGTGAGCGCCTCCTGCACCACGCGGTAGGCGGCGTGCTCCACGAGGGCGGGCGCCGGCTCGCCCGTCCCGTCCTCCGCCTCGAGCGTGACCGGCATGCCGATGCGGCGCGACTCGGCGACCAGCTCCGGCAGGTCGTCGAGGCCGCGCTGCGGCGCCAGCGGCGCGTCCCCGGTCCGCAGCACCTCGACCAGCGCGCGCAGCTCCGCCAGCGCCTCGCGGCCGATCCCGCCGATCCGGCGGCCGATGGCGAGGGCGTCGCGGCCCTCCGCCGCCTCGAGCGCCGTCGTGTGCAGCACCATCAGCGCGACGCGGTGCGTGACGACGTCGTGCATGTCCCGGGCGATCTGGGCGCGCTCCTCGGCGCGGGCCGCCAGCACCCGCCGGTGCTGCTCGCGCTCGGCGCGCTCGACCCGTTCCCGCATCCCGGCGATCAGCTCCCGGCGGGTGCCGACGTAGAGCCCGAGCAGCGCCGGGGCGACGCAGACCGCCGCGGTGAGCGGCGCCGCGGCGTCCGGGCCGCCGACGCGCCAGAACGGCAGGCCGACCAGCAGGACGGCCGGGACCGTGCGCGCCATCGTCCCCCGCCACGACCGGGTGCGCTCCCCGACGGTGTACTGCGCGAGCAGCAGCGGGGTGAACGCGCCGGTGGTGAGCCAGCCCGCCGCCGCGGCCGCCAGCAGCACGTCCGGGCGGCGGCGCCGCCACCAGGCCGCGGCGCCCGCCAGGACGCCCAGCACGATCGCGCACCACAGCGGCGGGTGCCACGACGTGTACGCGAGGTCGGTGTCGCCGAACGAGCCGCCCGAGCCGCCGTCGCCGGACGCGACCGCGGCGGCGACGACGACGGCGGCGAGCGCGTCCCGCTTCATGAACGCCCACGATAACCGCGGCCCGCCCGCCCGGGATCGGCAGAAAGTTGTACGTGGGCGCCATCCTTCCACCGACCCGGCCGCGCGGATCGGCCGATGCGCGGGCGTCCCCGCCGCGGCGACGCTGGGCGCATGTCCGCACCGACGCCCCCACCGACCAGGCGTCCCCTCCACTACGCCTTCGCGGCGTACGGGACGGTCGCCGCCCTCGCCTTCCAGACCGTCCCCGATCCCAAGTACCCGTTGATGCAGACGATCGCGACCGGCGGGTACCTCGTGGCGGCCGCGCTGCTGGTCGTCCTCGCGCTCGGCGGCGCCCGCCGGACCCTGATCGGGTTCCACCTCGGGTTCCTGCCCGTCCAGTTCCTCTTCCTGTTCGGCGGCTCGCAGGCGCCGCTGGCGGGCATGCTGTTCGGCGCGCTGACCGTCGCGGTCATGCGGCCCCGCTTCCCGATGCTGAAGCGGACGTCGCGCCGGGTGTGGCTCACCCTGCACGTCGGGGTGAGCGTCGGCTGGCTCGGGCTGGCGACCGCGATGTCGACGCTCGCCGTGGCGGGGGCGACCGCCGACGGGCACGCCGTCCGGCACGGCGCCTACGTGCTCATGCACGTGTTCGACCTGGCGATCGTCATCCCCAGCGTCGCGCTCGCGATCATCACCGGGCTCGTCGTCTCGCTGGGCACCAAGTGGGGCCTGGTCCGGCACTGGTGGGTCCTGCTGAAGTTCGCGATCTCGCTGGTCATCCCGGTCGTCGCGACGGTGCAGAGCGGCTGGATCGAGGAGCTGGAGCACCGCACGCTCGACCCGGCGGGCGACCCCGGCGGGCTCGGCGTCGTCCTCGTCTGCTGCATGCTCGGCTACACGGCGCTGCTGTGGACGGCCGTCGTGCTCTCGGTCGTGAAGCCGGGCGGCCGGACCCGCTGGGGGCGGGCGGGCGCCGGCGAGCCCGCCCGCCGGCCGGTGCCCGCCGCGCGGCGGCTCAGTTGAGGTTGCCCTCCATGCCGCTGTAGATCTCGGTCGCCTCGCAGAAGGCGGCGCCGAACTCCGCGGCGACGCCCATCGCCTCGTCGATCTTCCGCAGGTCGGACGGGTCGCAGTCGAAGGCGTCCCGGTGCCGGGCGAGGTTCGCGCGGGCCCCGGCGACCTCGGGTGCCGGGACCAGGCCGCCGACCATGTAGTTGCCGGTTACGGTGCCGTCGGGGAGCGGCCAGTCCAGGCCGGGGAACTCCTCGCGGAGCAGCCCGGTGAGCGCCGCCGGGGCGGTGAAGCCCTCGTCCGCGACGCGCGCGTCGGCGCAGAGCGCGGTGGGCCAGGTGCGGCCGCGCGACATCCAGCCCGGCAGCAGCGCGGCGGCGAACGTCAGCAGGTTGAACGGCACCTCGCTCGCCAGGATCTCGGCGGCGTCGAACTCCCGCCCGTCCGGGTGGCGGACGGTCCGCCTCCCCTCGCGGAGGGCGATCGCCGCGCCGCGCAGGATCCGCAGGGCCGTGCCCATGGCCGCGGCGAGCCGCTCGTCGTCCGGCAGCCGCCCGCCGGTGTCGGGCGTGACGCGCGCCGCCAGCGCCGGGTCGATGCGGTCGATCATCTCCCGCGCGAGCGCGTCGACCTCGCCGCTCGGCGTCGCGAGGTACCGCCGGACGTCCTCGGCGATCCCCTCGATCGCGTCGCCGACGATGAAGAACGGACGTCCCCACACGTGCAGCCCGGAGTCGAACGCGACGCCGTCCAGATCGCGGGTCGCCTCGAGCACGCCGAGCGCCCACGCCTTGGCGCGGAAGCGCGTCTTGCGGATCTCGACCGCCCGCGCGATCAGGTCGTCGATGCCGTCGGCGTCCCCGTGCCCGGCGATGTACGGCAGCAGGCGGCCTTCGACCAGCGCCATGTCGACCGGGTGGAAGCTCGTGTCATAACCCATGATCGGTAAGCGTAGGGGGCGGAGGCGACGTTTCCGGTATGCCCGTCACGGGCCGCCCAGCGCGATGTCGTCGGGGCCCGCCACGGGCGCGGACGCCTCGCCGAGTTCGACGTCCGCGCCGATCGGGGTGGCCTCCAGCACGTCGTGCAGGAGGTCGACGACCGTCCGGAACGCCGACCGGCCCGGCGGGGTGCGCCGCCGCAGGTCGGCGAGGACGCCCAGGTCGGCGGCGGTCAGCTCGTCGAGCGGACGGACGGCCGGTGCGGCGGCGGCCCGCACGGCCTCGTCCACGAGGGTCACGGCGTCGCGGCCGGCCGCGTGCACGGTGCCGTCCGGGGTCGCCCAGACGGCGCGGGCGGGCAGCCCGGACAGCGGGCGCGGGCCCGGGACGGGCTCCAGCGTGGCGGCGTCCGCGTACCAGGCGGTCCCCGGGGTGTACAGCCGGGACGGCGAGGCGCCGAGCAGTTCCCCGGTCGCGGGCAGGTGGACGACGGCGCCGACGGACTCGTGGAGGTGCGGCGTGAGCGCCGCGATGTCGCGCAGGCCGCCGTCCGGCGTGCACGCGATGAGGCGCCCGTCGGTGAACAGGCGGTCCGGTGCGGTGAAGCAGCCGGGGGTCGTCGGCGCCCAGGGGGAGCCCTGCCGGGCATGGCCGTTCTCCGAGTCGGCGACGACCCGCCCGTCCGGTTCGATGACGACGATCCGCAGCGGGGCGCGGCTGTGGAACGCGACCCGCCCGCTCACCGGATCGGCGAACACCTCGTACGACCAGGCGAAGGTGACCGGGTCGACGCTGTGGTTCGGGGGGAAGGCGGTGAGGAACGGCAGGTCGGCCGTGGTCAGCGGCCCGTCCGGGGACGGGCGCCCGGCGCGGTCGAACCGGTGCAGGCGCACCTTCCGGTCGCCGGTGAGGGCCGCGGCGACGAAGCCGCCGGGGACGGGCGCCAGGTGGGTGACGCGGTCGTCGACCGGCAGCCGCTCCATCCGCCCGTCCGCGAACGGCAGCCACCAGACGTTCCGCTCGTCGTGCTCGGGGGCGATCGCGGCGCCGTGCTCGGTGAGGGCGAACCGCGGCGTGCCGCCGTCGACGACGTGCCGTCCGGCGAAGGTCGCGACGCCGCCGTCCAGCGTGAAGACCTGAACAGTGCAGGGGTCGGTCGGCTGCGCCCGGCCGACGTGCGCGACGACCATGAACCGGGCGTCGGGCGAGAAGGCGCCCGCCTCCACCAGCCCGCTCACCGGCACGGTCCGGCGGTCGGCGTCCGCGACCACCGCGACGTGCGCGTGGAGGCGGGACGGGGCCGCGCGGAGCAGCGCGAGGACCCGGCGGTCCGCCGGGGCGGGCCGCCAGCCGGCGGGGAGGGCGCGGGCGACGGCGGCGGCGTCGGCGAGCGGGAGCCGCTTGGCCAGCCGCCACGCCTCCTCCCACCGGCGGTTCTCGAGCAGGGCGTGCGCGAGGTCGCGGCGCTCCCCGACGCCGAGGCCGGCGCCCCGGTCGCGGTCGGCGACGACGCGGACGGCGTCCAGGTCGCCCGCGCGGAGCATCGCCTCCCGCATCCGCTCCCGGCGGGGCCCGCCGGCCGTCGCGTAGGCCCGCGCGAGGTGCGTCCCGTCGGGGTCGAGCGCGCGGTACCGGGCGTGGCGCCCGGTGACGAGGAACAGTTCGGCGAGCGCCGCCGGATCGTGGGGGAGGTCGTCGCGGCCGGCGAGGACGGCCGCGAGCGGGGCGCCGGGCCCGGCGTCGAGGGCGGCGGCGAGCGCGTCGCGCAGCAGGTCCGGGTCGGTCGTCCGCGCGAGCAGGTCCCGCGCGATCGTCCCGAGCGGGTGGTCCTCGACGAGCGCGGCGGCGAGCAGGGCGGCGCGCTCGCCGCCGGGGCGGGTGCCGCCGCCGAGCGCCACCAGGCTCCGCGCCCGCCGGTCGCCGCGCGCGGGACGGCGCCACGACCGCAGCGCCCGGAGCAGTTCGTCGTGGGGGTCGCGGTCGAGCCAGCGGGCCCACAGCGCGTCGATCACGCCCTGGTCGCCGCTGTCGCCCGCCTTCCGCAGCCGCTCCCAGGCCGGTCCCTGGAAGCCGTCCCGGACGGCCCGCGCCAGCAGCCGTTCGCGCCGCCCCGATCGCATGGTCCGTACGGTAATCCGGGCCGGCGCGCGGGGCCACGGGGATCCGCCCGGGATGGGCCCTACCGGTGGGTAGGTCGGCATCGTTACGATCGGCGGACGGTTCGCCCCCCAGGAGGTACAGATGTCTCGTCTGTCCGAACTCGTTCCGCCCGCGGTCGTCGGCGGCGTGCTGCGCGGCGTGTTCGCGCTGCCGGACCCCGTCCGCCGCGTGATCGCGGGGGCGCCGGTGCGCCGGGACGGGCAGCGGCTCGCGCTGGACGCGCAGCTCCTCCTGACGCTGTCGCGGCTGGAGCAGCGCAACCTGGGCGGCGGGCGGCCCGCGGACGCCCGCCGCGGCATGGAGCGGTCGAACAAGCTGCTCGTCCGGTCCCTGCCGCGGCCGGTGAAGACCCGCGACGTCGCCGCCGGGGACGTCCCGGCGCGGCTGTACACCCCGGCCGGGCTGGCGGAGGGCTCGCCGCTGCTGGTCTTCTACCACGGCGGCGGCTGGGTCATCGGCGACCTCGACACCCACGACTCGGTGTGCCGGTACCTCGCGGTGAACGCGGAGGCGCGGGTGCTGTCGGTCGGGTACCGGCTCGCGCCCGAGCACCGGTACCCGGCGGCGGTGGAGGACGCCCTGGAGGCGTGGGCGTACGCGGTGGAGCACGCCCGCGAGCTGGGCGCCGACCCGGACGCGATCGCGGTCGGCGGGGACAGCGCGGGCGGGAACCTCGCCGCGGTCGTCGGGCTGCGCGCCGAGCGCCGCCCGGACTTCGCGCTGCTGTTCTACCCGGCGACCGACATGTCGGTCCGGCGGCGGTCCCGCGAGCTGTTCGCCGAGGGGTTCATGCTCACCGACGCCGACATGGTGTGGTTCAGCGACCACTACTGCCCGGACGAGGAGCGCCGCAAGGAGCCGGACGCGTCGCCGCTGCTCGCCGGCGACGTCGCCGGGTTCCCGCCGACCTACCTGGTGACGGCCGGGTTCGACCCGCTGCGGGACGAGGGCGAAGAGTTCGCGAAGCGGCTCTCCGGCGCCGGGGTGCCGGTCGCGCTGCGGCGGCAGGACGACCTGATCCACGGCTTCGCGAACATGTGGGGCCTCGGCGGCCGGTTCCGCGAGGCGATGGCGGAGGCCGCCGGGGCGCTGCGCACCGGCGTGGCGCGGGCCCGGCTCCGCTGACGGAGACCGGGCCCGGGCCGGGAGGACGGCGCAGGGCGCAGAGGCGCAGGGTTCAGAGGCGCAGGGTTCAGAGCTGCAGCCCGGTGAAGACCATCACCTTCTCCTCGGTGTAGTCCTCCATCGCCGACCGCAGCCCCTCCCGGCCGACGCCCGAGTCCTTCACGCCGCCGTACGGCATCTGGTCGGCCCGGTAGGACGGGACGTCGCCGATGACGACGCCGCCGACCTCGAGCTCGCGGTGCGCGCGGAACGCGACGTCGATGCTGCGGGTGAAGATGCCCGCCTGGAGCCCGAACTTGGAGTCGTTGACCCGCTCGAACGCCTCGTCCACGCCGTCCACCGGCTGGACGAGCATGACCGGGCCGAACACCTCCTCGCGGGACACCTTGGCGTCGTCCGGGACGTCGGCGAGCAGCGTCGGCGCGTACGCGGCGCCCTCCCGGGTGCCGCCCGCGAGGACCTTCGCGCCCGCCGCGACGGCCTCGTCCACCCACGCCTCGACGCGTTCGGCGGCCTCCTGGCTGACCAGCGGCCCCACCTGCGTCTTGTCGTCCCACGGGTCGCCGGTCACGAGGCTCTCGACGTTCTCCACCAGCTTCGGCAGGAACTCCTCGTAGACGGAGCGGTCGACGTAGACGCGCTGCACGGCGATGCAGCTCTGCCCCGCCTGGTAGTTGGCGAACAGGCCGATCCGCTTCGCGGCCCAGTCGAGGTCGGCGTCCGGCAGGACGACCGCGGCGCCGTTCCCGCCGAGCTCCAGCGTGACGTGCTTGCGCGGCGCCCGGTCCTTGATCGCCCATCCGACCGGGACGGACCCGGTGAACGACACGATCGGCAGCCGCGGGTCGTCGACGAGGTCGGACGCGCGGTCGTTCGGCACCGTCAGCACCGACCACATCCCGGCGGGCAGGTCGGTCTCGGCGAGCAGCTCGCCGAGCAGCAGCGCCGACAGCGGGGTGGCGGGGGCGGGCTTCAGCACGATCGGGGTGCCGGCCGCGATCGCCGGGGCGATCTTGTGGGCGGCGAGGTTGAGCGGGAAGTTGAACGGGGAGATGCCGAGCACCGGGCCCTTGGGGACGCGGGTGATGTAGGCCATCCGGCCCTCGGCGGCGGGGTCGGTGTCGAGCCGCTGGGTGGTCGCGCTGAAGCGGCGGGCCTCCTCGGCGGCGAACCGGAACGTGGAGACCGCGCGGGCGACCTCGCCGCGCGCCCACAGCAGCGGCTTGCCGTTCTCGCCGGTGATCAGCCGGGCGACCTCCTCGGACCGCTCGGCGAGCCGGGCGGACACGTGCGCGAGCGCCTCGGCGCGGACGTGCAGCGGCAGCGCCGCCGCGTCCCGGCGCACCGCGTCGGCGGCCGCGACCGCCTCCTCCACCTGCGCGGGGGTCGGCACCGCGACGGTCCCGACGACGCGGCCGTCGTAGGGGTGCGTCACGGTCAGTTCGCCGTCACCGGTCTCGGGCCGGCCGGCCAGCCAGAATGGGGTCGCGTTCATGCCTTCACGCTATCTCCGGAGGCCCCGCTGGGGAGTCTCCGACATGGCGAATCCGGTCGCCCTCGTTGGCCGCGACGGCGAACGCGACCCACAGTTCGGCGCGGACGGCCGGGTCGTCCAGGTCGCGGCCCAGGACCTCGGCCGCCTTGCGCAGCCGCGACCGGAGGGTGTGCCGGTGCACGCCGAGCGCCCGCGCGGCCGTCTCGCCCTGCCCGTTGGCCTGGACGTACGCGCGCACCGAGCCGTCCAGCCGTTCGGCGCGCAGCGGGGCGAGCAGCGCCTCCGCGAAGGCGCGCGCGGGGCCGGGGTCGAGCACCCCCAGCACGCCCTGCCCCGGCAGGTCGGCGTGGTGCATGGCGGGCACGTTCCCGCGGACCGCCGCGGCGAGCGCCTCCTCGGCCTCCCGCAACGCCTCCCCGAGCGCCGCGGCGGCGCCGGGCGGACGGCCGCCGCCCGGGCCGCCGTCCTCGGCGTCGAGGGGACCGGCGGTACCGCTGACGCCGACCGGGGCGACGCCCGCGAGCAGGGCCGTGACGGTCGCGACGGCGGCCTCTGGGACGATCACCGCGACGTGTCCGCGCAGCGGCAGCGGCAGGCAGCGTTCGCCCGCCGGGTCGGATTCGAGCGCGTCCAGTACCGCGCCCGCGCCGCCCTTCGCGGGCGTCGCGCACGCCAGCACCCGCACCGGCCCGTGCGGCACCGCGCCGCCGCCGGCGGGCCGCCCGAGCAGCACCCCCGCCAGCGCCGCCCGCAGGTCGCGGGCGGTGCGCGGGGTCTCCGACTGCAGCGTGAGCAGCGCGACCGCCGCGCCCACGATGGTGTGCGCCGCCGGCGGCAGCGGCTCGCCCGTCCCGACGGCGAGGAACCCGCGCGGCCGCCCGCCGAGCCCGATCCGCTGCACCGCGATGTGCTCGCCGGGCAGCGACAGCGCCAGGCTCGCCGGGGACCCGTCCGGGGCGCCCCGGTCCGCGGGCGGGCGGCGGCGCAGCCGCGCCAGCTCGGGCGCGAGCTCCTCCGCGTGCGCGCGGGCGCGCGCGGGCTCGGCGTGCCGGACGTCCCCGGCGGCGTCGAGCAGCAGCGCCCAGCCGCCGAGGAGGCGCGCGAGCCGCGCGACGAGCCGTCCGGGCCCGGCGAGCGCGGCGCGCGTCAGCTCCCGCTGCGCCTGGAACGCGCGGGTGACGTCCTCGTACCATTCGGCGGCGAGCAGCCGGGAGACGGCCTTGCCGATCGCGATGAACGGGACCGGGCGCGGCACCTCCAGCACCGCCAGGCCCTGCGCGCGGGCCGCGGCGAGCAGCTCGTCCGGGACGGCCGGGTGGATGACGCCGACCCCGAAGCCGAGCCCGGCGACGCCGCGCCCCACCAGCCGCGCGACGTAGTCGGCCGCGTTGCGCGGGGTGAGCCGCATGCCCGTGGTGAGCACCAGCTCGCCGCCCTCCAGGAACGGCGTCGGGTCCTCCAGCTCGCTGACCGCGACCCACAGGACGGGCGTGTCCGGCGGCGGCCCGGTCGGGGACGTCAGCCCGAGCTGCGGGATCGCCGCCACGGCGGCCAGGCTGGGCGGCACGGCGCTCCCTGCGGCTCGTGGGCGGTCAATGTCCGAGGCGTCCAATCGGGACGGCGCGATTCGCCGCCCCGTACGTTCATCCTAGGCGCGGGCGCGGCCTAGATTCGGCGCATGGGCAGTCGGGCCGAGAGGTTCGCGAGCCGGAGTTCTCGCCCGTGACCGGAGTGCTCGGGCCGCCTCCGGGACGTACGCGAAGGCCGCCGGCCCCCGCTTGGGCGGGTCGGCGGCCTTCGCGCGCGGTCAGCCGACCCGGTGCCGGTCCGCGGACCACTCCCGGACGTCCGCCCGCGCGAGCAGCCGACCCGGGACGAGCAGCGCGAGCCCCCCGAGCACCATGCGTCCGACCATGACGAGCGTGTCGCGCACGTCGCCGTTGTCGTCGGAGAAGAACATGAGGCCGAAGAGGACGGACGCCGCCAGCAGGATGCCTCCGAGGGCCGTGCAGGCGTTGACCATGAACGTGATCGCCGTCGGGCCGCCCGCCCAGACGCGGACCAGCCACGCCGCCACGGCCAGCACCCACACGACCGCGATCGCCGCTCCGCCGAGGTCGCCGGTCTCCAGCGCGGTGTAGACCATGGCGACGACCCAGAAGACCGCGAGGAACACCACGCTCGCCGCGACCTTCACCGGACGGGCGCGTCCCGCGGGCACCGGGCGTCCCTTGGGCCGGTAGACGCCGGGGGCGAACGCCCTCAGCGCGCCGTCGAGCTCCCGCCACTCGACCGTCCACGGGATCCCCTGCGGATCGACCCGGTGCAGCCCGGCGGCGTCGAACACCAGCCTGCGCGGCCGGATCACCCGCCACCACAGCGGCAGCGGGAAGAGCCCGAGCAGGACGGACGCCGCCCCGAACAGGATCGAGACGTCCCGGGAGCCCTCCATCCCGTCGCCGACGGCGGCGTAGAAGATCACGTAGACGCCGAGCACGAAGAACACCGCGCCGGTCGTGGCCAGGAATCGGGTGCGGAGGCTGCCGATGCGGAGTGACACCGCGTCGCGGGCGGGACGGACATCGCCGGGCATGCGGCCGAACGATAGATCAGCGCCAACGGCCGGTACACCCCTCGATCAGCGGCCCTGCCCGCGGGCCTTGGACCATTCGCGGACGTCCGCGCGGGCGAGCAGGCGCCCGGCGGTGAAGACGGCGGCGCCGGGCAGCAGGAGGAGCAGGATCACCCAGTCCTCGCCCGGGTCGGGGGGATGGCCGCCGCTGTAACCCGCGGCGGCGATGAGGAGGACGCCGAGGAACAGGACCGCGCCGAGGAGCGGGGCGAACCTGGCCATCTGGCCGGTGGCGAGCGGGCCGCCCAGCCAGATGCGGGCGAGCCACAGCGTGAACGCCGCCGTCCAGAGGGCGCCCATCGCGACGGTCCGGGTGGAGGCGTCGTCGAGGACGGCGGCCGTCATCGCGGCGGACCAGCAGAGCGCGAGGAGCGACACGCCGGCCGTCACCGCCCGCGGGCGTCGGGGGACGGGGACCCGCGTGCCCGGGGTGCGGTACATCCCGGGCGCGAACCGGGCGAGTCCGTCGTCGATCGGGCCGACGACCCGGTGGGCGTGGCCGAACGGCAGGCGGTAGGCGACGCCCGGGGCGCCCGCCTCCGCGACGGCCAGATGCTCCATCTCCGGGTGGGCGTCGCGGAACTCCGGGTCCGCCGGGTACAGCAGGAGGTTCACCGCGGACGCCACCCGCGGCGCGCCGGTGTCGGGCTCCGGACTGCTCAGGCGCACGCGCGACAGCTCCGCCCACCGCACCGCCCACGGGCTCCCGTCCGGGTCGTCCCAGCGCATCCCGGACGCGTCGAGCACCAGCCGGCGGCGCCGGAACGCGACCCGCCACATCAGCAGGGGGAGGACGCCGATCAGCGAGAACACGGCGCCGATCAGGAACGCCGCCACGCGGGCGCCCGTGCCGCCGTCGACGCCGCCGGTGACCGCGGCGGCGATCGCGACGACGCCGAAGAAGCCCGCGACCGCCATGCCGACGACCAGCTGCCGTGCGTGGACGTCCGCGACGTCGACGGTCACCGAGTCCGGGGGGCCGGCCGAGTCCATGATGATCGAAGTTAGACGACTTCTCCCGGCCGGTCGACCGCGCCCGTCAGCGCGGTTCGAGCGACGCCGGGTACAGCTCGGCGAGGATGTCGTACGACTTCAGCCGGTCGGCGTGGTCGAACACCTGCGTGACGACCATGACCTCGTCCACGCCCGTCCGCGCGACCAGCTCGTCCAGTTGCCGCCGGACGCTCTCCGGCCCGCCGATCACCTGGTCCGCCATCCGGGACTGGACGATCTGGCGCTCCAGCGGCGTGTACGGGTGGGCGGCCGTCTCCTCCGGGCTCGGCAGCGGGCCCGGGTTCCCCTGCCGCAGCCGCAGGAACGACAGCGCCTGCGGCGCCGCGAGCTCGCGGGCCCGCTCGTCCGACTCGGCCGCCGTGACGCCGACCCCGATCATCGAGTACGGCTGCTCCAGGGCGCCGGGGCGGAACGACTCGCGGTACAGGGACAGCGCGGGGATCGTGTTCTCGGCGCTGAAGTGGTGCGCGAACGCGAACGGCAGGCCCAGCAGGCCCGCGAGCTTCGCGCTGTAGCCGCTGGACCCCAGCAGCCAGATGGGCGGCTCGTTCCCGGCCGCCGGCGTCACCGTGCTCTTGTCGTCGAAGTAGTTCCGCAGCTCGATGACCTGCTCGGGGAAGTCGTCCACCGACAGGGAGTCGGGGGAGCGGCGCAGGGCGCGCGCGGTGGCCTGGTCGGTGCCGGGGGCCCGGCCGAGGCCGAGGTCGATGCGGCCGGGAAAGAGGGCCTCGAGGGTGCCGAACTGCTCCGCCACCACCATCGGGGCGTGGTTCGGCAGCATGATGCCGCCCGAGCCGACGCGCATCGCCGACGTCGCCGCCGCGACCTGCCCGATCAGCACCGCCGTCGCCGAGCTGGCGATGCCCGGCATCGCGTGGTGCTCGGCGAGCCAGTACCGGTGGAAGCCGAGCCGCTCGGCGCGCCGGGCCAGGTCCAGGGTGTTGCGCAGCGCATCCGCGGAGGTGGAGCCGCTGACGACGGGGGCGAGATCGAGAACAGACAAACGGACGGTCATGAACAGTGACAACCCGCCCGGAGCCCGGCGTCTTCCCGGTCGGGCCTCCGCTCAGGCCGTGACGGCCGCCACGACGACCGCGGTCACCGCGCCGATGACCACGGGCACGGTGATGGCGAGCCACGACCAGTTCACGAGTGTGCGCGCGCGCTCGGGATCGTCCGCGAACCGTTCCTCGGCGCGGGCGTACAGGAGGGCGGAGACGAAGAGCAGGGGGAGGAAGGCGAACATCGTCAGGAGGCCGAGGACGAAGGCGACCGTCTGCCCGAAGCGGGTGTAGGCGCCGTCGGGGCCGATGCCGAACGCGAGACGGGGAGCCGCCGGGGCGAGGGCGGCCGAGCGGGGAGCTGCTGCTGCTGTCATGGCGCGCGTTCCCATCACTAGAAAGCGATTCGGGAATCGTACGTCCGGAATGCGAGACGGAAAAGGGGCCGGGCCCATTCGGCCCGGCCCCCATTCGCCTTTTCGGTCGGCCGTTGGATCAGCGCAGATCGAGGCCGATCAGCAGCGGGTCGTGGTCGGACGAGCGGAACGCGTCCGGCCGGTAGAACTCGGCCGGGTTGTACTCGGTGTTGTAGTCGAGGAAGCGCGGCTCGTCGCTGTTGACGTGCCAGATCGTCGCGCCCGTCACGCGCCGCGACAGCGCCGGGCCCGCGAGCATGTGGTCGAGCTCGCCGGACTGGCCCATGTAGACGTAGCTGTAGCGGTCCTCGTCGTCGACGAACCGCTTCGTCTGGCTGGTCAGGCCCGCGTCCTCGAGCACCTCGATCGGGTCCTCCGCCGCGTACGCGTTCAGGTCGCCGAGGACGAGCGGGTTCTCCGCGGCCTTCGCCAGCTCCGCGATCGCTGTCGCCTGCTCCACCCGGCGCGCGTTGTAGCAGCTCTGCCCGTCGCCCTGGTCCGCGTCGGGACCGGACGCGCCGCCGCAGCCCTTCGACTTGAAGTGGTTCACGATCGCGGTGAACGCCGCGCCGCCCGCCGCCGGACGGAACGCCTGGACGAGCGGCGGACGGTCGAGCACGTCGTCGCGCGACGAGCGCGGCGCGCCGACCGGCGTCACCGTCGCCTTGTCGTAGATGAACGCGACCTTGATCTCGTCCGTGCCGGGGTACGGGTGCGCCGTCCACGCGTACGTCCGGCCGGCCCCCGCCTCGGCGGACGCGGCGTTCAGCGCGTCCACGAGCGCCTTCAGCGCGGTGTCGCCGTTGTTCTCGACCTCCATGAGCCCGACGACGTCGGCGTCCAGGCCGCGGAGCGCCGCGACGAGCTTGGCGAGCTGCCGGTCGCGCTCGGCGACCGTGTTCGCGCCCCGCCGGTCGAGCGTGGTGAACCAGTTGAGCGTGTTGAAGCTCGCGACCCGCACGTCCCCGCCGACCGGCTCCGGCTCGTCCGGCCGGGGGTTGGCGCGCGCGAAGTGCGGGCTGCGGGTCGGCTGCAGCCGGTAGGAGTCGAACCCGTACGACAGGACGCCCGTGAGGCCCTCGGTGACGTCGCCGAGCCGCACGACGCGCCCGTCGGCGGTGTAGGGGACGGTGTCCGGGTTCTGGACGTTCGAGGCGTCGTCGACGAGCAGGCGGCGGGCGTCGTTCTCCGCCTGCGAGGAGTCGTCGTGGCCGTCGGTCGGCTGGAACAGCCGCCCGCCCTCGGCGACCGTGATCTCCCCGTACCGGGCGAGGTCGTAGGTCTCGCTCGCGACCATCTCGCCCCGGAACCGCAGCAGGACCCCCTCGAACTGCTCCGGCTTCGCGCCGTCCTCCAGCGGCAGCCGCACGTTGTCCGGCGCGATCGCGGGGGCGGTGCCGCACACGTCCACGGCCGACACCGGCGACAGCTCCGTCAGGCCGTGGTACTCGACGACCTTCCCGGTGACGAGCACCCGGTCGCGGACGTCCACGTCCCGCGTCGAGTACACGAAGATCCCGTCGGAGGTGCGCGGGTCGTCGTCGGGCGTCGGGTCCTGCACGAAGAAGCCGCGGAGCCGGTCGGACCGCTGGAAGTCGGCGGTGACGACGCCCTCGACGCGGACGGTCCGGCCCGCGAGCGGGGAGGCGTCGCCGGTGCCCTGCACCGCCGCGATCTCGTGGTCGGCGGGGACGGCACAGGCCGCGGGAGCCGCCGCGGCGGCCGGGGCGAGGCCGGTGACGAGACCGGCCGTCACGGCGGCGGCGGCGAGGACCGCCGCCGGGCGTGCTGCTGCTGATCGGCGCATGGGCGGGAGCGTAAGGCGGGCCCGCCGCCCGCCGGGGACCGGTTCGTTAACGCTCTACCAACTTGTAATGGATTGCCGTGATTGGTGTGCCACGTGGGGCGAAACGCCGATCGCTCCCGGTTTGACCCGGCCGCGGTCCCTTCACCGTCGGGTGACGGTCACTTCCCGTTCGGCCAGTGGCCGTGCCACGCGTCGTACGCGGCGCCCGGCAGCACCCGGGGCAGCGCCGACGTGCGCAGCCGGCCCAGCTCGGCGCCCGTCCCGGCCGCGCCGAACTGCAGCTCGGTCGCGTAGGCGGCGCGGTCGAGGCTCGCCGGGCCCGCCACCAGGCACGTGTACCGGGGGCCGGGCAGCTCGTCGTCGGGGATCGCGGCGCCGACCGCGAGGCTGTTGGCCACCGTCACCCAGGTGCCGAGGCCGATGACCTGCCGCTCCGCGCCCTGCTGCTCCCACCGGAACTGCAGGATCGGCTTGGAGAAGATCGGCACGAGCAGGTGCGAGACGCCGCAGGACAGTAGCTCCCGCTCCCACCCGATCGAGCGGCTGAGATCCTCGCAGATCAGCACCGCCAGCCGGCCGAGCGACGAGTCGAGCACGCTGATCCGCGCCCCCGGCCGCGAGTACTCCTCGGCCGTCCCGTCCTCCGGCGCGTTCCGCAGCCGCCACAGCCGCATCTGCGCCGCGTCCAGCGTGAACCCGGACAGCTTGTCCTGGACGAGCAGCTCCTGGCCCGTCCACCGGTCGATCAGCACCGCGCGGTTCGGCGGCGGGTCGTCGCCGCCGAGCGGGCCGGTGCCGACCAGCAGGAACCGCAGCGGGTGCCGCTCCCGGTCGCGTCCGGCCGTGTCGAACGCGACCTCCTTCCAGTGCTCCAGCAGCGAGTCCGACAGCGACGACTCCGGCATCACCGCGAGCCGCGCGCCCGACTCGTCCAGCCGCCGGATGATCGTCTTGATCCGGCTGCGGATCCCCGCGGTGTCCATGGGGCGCAGCCGGTACACGGTCATCCCGTGCTTCTCCTCGAACGTGATCTCCACGTCGTCGAACGTCTCCAGCACCGGGGCGCAGCCCACGGCGACCGGTTCGTCGCGGCTGAAGTGCGGGTCGTGCACCGACGGCAGGATCGTGTGGTCGATCTTGTCCCACTCGGCCTTCGGGACCCGGTGCACGCCGAAGAACTCCGCCTTCGTGCGCCGCCCGCGCGGCCGTCCGGGGAACGCGCAGCGGGGGAGCAGCGCGCCCTCCGTCTCCGGCCCGTTGAGCCGCCCCTCGGTCAGGTAGTTCACGAGCGTCCCGGCGAGCGCGGGCGCGTCGTAGTACGGCGAGTACGGGCTGGCGTGCGCGAGCGCCGCGTCGAGCCCGAGCAGCAGCGCGAACCGTCCGCCGTCGCCGTGCTCGCGGACGATCCGCGCGGTCTCCTCCGGGGCGAGCTCCCCGTCCTCGAGGACGGTCTCGGCGACGGCGTCCGCCGCGGCCCGCACCTCGGGATCGTCGTACCAGCGGGTGGCCGTCCAGGACTGGAAAACGTCGTCGGACACCGAGTCGTAGAGCCTGACGAAGAGATCAGCTGGTGCGGCCGGGTAGGCGGGAGCCCCCAACTGATCCTGCATGAGCACCCTCCGGGGGAAATCAACGAGCGGCGACATCTGGCGGTAACTCGATGCTAACCGGAGGGGCACCCGCGTTCCGTGGCATCGGATACAGTCTTCACTTGACAATCATTTGGCATCGGCGCACCCTTGAGGGGTACGGCCACTTCATCGACCCAGGAGCAGCCGTGAACCTGAGGGCAGAGCCGACCTCGCCGCCGGCCGGGCGCACCCGCGACCGCCGCACCGAGGCGCGGCGTCTCATCGAGACCATGGAGCACGCCAAGGTCATCAGCGACGGGCACTTCAGCGCGCTCGGCATGCTGATCACCGACGCGTCGCTGACCGCCGACGAGCCCGCGCTCGTGGAGGTACAGGACGGCCTGCAGTGGCTGCACCGGCACTACCTCGACGTCGACGCGCTCGACGGCGCGCAGCGCGAGCAGCGCGGCCGCATCCTCGGCCTCATCGACGTCGTGCACTGGGCGCTGCGCCGGCTCCCGTCCGGCCTGCAGCTCGCCCTGCAGCCCGACGGGCACGCGGCCCGCTTCCTCGTCGCCGTCTGCCGCCGCCGCGGCATGTCGAACCAGCAGCTCGCCGCCGAGCTCGGCACCGACGAGACCGAGATCAGCCGCGTCGGCCGCAAGCTGCTGTCGGCCGGCGTCGTCTGGAAGCGCAAGGAGTGGCGCCGCAACTCCTGGGAGATCACCCCGCGCGGGCGCGAGTACCTCGAGACGTCCGGCCTCCTGCCCGAGGAGCCCGGCGAGCCGCGCGCCGAGACCCCGCGCGCCGAGCGTCCGGTCGTCCGGTCGTCCGACCCCGACCTGCACGAGCGCCGCCGCGAGCCGGGCCCCGACCAGCCGGTCCCCGGCCATCCGCTTCCCGACCGGCCGGGACCGTCGCGCGAACGCCCCCGCCGCGGCTGATCAGCCGCGGCGCCGCGCCAGCGGCAGCACGAGGAAGATCAGCACGGCCGTCATGGCGAACGCGGCCGCGTGGCCCGCCCGGTCGGCGGCGACCCCGAACGCCGCGCCGCCGACCCCCATGCCCCCGTCGAAGCCGATGTTCCAGATGGCGCTCACCGTCCCGTAGCCCGACAGCGGCACCCGCTCGTACATCATCGCCAGGCTCGCGTTCTGCGCCACCCCGAAACCGGCTCCGAACAGCACCATCGCGGGGAACACCGCGGCCGGGTTCGGGGCGAGCACCAGCAGCGCCACGCCCGCCCCGGCGACCGCGACCGCCGGGAGCAGCAGCCGTCCGGCCCCGTGCCGGTCCCCGACCCGCCCGGCCCACCAGCGGGTGAACGTCGTCGTGCCCGCCTGCACCAGCAGCGCGCCCGCCGCGAGGCCGGTGACCGCGGGCAGGAACGTGACGAGGACGCCCGACGCCATCGACGTCGCGCCGAACGCGAGCGCGGGGAGCACCAGCACCGCCGAGCGCAGCCCGGCCGCGATGCCGAACGCGGGCTCGTCCGCCCCGCCCGTGCCCGTCCGTCCGGGCAGGCCGGGCAGCACGGCCAGCGCGGCCAGCGAGAGCACCGCGCCCGCGACGAACACCGGCGCGTACCCGACCCGCTCCGCGAGCCACACCCCGAGCGGCAGCGCCAGCACCGACGGCGCGCCCGTCATGATCCCGTACAGCCCGAGCCCCTCGCCGCGCCGCTCCGGCGGGACGAGCGCCGCCGCCATCGCGCCCGTCACCACCACCGCGACCGCGAAGCCGAGCCCCCGCACCAGGCTCACCGCGACGATCATCGGCATGCCGTCCGACGCGGGCAGCACGAGCGACGGCGCCCCGAGCAGGACGAGCCCGACCGCGAGCACCGCCCGGTGCCCGAACCGCCGGATCAGCCGGGGCAGCCCCAGTTCGGCGAGCACCGTCGTCAGCATCAGCGTCCCGGTCGCCAGCCCCGCGCCGACCTCGCCCGCGCCGCCGGACCGCGCGTACATCGGCACCACCGACATCAGCAGGAAGAAGCCGGTGAGGGAGGTCAGCGTGGCGGCGAACACCAGCGCCAGGTGCCGTCCGACCAGCCGGGGGCGCAGGTCGGGGGCGGGATCGGAGTGTCGGAGGGCTTCGCTCATTACACCGACGTTAGAAGACCCGGACGACCGGAATCGCCGCTGGGTGCGAGGGGGAGCGCTCCCGGTTTGTTGAGTCCGTTGCTAAGAGCGGCGCCCGACCATGTGAGAAGACTTCATTTTCCTCGCGGGCCTCGTGGGACACAGTCGGCTGCATTCACTTTCCTGGCCCACCCCCCTGGAGTGAGGATGCGACTACGGACCCTGTTCACCGCCGCGGTGCTCGGTGCCGCCGCGCTGACGGTGCCCGGCGCCGCGGCGGCGCCCGCCGCGGCAGCCGCGCCGGCCGGGTGCGGCGCCACCGACGAGGAGATCTACGCCGCGCCGCCGGCGGCCGTCCAGGGGAACGCGGGCGACCTGCTGGCGTGCCGGGAGGCGGTGCTGACGAACATCCCCGGCGACATCCCGATGAAGGCGTGGAAGGTCCGCTACGTCTCGACGGACGTCAAGGGGAACAAGAACGTCGTCACCGGGACGGTCGCGGTGCCGGAGGCGGAGTGGACGAAGGGCGGTTCGCGCCCGACGGTCGCGTTCAACCCCGGCACCCTCGGCTCCGGGCCGCAGTGCGCGTTCTCCAAGCAGCTCGCGGGCCGGTACGTCGACATGTACGAGGGCGGGAACCTCGCGCTGTTCCTGAAGGAGGGGCACGCGATCGCCGCGACCGACGGCGTCGGGTACCTCGACGGGCAGGTCCACACGTACATGGTCGGCGCGAACGCCGGGCACGCGCTGCTCGACATCGTGCGCGCGTCGCGGCAGATCCCCGGCGGCGGACTGCGGGCCGACGGGAAGGTCGGCATCTCCGGCTACTCGGAGGGCGGGGCCGCGTCGCTGTGGGGGGCGCAGCTCGCGTCGTCCTACGCGCCCGAGCTGGACGTCGTGGGCGCCGCGGCCGGGGGCGTGCCGGGCGACCTGAAGGTGACCGCGAAGGCGCTCAACGGCAGCCTGTTCGCCGGGTTCCTCGCGGACGCGCTCGTCGGCCTGAACGCCGCGTACCCGGAGATGCCGTTCACCGAGCTGATGAACGAGAAGGGCGAGAAGGCGATCCGGGACGTCCGGTCGCACTGCCTGTTCGGGACGCTCGCGGTGTTCCTGGGCGCGAAGGTCGAGAACTTCTCCACCGACGGCCTGTCGCTCGAGGAGATCTACGGGCTGCGCGGCCCCGGCGGGGCGACCTGGGGCGAGATCGTCGACCGGCAGCGGCTCGGCGAGGGCATCGGGACGCCCGGCTCGGGCGCCCGGTACGAGATCGGCTTCCCGGTGTTCCAGTACCGCGGCTGGCTCGAGGAGATCATCCCGCACGAGACCGAGGACGCCACGCGGAAGGCCTACTGCGACGCGGGCGTCAACACGACCTGGAAGTACACGTACCCGGCCGAGCACCTGACGACCGACTGGCTCGCCGCCGGGGACGTGACGAACTTCCTGGACGACCGTTTCGAGGGCAAGCCCGCCGAGGGCAACTGCTGATCCGTCCCGGAGGCCGGGCCGCCGGACGAACCGGGGCCCGGCCTCCGGGGATCCATCCAGGTCAAGGAGAACATTGACATGACAGCGGGTGTCGCCGAGGCCGGCAACAGAACCCCGCAGCCGGACATATCCGGAACGGTCCCGTGGCCCGAGCGGATCGCGATCGCGGTGTTCGTGATCGGCCCGATCGCCGGGGTGCTGGGCGCGATCCCGTTCCTGTGGGGCTGGGGCATCGGCTGGACGGACGTCGCGATCTTCGCCTTCCTCTACCCGCTGAACGCGATCGGCGTGACGGTCGGGTACCACCGGCACTTCACGCACGGCGGGTTCAAGGCGAAGCGGTGGCTGCGGATCGCGCTCGCGATCCTGGGCGGGCAGGCGATGCAGGGGTCGGTGGTCCGGTGGGTCGCCGACCATCGCCGCCACCACAAGTACGCCGACCAGGAGGGCGACCCCCACTCGCCGTGGCTGTACGGGCCGGGCGTGTGGGGGCTCACCAAGGGCCTTTACCACGCGCACATGGGCTGGCTGTTCAGCAAGGACCGGACGTCCCGCAGCAAGTACTGCCCCGACCTGCTGAAGGACAAGGACATCCGGTTCCTGTCGCTCGACCCCGTGTACGCGCTCATCGTGCTGTCGACGTTCGCGGTGCCGTTCGCGCTCGGCGGGCTGCTCACCTGGTCGTGGCACGGCGCGATCACGGCGACGTTCTGGGCGGGGCTGCTGCGCGTGTTCGCCGGCGACCACATCACCTTCTCCATCAACTCCATCTGCCACGTGTTCGGCAAGACGGACTTCAAGACCCGCGACAAGGCCCGCAACGTGTGGTGGCTGGCGATCCCGTCGTTCGGCGAGTCGTGGCACAACCTGCACCACGCCGACCCGACGTGCGCGCGGCACGGCGTGCTGAAGGGCCAGATCGACATCAGCGCCCGCGTGATCTGGATCTTCGAGCGGCTCGGCTGGGTCTGGGACGTCCGCTGGCCCGACCAGGAACGCCTCGCCGCCCGCCGCGTCTCCCCGTGACCCCGCGTGTCCCGTGATCCCAGGAGCCTCACCATGAGCGATCTTCCCGCCCTCGACCGGACGCCGCTGATCGAGCGGCTCGCCCGGTTCGCCAAGGACTTCCCCGACGACCGCGCCTACACGTTCATGGACTACATGTCCGACCCGGACGGCGTCGCCACCGACCTCACGTGGGGCGAACTCGACCGGCGGGCGCGCGCGCTCGCCGCCGCGATCCGCCGCGCGGCCGAGCCCGGACGCCGCGTCGCGCTCCTCGCCCCGCAGGACCACCACTACGTCGCCGGGTTCCTCGGCGCGATGTACGCCCGCGTCATCGGCGTCCCGCTGTTCTCGCCGGACCTGCCCGGCCACGGCGACCGGCTCCGCGCCGTCTACGACGACGCCGAGCCCGACGTCGTCGTCACCACGAGCGCCGCGCTGCCGGCCGTCCGGACGTTCCTGGACGGCGACGGCGTGCGCCCCGCGGAGATCGTCGTCGCCGACGAGGTCGACGCGTCGCTCGACTGGACGCCCGAGCCGATCGACCCCGACGACGTCGCCTACCTGCAGTACACGTCCGGCTCGACCCGCACCCCGGCCGGGGTGATCATCACGCACGGGAACTTCGCGACGAACGCCGAGCAGCTGTGGCGCACGTTCGAGGGCATCCCGCGCGAGTCGACCGGCGTGAACTGGCTGCCGGTGTTCCACGACATGGGCCTGGTGACGACGGTCGCGCTGCCGCTGGTGTACGGGAACCCGGGCGTGATCATGGACCCGGTCGCGTTCATCATGCGGCCCGTCCGCTGGCTGGAGCTGCTGAGCGGGCAGGACCACGCGTTCACCGGCGGCCCGAACTTCGCCTACGAGTACCTCACCGCGCAGGTCACCGAGGAGGAGAAGGCGAACCTCGACCTCAGCGGCGTCCAGGTGTTCATGAACGGCGCGGAGCCGATCCGGGAGAGCACCCTCACCGGCTTCTACGAGGCGTTCAAGGACTGCGGGCTCCGCAAGGAGGCGCAGGTGTGCGCCTACGGCCTCGCGGAGGCGACCGTGTACGTGTCGGCGTCGTCCCGGTTCCAGGAGCCGACGCGCACCGCGTTCGACCACGAGGCGCTGCGGCGCGGCGTCGCCGACCCGTGCGCCGCGGACGCGCCCGGCGCGATCCAGCTGCTCGCCTGCGGCACGTCCTACGGCCAGCACGTCGTGATCGCGGACCCGGAGACCGGCGTGCGGCAGCCGGACGGGACGGTCGGCGAGATCTGGGTGCACGGCCCGAACGTCGCCGCGGGCTACTGGGGGCGCCCCGAGGCGACGAGGGAGACGTTCCAGGCCGAGCTGTCCGGCACGGTCGGGGACGTGCCGCGCGGCCCGTGGCTGCGGACCGGCGACCTCGGCGTCCGGCACGGCGGCGAGCTGTACGTCACGGGCCGCATCAAGGACCTCGTCATCGTCGACGGCCGCAACCACTACCCGCAGGACGTCGAGTACACGGTGTCGACCGCGCACAAGGCGATCCGGCGCGAGTACACGTGCGCGGTCGCGGTCGACACCGGCGACACCGAGGGCCTCGTGGTGATCGCCGAGCGGAACCGGCGCGTCCCGATCGCCCTGCTGGACGCCGAGGACGTCGCGCGGGCCGTCCGGGCGGCCGTGAAGAAGGACCACGACCTGCGGGTGCATGACTTCGTCCTGATCGAGCCGGGCGGCCTGCTCCGCACCAGCAGCGGCAAGATCGCGCGTTCGGCGTGCCGGCAGGCGTACCTGGAGGGGACGCTGCCGCGCACCGCGACCGGCGGGACCGGCTGACGGTCACGCCCGCTCCCCGTCGGCGCCCAGCAGCCAGACGGGGAGCAGGAGCATCAGCTCCAGGCGCAGCTCCGGGTCCTCGATGTCGAAGTCGAACATCTCGTGGAGCTGCGCCATCCGGTACCGGACGGTCTGCGGGTGCACGCGCAGGGCGTCCGCGGCGTCGGTCGCGTTGAACCCGTGCTTGAGGCATTCGAGGAGGGTCCGCGCGAGCCGGGCGCCGCGGTGCGGCCCGGCGTCGGCCAGGGGCGCGAGCCGGCGCCGGGCGGCCGCCTCCGCGAGCGTCCGGCCCTCCTGCAGCAGCAGTTCCGGCAGGTGCCGGTCGGCGTGCAGCAGCCCGCCGTCCCGCGTCTTCGGGCAGTCCGGGAGCAGGTCGAGGGTCCGGTGCGCCCAGTGCAGCGACACCCCGGCCTGCTCGAGCGGCACCGACGGCCCCGCCGCGCCCGTCCAGTCCCGCAGCGGCGCGGTGAGCCGGTCGATGCCGCCGGGCCGGTCCGGGTCGGGCACCACGAGGCAGGTGCGGCCCCGGTCGAGCCCGGACAGCAGTGCGGGCGGCAGCCCGCGCGGGCCCTCGCCGCCGTGGCCGGGACGGGTGTCGAGCACGAGCACCGCGATCCGTTCGGGCAGCGGCCAGCCGGCGAGGGCGGCCTGCTCGACGATCACCTCGCGCGGGGCGGGCGGGTCCGACAGCAGCAGGCTCAGCAGCCGCGCCCGCCGCTGCTCCCGCTCGCCCGCCGCCTTCTCCCGCGCCCGCGCGTACCCCTGCGCGGCGGCCGACGCGAGCAGGTCGAGGTACGCGAAGTTCGCCTCGGTCAGCCGGATGGCGAGCTCCCGCGGCTTCTTCAGCCGGTCGGCCTCCCGCGACAGGTACCGCCAGGCCGTCCGCGACGCGACCCGCAGCGCGTTCTGGAAGTGCTCCAGCCCGCGCCCTTCCACGGCCTCGCCGTAGCCGATGTCGAAATAGAGCTGGTGGAGTTCCTTCCACGACGCGTCGGGGTCGGCGATGAGCCGGACGAAGTGCTCCATTCCGCGCGCGGTCGTTTTCCGGACGACCTCCACGTAGACGGGGTCTTCGAGGCGGGCGTACTCGGGGACGTTCCGCAGGATCCCCTCGACCATGGCGTCGCCCAGCGCGGGCAGGTGGGGGCGGAGCCAGTCGGCCTCCTCGCGGGGGATGTCGCGCCAGGGCTGGTCCGACAGGTCGTCGGCGGCGGGCCGTTCGGCAAGCTCGGTCACAGGGGCACCTCCGTGAGCACAAACCCGGGCCGCCAGGCTAGGCAGAGTGTGTCACCGGCGACACTCACCGCGATGACAACACTTCCGGCGACTTGCTCCGGGGGCGAGCGTTTTTCGCGACGTGGAAACACAGGCCCGTCCAATTTTGGGTGAATTGCACAGGAAACACCGGCATATCCGGTGCCGTTTGCCCGTCAAGATCGCGGGTAGAGCACCGGCCGGTGAAGGAGGGCCCGCGCATGCACGACCAGGACGGGCGGCGGCGCATCCCCCGGACGGACGCCGTGCTCGCCGACCCGCGGCTCGCCGCGGCCGCCCGGCGCCTCGGGCGCGGGCCGGTGAAGGAGGCGGTCGTCGCCGCCCAGGCGCGGGCCCGCGCGGGCGAGATCCCGCCCGCCGCGGTCGCCGACGAGGCCGCCGCGACGCTGCCGCCGACCGCGTCCGCGCTCCGCCCGGTGATCAACGCGACCGGCGTGCTGCTGCACACCAACCTCGGCCGCGCGCCCCTCTCGCGGGCCGCCCGCGACGCCGTCGCCGCCGCCTCCGGCGTCACCGACGTCGAGCTCGACCTCGCCACCGGCGCCCGCGCCCGCCGCGGCCGCGGCGCCCTCGACGCGCTGGCCGGGCGCGTGCCCGCCGCCGAGGCCGCGCACGTCGTCGGCAACGGCGCCGCCGCGCTCGTCCTCGCCGCCACCGCGCTCGCGGGCACCCGCGAGATCATCGTCAGCCGCGGCGAGCTGGTCGAGATCGGCGACGGCTTCCGCATCCCCGACCTCCTCGCCGCGACCGGCGCCCGGCTCCGCGAGGTCGGCACCACGAACCGCACGTCCCCGGACGACTACGCGGCGGCCGTCGGCCCCGACACCGGCTTCATCCTCAAGATCCACCCGTCGAACTTCCGGATCACCGGCTTCACCCGCTCGGCCGGCATCGCCGAACTGGCCGGCCTCGGCGTGCCCGTCGTCGCCGACATCGGCTCCGGCCTCCTCGCCCCCGAACCGCTCCTCCCGGACGAACCCGACGCGCAGACGGCCCTCGCCGCGGGCGCGGGCCTCGTCACCGCCAGCGGCGACAAGCTCCTCGGCGGCCCGCAGTGCGGCATCGTCCTCGGCCGCGCGGACCTCGTGCGCGCGCTCGCCCGGCACCCCCTCGCCCGCGCGCTCCGCGTCGGCAAGATGACCCTCGCGGCGCTCGAGGCCACCCTCCGCGGCCCCGCCACCCCCACCGCGCGGGCCCTGCACGCGGACCCGTCCGAGCTGCGGGAACGCGCCGAGAAGCTCGCCGCCGCGCTGACCGAGCACGGGATCGACGCCGCCGCCGTCGCCAGCGAGGCCGCGGTCGGCGGCGGCGGCGCGCCCGGCGTCGCGCTGCCCAGCGCCGCCGTGTCCCTGCCCGCGCCCTGCGCCGCCCGCCTCCGCCGCGGCGACCCGGCGGTGATGGCCCGCGTCGAGCACGACCGCTGCCTGCTGGACCTGCGCGCCGTCCCCCCGGAAGACGACGCCGCCCTCGCCCGCGCCGTCCGGGCGGCGGCCGAGTGATGCACGTCGTCGCTACCGCGGGGCATGTCGATCATGGGAAGTCGACGCTGGTGCGGGCGCTGACCGGGATGGAGCCCGATCGGCTCGCGGAGGAGCGGCGGCGCGGCCTGACGATCGAGCTGGGGTTCGTGTGGACGGCGGCGCCGGACGGGGGCGCGATCGCGTTCGTCGACGTGCCGGGCCACGAGCGGCTCGTCACGACCATGCTCGCGGGCGTCGGGCCGGTGCCCGCGGTGCTGTTCGTCGTCGCCGCCGACCAGGGCTGGCAGCGGCAGTCGGCGGAGCACCTCGCCGTGCTGGACGCGCTCGGCGTGCGGCACGGGCTGCTCGCCGTCACCCGGTGCGACCTCGCCGACGCCGCGGCCGTCCGGCGCACCCGCGAGGACGCGCTCGACCGCGTCGCCGCGACGTCCCTCGGGTGGGTCGAGGCCGTCGAGGTCAGCGGCGCGACCGGCGCCGGGCTGGACGCGCTGCGGGCGGCGCTCGGACGACTCGTCGCGGGGCTCCCGGCGCCCGACCGGGACGCCGACGTGCGGCTGTGGACCGACCGGGTGTTCACCGTGCGGGGCCGGGGAACGGTCGTGACCGGCACCCTCGGCGCGGGCGCGATCCGCGTCGGCGACCGGCTCGCGGGGCCCGGCGGGACGTTCCGGGTGCGGGGCCTGCAGTCCCTCAAGGAGGACCGGCGCGAGGTCGGCGCCGTCGCGCGCGTCGCCGTCAACCTGCACGGCGGCGGCGAGATCGGGCGCGGCGAGGCGCTGCTCACCCCCGGCCGGTGGCTCACCGCGGACGTCGTCGACGTGCGGCTGCGCGGCGACCCGGCCGCCGACCTGCCGCCCCGGCTCACCTTGCACGCCGGATCGGCCGCCGTGCCCGTGCACGTCCGGCCGCTCGGCGCCGACACCGCGCGGCTGAAGCTGCGGCGGGCGCTGCCGCTGCGCGTCGGCGACGCCGCGCTGCTGCGCGACCCCGGGCGGCACCGGGTCGCCGCGGGGATCACGGTCCTGGACGTCCGCCCGCCCCCGTTCGTCCGGCGCGGCGCCGCCGCGGCCCGCGCCCGGGACCTGGCCGGGCGGACCGGACGGCCGGACGGCGCCGCCGAGCTGCGCCGCCGCGGGCTGGTGCGGCGCGCGGAACTGGTCGCCATGGGCGTCCCGGCGCCGTGCGAGCCCGTCGCCGGCGACTGGCTCGCCGACCCCGGGCACTGGGCCGACCTGCGGCGCCGCCTCGTCGCGGCCGTCGCGGAGCACGCCCGCCGCCGCCCCGCCGACCCCGGGCTGCCCGCCGACGCCGCCCGCCGCGCCCTCGGCCTGCCCGACCGCGCGCTCGTCGACGCCCTCGCGGACGGGCTGCGCAGCCGCGACGGCCGCCTCTACGCGAAGGCCCCCGAACTGCCGCCGGACGTCCGCGCGGCGGTGGACGCGGTCCGCCGCGACCTCGCCGCCGCCCCGTTCCGGGCGCCCGACGCGAACCGGCTCGCCGAGCTCGGCCTCACCCCGCGGCTGCTCGCCGCGGCCGCCGCCGCGGGCGCCCTGCTCAAGATCGGCGACGGGCTCGTGCTGCTGCCCGGCGACGACGCCCGTGCCGCCGCCCGGCTCGCCGAACTCGACCCGCCGTTCACGCTCAGCGAGGCCCGCCGCGCGCTCGGCACCACCCGCCGCACGGCCGTCCCGCTGCTGGAGCACCTGGACGCCCGCGGGTACACCGTCCGCGTGGACGACCGGCGCCGACGCTGCCGCGACACCGAGGGGGCACCATGACCGTCACCGCCGAACGCCTCACGCAGTACGCGCACGGCGGCGGCTGCGCCTGCAAGATCCCGCCCGGCGAGCTCGAGGACGTCGTCGCCGGGCTGACCGCCGCGCCCCGGGACCCGAACGGGGAACTGCTCGTCGGGCTCGACACCGGCGACGACGCCGCCGTCGTCCGGATGCCCGGCTCCCCGGACGCGGTCGTCGCCACCGCCGACTTCTTCACGCCCGTCGTGGACGACCCGTACGACTGGGGGCGCGTCGCCGCCGCGAACGCCCTCTCGGACGTGTACGCCGTCGGCGGCCGCCCGCTCGTCGCCGTCAACCTGCTGGCCTGGCCCCGGGACGTCCTGCCGTTCGACCTCGCGCGGGAGGTGCTGCGCGGCGGCCGCGACGTCGCGGCGCTCGCGGGCTGCCATGTCGGCGGCGGGCACAGCGTCGACGACCCCGAGCCCAAGTACGGGATGGCCGTGACGGGCGTCGCCGACCCGGACCGGCTGCTGCGCAACGACACCGGCGCCCCCGGGCTGCCGCTCACCCTCACCAAGCCGCTCGGCGTCGGCGTCCTCAACAACCGGCACAAGGCGACGGGCGAGGCGTTCCCGCAGGCCGTCGCGGCGATGACGGAGCTGAACCGGGACGCGTCCGCCGCCGCGCTCGCCGCGGGCGCCCGCTGCGCGACGGACGTCACCGGCTTCGGCCTGCTCGGGCACCTCTACAAGCTCGCCCGCGCGTCCGGCGTCACCGCCGTCGTCGACGCGGCGGCCGTCCCGTACCTGGACGGCGCGCGGGCGGCCGTCCGGGACGGGTTCGTCAGCGGCGGCACCCGCCGCAACCTCGACTGGGTCGCGCCGCGCACCGACTTTGGCGCCGCCGGCGAGGAGACCCGCCTGCTGCTGGCCGACGCCCAGACCTCCGGCGGCCTCCTCGTCGCCGGCGAGGTCCCGGGACATCCCGTCATCGGCGAACTGGTCCCCGCCGCCGACCACGCGATCGTCGTCCGCTGAACCGGTCCGCTAGACCGCGGTCCCCGTCTCGTCCGTGATGCCCGCGCGCCGCTGGTAGTCGCGGACGAGGTCGAGGAGCGCGGCGCCGCGGGGGCGGCGGCCGGGCCGGATGTCGCAGGCGAGGGCCTTCGCCTCCTGGATGTGGGTGTTCGGGTCCAGGGAGAGGTGCAGGAGCTCGTTCGCGGCGTCGCCGGTGCTGTAGCCGTTCGGGCCCCAGTGGTAGGGGAGGCCGATCTGGTGCAGGGGCCGCCCGTCGACGACGAGGGGCCTCATCCGGTCGGTGACGAGGACGCGCGCCTCGACGGCGTTGCGTCCGTTCACGATCGTCGCCCAGCCGCCGTGCCGCAGGTTCCGTTCGGCGGCCAGCTCCGGCGAGACCTCGCAGAAGAACTCGGGCTGGAGTTCGGCCAGGTAGGGCTGCCACCGGGACATGCCGCCCGCCGTGTGGTGCTCGGTGAGGCGGTACGTCGTCACCACGTACGGGAACACGTCTGCGCCCGGCTCGCCGCCGCTCGGCTGGTACCGGTTCGCCGGGTGCGGCCGCAGCACGTGCCGGACGGGGTTGTGCTGCTGGGCGTACAGCGGGTTCGCGAACGGCGATTCCTGCGGCTCGTAGTGCGCCGGCAGGGGGCCGTCGACGAGGCCCGCCGGGGCGAACAGCCACGCCTTGCCGTCGGCCTGCATGATGAACGGGTCGTTGCCCGCGAGCGCGGCGGGGCCGGTCGAGCCGTGCTCCGGCTCGAAGTCGGGGGCCTTGCCGGCGGCGAAGTCCGGCACGTCGTGGCCCGTCCACTTCCCCTCGCCCGGGTCCCACCAGACGAGCGCCTTGCGTTCGCTCCACGGGTTGCCGTCCGGGTCGGCGGACGCCCGGTTGTACAGGATCCGGCGGTTCATCGGCCACGCCCAGCCCCATTCGGGCGCGACCCAGCTCTGGTCGCGGCCGGGCTTGCGGCGGGCCGTCTGGTTGACGCCGTCCGCGCGGCAGCCCGCGTAGATCCAGCAGCCGCAGGAGGTGGACCCGTCGTCTTTGAGCTGCGTGTACGAGGAGATCGGGTTCCCCTCGCCGTCGTACCCGTTGATCTCGGCGAGGACGGCTTCGGCGTCGGGCTCGTCGAGGGCGCCGTGCGTCGGGTAGTCCCAGGTGAGGTCGAGGACGGGCCGGTCCATCTCGTCGGTGGAGCCGGCGAGCTTCTCCCGGATGATGCGGCCCAGGTGGTACATGAACCACAGGTCGCTGCGGGCGTCGCCGGCCGGGTCGACGGCCTTGTGGTGCCACTGCAGCATGCGCTGGGTGTTGGTGAAGCTGCCGTCCTTCTCGGTGTGCGCGGCGGCTGGCAGGAAGAACACCTCGGTGCCGATGTCCTCGGTGCGCAGCTCCCCGGTCTCGATCTCCGGGCCGTCCTTCCACCACGTCGCCGACTCGATCAGCGAGAAGTCGCGGACGACGAGCCAATCGAGGTTCGCCATGCCGAGGCGCTGCACCTTCGCGTTGGCGGACCCGACGGCCGGGTTCTCGCCCATCAGGAAGTAGCCCTTGCAGACGCCGTCGATCTGCGCCATCGCCGTCTCGTACGTGCTGTGCGAGCCGGTGAGCCGCGGCAGGTAGTCGAAGCGGTAGTCGTTGTCCTCGGTGGCGGCGTCGCCCCAGTAGGACTTCAGCAGGCTCACGAAGTACGCCCGCATCTCGCCCCAGAAGCCCTTCTTCGCCGACTCGCCCTCGACGAACCGGTCCAGGTCCAGGCCCGGGTGCGCGTGCGGCATCGGGATGTACCCGGGCAGCAGGTTGAACAGGGTCGGGATGTCGGTGGAGCCCTGGATCGAGGCGTGCCCCCGCAACGCCAGGATCCCGCCGCCGGGGCGGCCGATGTTGCCGAGGAGCGTCTGCAGGATCGCCGCCGTCCGGATGTACTGGACGCCCACCGTGTGCTGCGTCCAGCCGACGGCGTAGGCGAACGCGGTCGTCCGGTCCCGGCCCGAGTTGTCGGCGACGAGCCGGCACACCTCCAGGAACCGGTCGGCGGGGACGCCGGTGATGCGCTCCACCATCTCCGGGGTGTACCGGGAGAAGTGCCGCTTGAGCACCTGGAACACGCACCGGGGGTCCTGGAGCGTCGGGTCGCGCTCCGGGTCGCCCTCGCCGATGCCGGGGCCGCCCGACCCGGCGGTCTCGCCGCGCCCGGAGTCCGCCACCGCCCGCCGGTGCGCCTCGTACGCCTGGTCCCGCTGCCCGGACGCCGCCTGCACCTGCATGCCCTCGTACTGCCAGCTCGACAGGTCGTAGCTGCGGTGCTCCGGGTCGAGACCGGAGAACACGCCGTCGAGGTCCTCGGTGTCGCGGAAGTCCTCGCTCAGGATCACCGGCGCGTTGCTGTAGTTCAGGACGTAGTCATGGAAGTACGCGTCGTTCTGCAGGACGTAGTTGACGATCCCGCCGAGGAACGCGATGTCGCTTCCGGCGCGCAGCGGGACGTGGACGTCCGCGAGCGCGCTCGTCCGCGTGAACCGCGGGTCGACGTGGACGACCTTCGCGCCGCGCGCCTTCGCCTCCATCACCCACTGGAACCCGACCGGATGGCACTCGGCCATGTTCGAGCCCTGGATGACGATGCAGTCGGCGTTCTGCAGGTCCTGCTGGAAGGTGGTCGCGCCGCCGCGTCCGAACGAGGTTCCCAGACCGGGAACGGTGGAGGAGTGTCAAACGCGCGCCTGATTCTCGATCTGCACCGCGCCGAGCGCGGTGAACAGCTTCTTGATCAGGTAGTTCTCCTCGTTGTCGAGCGTGGCGCCGCCGAGGCTCGCGACGCCCAGCGTGCGCCGCACCCGCAGGCCGTCCTGCTCCCACTGCCAGCCGTGCCGCCGCGCCTCGATCACCCGGTCGGCGATCATGTCCATCGCGACGTCGAGGTCGAGCTCCTCCCACCCGGTGCCGTGCGGGCGCCGGTACAGGACCTTGTGCTCGCGCGCCGACCCGGTGGTGAGCTGCAGGCTGGCCGAGCCCTTCGGGCACAGCCGGCCCCGGCTGACGGGCGAGTCGGGGTCGCCCTCGATCTGCGTGACCTCGCCGTCCCGGACGTACACGTCCTGGCCGCAGCCGACGGCGCAGTACGGGCAGACCGACTTCACGACCTTCTCCGCGGTGCCGGTCCGCGGCTTCAGGTCCGCGGTCGCCGCGCTCTTGACGGCCGCGCCGCGCCCGAGCGGGTCGCCGTCGGAGAACTGGCGGTAGACGGGCCACGCGCCGATCCACTGCCGGACGCCCATGCCGCACACCGCCTCTCGCTCTCCCGGAGCCACCCGGACGCAGCGTCACCTACCCGGCCCGCGCCCGCTAAACACCGGCCCGCTGACCACCGGCCCGCTGACCACCGTGCCCGCCTCTCCGGTCATCTCCCCGCGAACACCGCGAGGTGCTGCGAGATCGGCTCCGGCCGCCCGCCGTTCTGGACGGCGGCCGCGGTGAGGACGTCCAGGTGCTGGTAGCCCGGCGCGACGACGTCGCCCGGCCGCGGGTCGCGAGCGCCGAGCCCGTCCCCGGCCTGCAGGTTCAGCGTCGGGTTCGCGTCGATCCCGCCGGTGTGGACGGCGTCGCCGGCGATGCCCGGGGCGTCCGCGAGCGCGATGTCGGTGATCAGCTTCGTGGGGAAGTAGTGCTCGGTGAAGTCGAGCGGGTGCTCGGACAGGCTGCGGGCGAGCTGCGCGATGTCGGTGACCTCCTTGGCGGCCGTCGTGAACGGCCCGCCGTGCTTCGACCTGTACCCGGGATCGTCGGGGGCGCCGACGAGGTCGAAGTTCCGCCACGTGTACAGCGGGCCGTGCGGGGTGTCGGGGATCGCCTTGCGGTCGGTGCCGAGCAGCGCCGAGAGCCCGCCGAGGCCCAGCTCGTCCAGGTTGTTCGGCGCCGGGAACTCCTTGTCGACGATCTTTCCGCCGTCCCAGAACCCGACGCTGGCCTGCATGAACGCGAGCGGCTGCGAGTTGTCGTCCAGCAGCCCGCCGAGCGCCGCCGCGTTGGTGAACCGGAAGTCGCGGACGGTCGGGGAGCCGGCGGCGAACGTCGGGTAGTCCTCGGCGAACAGCAGCCGGTAGGTGGTGTCGGTGTTGAACGAGGACGGGACGTAGGTCGCGAGGTCGGAGACGCCCTCGGGGTCGAGCCGCGCGGCGAGGCCCGCGATCGCGAGGAGGTTCATCGTCTCGGTGTTGACGACGGCGGGCGCCGACAGCGCGCGCGGGACGATCCCGGCCGCCAGCCCGAGCCGGACGACCCCGGCGCCGAACTCGACGAGCGGCACCATGTCCGCCGGGAACCCCTCCATCCCGAGGATGCCGGTGTCGATGCGGGTGTCGAGCGCGAAGTACCCGGCGCACTGCTCGTACCCGGCGTCGGCGGTGGTGGCGCGGTCGCCGTCGAAGTCCCACATCGCGAAGTAGGCGGTCAGGACGCCGCCGAGCGAGTGCCCGCCGCACATCACCTTCCGCTTGCGGAGTGCCGGGTCCGGCAGCTCCCGCACGAGGAGGTCGTACTGGTCGCGGACGGTCCGCTCCAGCCCGACGTGCTGGAGCCACTCCACCTGCTCGTTCGTCCGGTACCCGGCGAACTTCCGGCCGTCGACCTTCTTCTGCCGGTAGTAGTAGTCGACGGCGAGGTGGACGTCCCCGGCCGCGAGCCCCGCCCGGATCCCGGTGCGGTCCTCCAGGCAGTTGGACCGCCGGTCGAGCGCCCAGAACTCGATGTGGTCGCCGTTCTCGGCCGCCTTGCGGACGGTGTTGCGCGCGAGCCCGTCGAACGACCCGGCGCCCGCGAAGATGCCCGGTTGCGCGACGAGGACCCGGTCCGCGTCCGCCGAGTCCGCCGGGCCGTCCGCGTGCCGGTACCGCAGGTACGACAGCCAGTCGCACTGCTCGGGGCGCGGCCCGGCCGACTCCGGCAGCGGCACCCGGACCCGCACCACCGACTCCTCGACGTCGGTGACCGGCGAGCTGGACGCGACGGGCGTCTCGGTCCGGTCGGCGGCGCGGGCGGTCGCGGGCGGGGCGGACAGGACGCCGGCGGCGAGCGCCGCCGCGGCGAGGGCCGCCGCCGCGCGGCTCCGCAGGGACGGGGTACGGGCGGCGCGTCCCGTGCCGGGGCTCGGCCTCATCACGCTCTCCTCGGGGGAGGACCGGTCGATGAGTCGACAATGAACGCCGCCGCCCGCCGGGGATAGTCCTCCGGCGGATGATTCGCCGCCCGCCGGTTATCCGCGCCCGCCAAATTCCGTGGTGCCGGGGCCGGCCGGGGGCTCAGTCCAGCGCGACCGCGCGCACCCTCTCGACGAGCTCGGCGTACTCGGCGAACTCGGACGGCGTCAGCGCGCGCCCGTACACGGCCGCCGTCACCCGGTTCGTCGCGGCCTCGGCCTCCGCGCGGCGGGCGACGGCGGACGCGTCGGCGGCCGCGTCGTCGGCGACGTCGAGCCAGCCGACGAACCGCGCCCGGGCGGGTCCGCCCTGCGCGAGGACGGCGTCCAGCGGGGCGAGCCCGGCGGCGGTCGTCGCGCACAGGTGCACGGCGCCGCGCCACTCGCGCAGGACGTTGATCAGCTGCATCAGCCGGGCGGGCCCGCCGGCCGCGGTCGCCTCGGCGCGCCATCCGGCGAACAGCGGCAGGCCGGAGCCGTCGGCGGTATCGATGACCCGCCCGGCCAGCTCGGTGAGCCGTTCGACCGCCGCGGCGTCGAGACCGGACAGGTGGTCCTCGCCCCACCGCGCGCAGGCGCGGCCGTACCGGCGGGCGGCCTCGCGGGCGCCCGCGACGGCCACCCCCTGCTCCCAGAAGAGCCGGACGGCGCCGGGCTCGAACCAGCCGAACGCGGCGCACACCACGCTCGCGTCGACGTCGCCCAGCACACCGCCGCGCCCGGCGAAGTACCACGCGAACGGGTTGTCGTACCCGGCCTCCTTGCCGCGCTCGCCGGTGACCCGGTCGAGCATCCAGGCCGCGCCGACGTCGTGGACGTTCTTGTCGACGGTCGGCACGGTCCGGTCGAGGTCGGTAACGGTCGGTTCGCCCACGCGCGGCACCCTTCCCACAAGAAACCGAATGGTCTTCGGTTGGGGAGGGTACCGGGACGGAGCACCCGTCGGCTACGGCCCGTCCGGGAGCTACCCGAGGCGCAGCCGCTCGACCGGGTGCGGGCCCTCGGTCTCCAGGCGGTACTCCTCGCCGTACTTGTCGATGTGCTCGTCGATGACGCGCTGCTGCGGCGGCCGCTCGGCGTTGATCTTGGCCTGCCACTCCTCGAACCGACGGTGCGCCTCCTGGACGTAGCCGGTGCCCAGCGTCGTCCAGTCGATCTGGGTCGCCAGGACCTCCCGGACGTACTCCTTGTTCGGCTCGAACCGGACCGGCTCGGGCAGCGCGGGCGCCAGGATGCTCTCGGGGTCGCGGCCGTCGTGCCGCCGCATCAGGTCGCACGCGATGTGCAGGTGCTCCAGCTCCATGTTCAGGTGGAGCTCCCAGATGTTCTTGACCCGCGGGTCGGTCTCGGTCTGCATGAACGAGTAGTAGAGGTAGCACTCGTTGTACTCGTGGTTGACGAGCCGCTCCCACCAGGTCTCGCCCGGGTCGACCAGCGACTCGTAGTGCGTGACGTGCTCCTCCTCCACCAGGCCGATCTCCTGGTAGAGCTGGCGGGCGATCGGCTCCATGTACATGGGGCCGACGTTCATGTAGAAGTTCATCGTCTGCTGCTCGGCCGACATGATGGTCAGCGCGTGCAGCTTCGACAGCGGCGCGGCCGTCTCCCGGTCGTAGGGCTCGCGGACGTTGTCCATCGGGTGCCGGTGCTGCAGCGGGCCGGGACGTCCCGGCATCACCTCGGTGAGCTGGTCGACGATCTTCTCCGCCCGGCGGTGCTCGATCATCTCGTACAGGTTCGCGTACCGGTAGAGGTGGTCGAAGTCCTCCAGCAGCCCGAACTCGTACGCCTGCTTGAGGTAGGGGTCGGGCTCCATCCGCGCGACCCAGCCGGTGAGGTCGACGGCGACCTGCTCGTAGGACAGGGTCGTCTCGAGGACGGACGCCTGGCCGGGCAGCAGCCAGTTGACGGTCTTCTGCTGCTGCTGCTCCATGTAGCGGACGTGCGCGAGCTTCTGCTTGACCTCGGGGTCGGGGCACACGCGGTTGAAGTGGTGGCTGAACATGATCGCCTCCACCTCGATGCCGTTCATCGTGATGATGCGGCACTTGGTGTAGGGATCGGCGTGGTCGGGGTCGACGGGCGCGACGTCGAGCTGACCCCAGTTGCGCAGCTGCTCGTCGAGCGGGATGCCGCGGTGTTCGAGCGGGTTGAAGGCCACCAGGCTCACCCTCCTGTGGGACGTTCGTCGGTTCGGCCGCCGCTTGTCGCCGGCCGCGTCTCGTGGGCAAGCCGCACGTACCCCGCCCGCCCCTTTCACACATGGATCGGACGGCCGCGTACCGGATCTTTGCCCGCCCATCGCCCCTTCCTCGCTTACCGGACCGGGCGACGGGTACTGCACCGGCGCCCGCGCCGTGAGCCGGGCGGACCGCTCGCCGAGACACCGGAGGACCCGCATGAGCACCGCACCCACCGCGGTCGAGAACGACATCGTCGACCTGCTGCGCGCCCAGCACGGCCAGATCCGCGACCTGTTCGACAAGGTCGAGCACACCACGGGGAGGGAGCGCACCGAGGCGTTCCAGGCGCTCGTCCGGCTGCTCGCGGTGCACGAGACCGCCGAGGAGGAGATCGTCCACCCGGCGGCCCGCAAGGCGCTGCCCGGCGGCGACGGGATCATCGCGGACCGGCTGCTCGAGGAGCGCGCGGCCAAGGAACTGCTCGCCGAGCTGGACGGCATGGACACCGCGGCGCCCGACTTCCTGGAGAAGCTCGACAGGCTCCGCATCGAGGTGCTGACGCACGCGCGCGCCGAGGAGCGCTACGAGTTCGACCGGCTCGGCGCCGCGTTCACCGCGGGGCAGCGCAAGGGCATGGCGGCGGCCTTGAAGGCCGCCGAGGCGACCGCGCCCACGCATCCGCATCCCGGCACGGAGAGCGCGTCGAAGAACATGATCATCGGGCCGATGGCGGCGGTCGCCGACCGCGTCCGCGACATGATCCGCGACGCCCGCGACAAGGGCTGACGGCCGGGACGGCCGGGCGCCGTCCTACTTCCAGTCGAGGCAGACCACGACGGCGTCGTCGGCCAGGTCGGCGCCCTCGTGGTACTCGATCAGCTCGTCGATGACGGTCAGCGGGACCTCGGCGGCGTCCTGCAGCCGGGTGCGGCGGGTGGCCTGCTCCAGCGCGGTCGCGCCGAACTCGCCGCGCGCGGTCCGGGCCGAGAACACGCCGTCGCTGACGACGACGAGGCGGTCGCCGGGCTCGAGCCGGAACCGCTGCGGCTTGTACTCGGTGTCGGGGAACATGCCGAGCGGGAGCTGCTGCTCCAGCTCGACGGTGGTGACGTCGGTGCCGCGCATCCGCAGGATGCGCGGCGACCCGGCGTCGATGACGTGGACGACGCCGTCGGCGAGGTCGATGCGCATCACGAGCGTCTCGGTGAACTCGCGGCCGCCGTAGCGGACGTGCACCATGTCGTTGGCGAGGCTGGCCTGCTCGGCGATGTCGGCGCCGGACCGGCGGGCGTTGCGCATCGCGCCGACGGTCAGCGACGTCAGCAGCGCCGCCTGGATGCCGGTGCCGGAGCCGTTGGTGACGGTGAGCGCGAGATGGTCGTGCTCGGTGGACCAGTCGAAGTTGTCGCCGCCGATGGAGTAGGCGGGCTCCAGGTGCCCGGCGAGGCTGAACCGGTCGCCGGTGCAGGCGTGCCCGGGCAGGAGCTGCCACTGCAGCTCGGCGGCGAGGGTGAGGCGCTTGTGCCGCCGGGCCCGCTCGTAGCGGTCGGTGTGGTGCCACGCGACCTTCAGCGCCGAGCCGAGCACCTCGCCGATCTCCACGAGGCCGGCGAGCTCGCCGTCCGTCCACGGGTCCGCGGCGGACAGCTCGAGCACGCCCATCCGCTCGCCGCGGCTGGTGACGGGCACGAACAGCACCTCGGGGGCCGCGCCGCCGCCGTCCCGGCCGGGGGAGAGCCGGACGGGACCCCGCGACACGAACGCCCGGCCCGCGTTCGTCCCGCGGATGCGCAGGCCGCCGGCGCCGTCCCCGTTCCCGGCGGCCCGGGTGCCGGCGGGGGCGCCGAGCGGCGGGACCGGCAGCAGGACGCGCGAGTGGTAGTCGTTCACCAGCAGGCGCACCGCGGCGAGCCCGGGGCGGGCCTCCGCGAGGGCGGCGGCCAGCGCCTCGGGGAGCGCGTGCGCGGGCGCGGAGCGCAGCGCCCGCTCCACCGCGCTCCAGGGACTCGCAGACCCGCCACCCACTTCGTACCCCGTCCTGCCCCAAAACCAATGATCATGACGAACGGCGACCGCCTGCCCCCCGGTCCGACTCGCCCGGTGGGTCCCACCCGCTCGGGACGGAGAACCGCAGGGGAAGACTGCCAGAAAAGTTTGCCATATGGCAAATACTTGACGGCGTGCGGGGTGGTGCGGCGGCGCCCCGCCGTGCTCCGCGTCATGGGCGCGCCCGCCGGCCGCCCGTCCGGGCGTCCGGTCAGGCCGTCCGCGAGCCCGCCGCGCGCACCGCGCCCGGCCCGCCCGCCTCCAGCCGGTCGCACGCCATCCCGAACTCGGTCAGCGCGTCGATGAGCCGGCCCCGGGACGTCGCCGACATCTGCTCCAGCACCTCGCGCACCGCCTCCCGGCGCCGCCGGGTCAGCTCCCCGTGCAGCCGCTCGCCCTGGTCGGTGAGCCGCACGATGATCTCCCGCCGGTCGGCCGGGGCCGCCTCGCGCACCACCAGCCCGGCCGCCTCCAGCCGGTCGCACAGCCGGCTCGTCGAGGACGGGATCGCGCCGAGCTCCTCCGCGAGCCCGCCGAGGTTCAGCCGCCCGAACCGCGCGATCGCCTCCACCGCGCGGAGCTGGATCGGCGACACCGCCGGTTCCAGCCCCTGGTCGGCGCGGCTCCACAGCAGCGCCGCCGTGCTCAGCACCCGCTCCACGGCGGCCGTGACGTCACCCGGCACCTCGCCCGGCGCGGGGCCCGTCCCGCCGGCGCCCGTCCCGTCCGCCGCTTGCCCGTCGGCCGGCGGCCCAGGTCGTCGCTGAGTCACACCCCCGCCTTTCTGGAGCTCCTACATCGCGCCCCCGGCGCGCCGCCGTGCCCGCGCGGCCGGGTTCCGGGCGCGGTGCGGGCGGTACCCCACGATACGCCTCAGCCGGGCCCCCGCCGGGACGGATCGGGACCGGTGCGCAGCCGGTCCACCAGGTCGCCGAGCGCGCTCTCCGACACCGGGTCCTCCCAGGCCCAGAACGGGACGGCCCGCAGGTGGCGGCCCTGCGGGTCGAGGATCTGCCCCGCCAGCTTCATCTGCCACAGCCCCACCGCGCGGTCGGTGACGGTCAGTTGCGGGAAGCCGCGGCGCAGCGCCGTCTCGAACGACTGGACCCGGTCGATCGACCGCAGCCACACCGCGAACAGCATGTTGTCCGCGCCGGACAGGGACGCGCACATCCGCGTCTCGCGCAGCCCCGCGAGCCGTCCGGCCAGCCGCGCCACCTCGTCCGGCGGCGCGCTCGCCCACAGGTACACCGTCACCGGCCAGCCCGACAGCGACCGCGCGACCTCGCACCGGTACATCAGCGCGCCGCCCCGCTCCATCCGGGCGAGGCGCCGCCGGACGGTCGTGGGGCTGAGACCGGTCCGCTCCGCGAGCCGCGCGACCGGCTGCCGGCAGTCCTCCACGAGCAGCCGCGCCAGGTCGCGGTCCGCGGTCCGCAGCGCCGGGTCCCCCGTGCCGCTCGGACGGTCGCCGAGCAGCACCCCCCGCTGCCGCTCGTCGAGCCGGTCGAGGCGCCACCGGCTGCCCTCCGAGTGCAGCGTCGTCGCGATCTGGGTGCGGGTCGCGGTCACGCCCGCCAGCCGCCCCAGCCGGAACCCGACGTAGCGGGCCAGCTCGGCGTTGTCCCGCAGGACGACCGTCGCGATCAGGTCCCGGCCGCCGGTGACGTGCTCGAGGTTGAACACGTGCGGGTCCTCGGCGATGTCGGCCGCGACCTCGTGCAGCCGGCCCGGCGCGCAGTCGATCTCGATGAACGCCACCACCGGCGTCATCCACTCCACCGCCACCGGGAAGCACGCCAGCCAGGCCAGCCCGGCCGCGGTCAGCCGCGCCCAGCGGCGCGCCGCGGTGGAGCCGTCCACGCCGAGGGCCGCGCCGATCCGGCGCCAGTCGGCGCGGGGCGCGGTCTGCAGCGCGGTGACGAGCAGGTGATCCAGTTCGTCCAGGGTGCCCGATGTGTGCATTCGATCCGGGTTTCGCGGCGGATACCGGCAGGTGACGGCCGGGGAAACGGTGCGAACCGCACCATACCCGCATGTCGATCCGTGAAGACGCCGCCGACCTGCGGGAAGAACTGACCGTCCTGCGCCGCGCCCTGCACCGCGAGCCGGAACTCGGCCTCGACCTGCCGCGCACCCAGGAGAAGGTGCTCGCCGCCCTGGACGGCCTGCCGCTGGAGATCTCCACCGGAAAGGCCCTGACCTCCGTCACCGCCGTGCTGCGCGGCGGCCGCGCCGGACGCCCGGACGGGACGCGCGCGCCCGCCGTGCTGCTGCGCGGCGACATGGACGCGCTGCCCGTCCAGGAGGACACCGGCCTCGACTACGCCTCGGCGATCCCCGGCCGCATGCACGCCTGCGGCCACGACCTGCACGTCGCGGGCCTCGTCGGCGCCGCGAAGCTGCTCGCCGCCCGCCGCGCCGACCTGCCCGGCGACGTCGTGTTCATGTTCCAGCCGGGGGAGGAGGGCATGGGCGGCGCCAAGATCATGATCGACGAGGGCGTGCTGGACGCCGCCGGCACGCGCGTCGCCGCCGCCTACGGCCTGCACGTCTTCTCCACCGCCCTCCCGCAGGGCATCGCGGTGACCCGGCCGGGGCCCGTGCTCGCCGCGTCCGACGCCGTCCACGTCACCGTCCGTGGCAAGGGCGGGCACGGCTCGTCGCCGCACGCCGCCAAGGACCCGGTCCCCGCGCTCGCCGCCATGGTCACCGCCTTCCAGACGATGGTGACCCGCGACCTCGACGCCTTCGACCCCGCCGTGGTCACCGTCGGGTCCGTGCACGCCGGGACCGCGGGCAACGTCATCCCCGAGACGGCGACGCTCGAGGCCACCGTCCGGTCGTTCTCCGAGGACGCGCACCGCCGTGTGCGCGCGGGGATCGAGCGGGTGGTCCGCGGCATCGCCGAGGCGCACGGCGTCACCGCCGACCTCGACTACGCCGAGCAGTACCCGGTCACCGTCAACGACGGCGCCGAGGCCGCGTTCGCGCTGGACACCGCCCGCGACCTGCTCGGCGACGAGCGCGCCTTCGAGGCGCCGCGCCCGATGGCCGGCTCCGAGGACTTCTCGTTCGTCCTGAACGAGGTGCCCGGCGCGTTCCTGGGGCTGGGCGCCTGCCCCGCCGACCGCGACCCCGCCACCGCGCCCATGAACCACTCCCCGCAGGCCGCCTACGACGACGCCGTCCTGCCCGACGCGGCCGCCCTGCTCACCGAGCTGGCCGTCCGCCGGCTGGCCCGAGGGGAGTCCGCGTGACGGCCACCGCGGGCGCCAAGGCCCCCCGCCCCGAGGGCCCGGACGGCGCGCCGCCCGTCCAGTCGGTGACCGCCGTCGTCGGCGTGCTGGTCATGTTCGAGATGGTCAGCGGCTTCCTGCAGGCCGGCGTCGCGCCGATGCTGCCCGGCATCGCCGACCACCTCGGCGTCTCCGACTCCGCCGTGACGTGGGTCGTCGCGGTCCAGCTCGTCGCCGCCGCGGTCAGCGTCCCCGCGTTCGGGCGGCTCGGCGACCTGTACGGGCACCGCCGGATGCTGCGCATCGCGATCGTCTCGACCGCGATCGGGTCGGTGCTCGTCGCGCTCGCGCCGAACTTCGGGCTCCTGCTGCTCGGCCGCTTCCTGCAGGGGCCGCTCGCCGCGCTACTGCCGCTGGAGATCTCGCTCGTCCGCGACCGGCTGCCCGTCGAGCTCGCCCGCCGCGCGATCGCCCGGCTCGTCGGCGCCCTCACCCTCGGCGGGCTGCTCGGCGGCGTCGGGATGGGCGTCGCGGACGCCGCGTTCGGCGACGTCCGGCTCGCCCTCGCCGTCCCGGCCGTCCTCGCGGTGCTGTGCGTGCCCGTCGCGTGGATGTACGTCCCCGAGTCGGTCACCCGCGCCGCCGGGCGCGTCGACTGGCCCGGCATCACGATGCTCGGCCTCGCCGTCGTCGGCGTCCTCGCGGGCGTCTCGCTCGGCGGCGAGCAGGGGTGGCTGACCGGCACCGCCCTCGGCTGCCTCGCGTTCGGCCTCGTCCTCCTCGTCGCCTGGGCCGTCATGGAGCTGCGGGTCGCGCAGCCCCTCGTCGACCTGCGCGCCATGGCCGGACGGCACGTCGCGCCGTACTACTTCGCCTCGTTCGCGTTCGGCGTGGTGTACTTCGGCGTCCAGTCCCCGAACTCGACGTTCATGGCCGCCGACCCGGACGAGGCGGGCTACGGGTTCGGCATGTCGGCGCTGTCGATCTCGATGGTCATGCTGCCCGCGATGGTCTGCAGCATCGTCGCGTCCACCCAGACCGCCCGGCTCGCCGCCAAGATCGGCTACCGCAACGCGCTGATCGGCTCCTACGGCCTCGTCGCGGTCGGCTTTGCCGGGATGGCCGTCGCGCACGGCGCCGTCTGGCAGTTCGTCATCGAGCTGATGTTCATGGGCCTCGGGCTCGGCGTCGCGCTCAGCGCCATGCCGACCGTGATCGCCGAGGCGAGCGACCCGTCCCGCACCGGCGTCTCGACGGCCCTGTACAACAACGTCAAGACGATCGGCGGCGCCGTCGCGGGCGGCGTGTTCGGCACCGTGCTCGCCGCCGCCGCGGGCTCGGACCACCCGAGCGAGGGCGGGTACATGACCGTCTGGATCGTCAGCGGCCTGTTCGCCCTCATCGCCGCCGCGCTCGCCCTCCTCGCGGGCAAGCAGCGGGCGTGACGGACGGACGCCCCCGGCACCGGGCGGTCACGACGCCGTGCGGCCGATGGGTCGCCCCGCGCAGTTCCATCGCGAAGAAGAAGTACGGGATGTCCGGCCCATCGACCCGATGACCAGCGCCGACGGCACCAGCGGCCCCCGCGCCAGCGGCAGGACGGCGGCGGCATGGCTCAGCGTGAACGGCACGCGCGCTCCCTCACGGCACTCGACGAGATCGTTCGCCGAGTACGACGGGCCGCCGCCGCGCCGAGTTGTGGAGGGATCGTGAAGATCCGTCAGGTCGGCTGCGGTGCCTTCCGGCGGGACGCCAGCAGCCGCTCGAGACCGCCGGGGGACCCCGAAGGCTCGGGCAGGCGGCGCGCGTTGAAGTCGTCGACGAGGGTCCGGACGGTCTCGCGGGCGCACGACTTGTTCGTCCCGATGAAGCCCGTCGGGCCGCGCTTGATCCAGCCGGTGACGTACGCCCCGGTCACGGGCTCGCCCGTGCCGACCCGGCCCGCCGTGTTCGGGACCGTCCCGGTGGCCGCGTCGAACGGCAGGCCGGGGACGGGACGCCCGTGGTAGCCGATCGACGACAGCACCAGGCCCGCCTCGACGAACTCGGTCTCCCCGGTCGGCGCCGCGCGGCCGTCGACGAGTTCGTTGCGGACGAACTCGACGCCGTCCGCCGTGATCCGCGCGGGCGACAGCAGGTACCGCAGCGTGATCCGCCGCTCCCCGGACGGCGCGCGGCCGTCGAGCCCGCGGAGCATGCCCAGCTTGTGGACGGTCGAGTGCGGCGCGCCCTCGCCGGGTTCGAGGCTCGCGCCGGCCGCGTCGACGGCGACGCCGATGCCCGGGACGTCGAGCAGGCCGCGCAGCTCGGCGACCGTGAACGCCGACTGGGCGGGGCCGCGCCGTCCCGCCACCACGATCTCCTCGAGGCGGCTCCCGCAGAGGGCGTCCAGCGCGGCGGGCGCGATGTCGGTGCCCGCGAGCCGCTCGGGGTCGCTCGCCAGGACGCGCGCCACGTCCAGCGCCACGTTCCCGTTCCCGACGATCACCGCGCGCCGGTGCGACAGGTCGAACGTCCGGTCCGCGTGGTCCGGGTGGCCGTTGTACCAGGCGACGAACTCCGTCGCCGTCCCGGCGAGCCCGGCGCCCGGGACGTCCAGCCGCCGGTCCGACGACGCGCCCACCGCGTAGATCACCGCGTGGTGGTGCTCGAGCAGTTCCTCGTGCGTCACGTCGCGGCCCACCTCGACGCCGAGGAACAGCCGGAAGCCGTCCTGCGCGGAGATCCGGTCGAAGAGGTCGGTGACCTGCCGGGTCTTCGGGTGGTCGGGGGCGACGCCCGTCCGGGCCAGCCCGTACGGGACGGACAGCCGCTCGAACACGTCGACCCTCGCCCCGGGGACGGTCAGCAGCTCGTCCGCGGCGAACATCGCGGCCGGGCCGGACCCGACGATCGCGACCCGCGGGGGTTCGCCGCCGCGCACCCGCAGCGGCGGGGGCTGCGGCGCGAGCAGCGGCGCCGGCGGGCGCGGCTCCCGGTAGAAGTCGGCGTTCAGCGGCAGGAACGGGAGCTGCTCCTCCGCCAGCTTCGTGTGCGGGACGATCGCGCCCACCGGGCACGCCGACACGCACGCCCCGCAGTCCACGCACGCCGCGGGATCGATGTAGAGCATCTCCGCGGTGTGGAAGTCCGGCTCGTCCGGCGTCGGATGGATGCAGTTGACCGGGCACGCGTGGACGCACGAGGCGTCGTTGCAGCACGACTGCGTGACGACGTGGGGCATCGGGCTACGCCGCCTGCCGCGCCGGCCGGTGCGGCTCGCCGCGGTACCGCGACGCCGGGCCGTCGATGCGGCACATCCGCCACAGCCGCTTCGACACCGGGTTCATCAGCCCGAGCTGCTCGGCCAGCATCCGGACGTCCCCGAAGTAGCCGCGCAGGATCTCCCGCGAGTGCGGGCGGCTCCAGAACGCCTCCCGGATCACCTTGCGCGGGATGCCGAACTCCTTGGCCATCTCCGGCGGCGGCGCCATGATCGCGCCCGCCAGCCAGCGCATGATCAGCGGGTACGCGATCGACGTGATCGCGCGCCCCGCCTTCGTCTGCCGGGACACGTGCTCGTGCAGGAACCGGTGCGCGAACGAGATGTGCCGCGCCTCCTCGGCGATGTGGATCTCCATCGTGCGCAGCAGCGCCGGCGGCCGCGCCGCCCCGTCGTGGATGACGCTCTTCTGGAAGTGGTCGATCGGCTCCTCGCCGGCGAGGATGCCGATGAAGAAGAGGATCGGCAGGTGCGCGCCCAGGTGCCAGTAGTTGGACGTGATCCGGTAGTGCCGCCGCATGCCGGGCACGTCCGCGCCCGTCCGGTTCACCATCTCCTGGAACATCTGGATGTGGTTGCACTCCTCCGTCATCTCGTGGAGGCAGTACCGGAACTCGGGCGACCCGTTCGGCAGCCGCATCGCGTACTGCATCATGCCGCGGATCAGCACGCTCTCGAACTGGAGCCCGACCTTGGTGATGTTGGCGGACCGCCACATCCCGATGGCGATCTTCTTCTCCTCGGGCAGCGCCTTGTACCAGGGGTGCGCGCCGAGCGGGTCGCAGTCCGGGAGGATCCACCGCGGGTCGTTCGTGTCGACGGCGAACTCGGGGGAGTCCCAGTCGATGTCCAGGTACGGGTCGAAGCGCCGGTGGACCGATCCCTCGGACAGGGTCCGCAGCACGTCCCGGTAGTCCTGATCGATCTTCACGATCGCCTCCAGCCGAGCGACGTTTACACTTACAGGGGCGACTGTAAGCAGCAGATGACCAAGGGGTCAATACCCGAACCGGATCCGGCAGGGTGATGTGGGATACTTCTGGGACCCGGAAGGAAGGCCACGGTGACCCAGACGAAGAGCGCGACCAGGCGCCCGTCCCTGTCACCCGAGCAGATCCGGGTCAGGATCCTCGACGCCGCCGCCGACTGCCTCGTCGACGGCGGGTTCGCCTCCGGACGCCTGCTGTCGGCGATCGCCCGCAAGGCCGGGCTGTCTCGCCCAACCCTTTACAAGTACGGCGGCACGATCGACGACATCAAGCAGGCGCTTCTCGAACGCGAGCTCGCCGCCTTCCTCGACGCGCTCGCCCCCCGCCTGCGCGCCCTCGCCTGGACGGTCGACGGCATCGCCGACCTGCTGATCTTCATCGTCGGCTACGCCCGCGGACACACCCTCCTCAACGCCGCGCTCCGCGACGTCCCCGAACTCGTCCTCCCCGTCTTCACCCTGCAGGCCGCGGGCCCGATCCGGCTCATCACGGAGATGGCGGAGCCGATCGTCCAGGAGCAGATCGACGCCGGGAGCATCCCGCCCGTCGACGTCCCCGTCCTCACCGACGTCCTGTTCCGCGTCACGCTCTCGACCGTCCTCATCCGCAGCGACATGGACTTCGACGACCCCGCCACCCTCCGCAGCTACCTGCACACCGCGATCAACTTCGCCGCCGAGCTCCCGACGTCCTGAGCTCCAGCGCCGCCACGGTGACCCGGCCGCCGAACAGGCTCAGCCGCTGCGCGAACACCGGGACCAGGCCGCTCCCGACCGCCTGCACCAGCCCCTCGTCCGGGACCAGCACCACCGCGCGCCCGTCCGCGGCCAGCACCCGCGCGATCTCCCGCCACAGCCGCGCGGGCCGGTCCGCGAGCCGTCCCCGCGCCCCCACCTGCACGCCCCACGGCGGGTTGCACAGCACGCGGTCGACGCTGCGGTCGTCCACGGGCAGCGCCCCGGCGTCGCCCCGCCGCACCCGGACGGGCGCCGCGCCCGCGTTCCGCGCGGCGGCCCGCAGCGCCCCGGCGTCGAGGTCGAACCCCTCCAGGGACGCGCCCGGCTCCCCGACCTCGATCAGCAGCGTGCCCGCACCGCAGCACGGATCCACCACCCGATGCCCCGGCCGCACCTCCGCGAGCTGCGCCATCGCCGCCGCGACCGGCGGATGCAGCGTCCCGGGCACGCTCTCGACCTTGTAGGCCCGCCGGTGCGCGGGCCGCTCGCCCACCCGGAGCAGCACCGACGCGCGCGTCCCGTCCAGCGTGACCCGCCACCCCGCGCACCCGTCCGGCGGGGCCGTCCCGTCCCGCCGCGAGTGGTACGGGACGCCCGCCCGCTCCGCGAGCACCCGCCCCACCGCGTCCTCGACGTCGAACCGGTTGAAGTTCCGGCGCCCCAGGAAGGACGCCGACACCTCGACGCCCGCGAACCCCCGCGGCCCGCCGAGCGCCCCGCGCTCGCGCACCAGCCCGTCGACGTCGACGCCCCGCGCCAGCCGGGCGAGGGCTTCGAGCCCGTCCCTGCGCCTCCCGACGTCCTCGCCACGGGCGGCCACCAGGAACACGTCGTCGGCCGTGCGCAGACTGCCCACGGCTCCCCGGAAGCCGACCTCGCGGTGACCGACCGACTCGACGCACGCGGACCCCGTCCGCAGAATCTCCGTGCTCACCACGGGCTCCAGCCCGCGAACGCACCGCGCCACCAGGCGCGCCGCCGTCACGAGACGGCGAACGCACCGGGACGCGGAGAACCACCGAACGCACGCATGACAGCGTTCTCCCACGTCGCAACCCGGGACGGCGCACACCGCCGCCCCGCATCGCCGGCGCCGGGCCCTGCCGCGCCGCGCCGACGGGCCGCTAACGCAGGTGGAAGAACGTCATGATCGCCATGCTAGCCCCGGCCCGCGCCCGTATTCATCCCGTTTTGCGTGCCGGCAGGGAAGGTCGGCCCGCGGCGCGGCGGACGACGCCCTAGCGGGACGGGCGGTACGGGGCGGTGGGGAGGCCGCGGACGGGGGTGGGGGCGGTGAGGACGCGGCCGTCGGCGGGGGCGGGGGAGTCGAGGCCGTAGGCGGCGGTCGTGACCAGCACGCGGTACGGGGGCCACGGGGACAGGCACACGCTCGTGGGTTGCAGGGCGGGGACGGGGAGGTCGGCGAGGAGTTCGCCGGACGGCGCGTAGCGGCGGACGGCCGAGGCGCCCCAGATCGCGGACCACACGCAGCCCTCGGCGTCGACGGCCATCCCGTCCGGGGAGCCGTCGTGGACGCGGGCGAACATTTCGCGCTCGCCCGGCGTGCCGGACGCGGGGTCGATCGGGACGCGGTAGATCACGCCGTGCGGGCTGTCGGCGAGGTACATCGTCGTGCCGTCGGGCGTGAACACCGGGCCGTTCGGCACGGTCAGGCCGTCCATCACCCGGTGCACGGAGCCGTCGCGGTCCGTGCGGTAGAGGGAGCCCGCGCCCTGCGTGCCGTCGTAGGCCATCGAGCCCGCCCAGAACCGGCCGGACGGATCGGCCGCGCCGTCGTTCATCCGCATGGGCGTGGGCGCGCCGTCCTCGGGGCGGGCGAGCCACTCGGGGGCGGCGTGCTCGCGCAGGAGGACGACGCCCGTGCCGGCGGCCGCGATCCAGCCGTCCCCGGCGGGGGCGACGGCGCCGAGCGGAAACGGGACGGACGCCGCGAGGGCCGGGGGCTCGAGGCGGTACAGGTTCCCGGCGAGGAGGTCGACGGCGACGAAGCCGCCGTCGACGGCGCGCAGGCCCTCGCCGAGTTCCCACGGGCCCGCGCCGGGGAGGGGCGTGAACGGTCCGGCGGTCATCGCAGCGCGGCTCCTTCGGGCAGGCCGAGCAGGCCGAGTTCGTCGCGGCGGGGGAGGCCCTCCCAGTCGCCGCGGCTCTGCACGGCGAACGCGCCGACCGTGTGGGCGCGGACGAGGCGGGCCTCGGCGTCGAGGCCGTCGAGCAGCCCGGACAGGTACCCGGCGACGAACCCGTCGCCGGCGCCGACCGAGTCGACCGGGCGGACGCGCCGCGCGGGCACCGTGCGGGTGCCCTCGGCGGTGTGCGAGCGGGCCTCGGCGCCGTCCTTGACGACGACCTCGCGGGCGCCGTTCGCGAGGAGCCGTCCGGGGTCGCCGATCAGCGGGAGCTCGTCGGGCGACGCGATGACGTGGTCGGCGCGCGCGGCGAGCGGGGCGAGGGCCGCGGCGGCGGCGTCGCGGGTCCAGAGCCGCTCGCGGTGGTTGACGTCGAGGCTGACGCGGGCGCCGCGGGCGCGGGCGAGGTCGCACGCGGCGGTGACGGCGTCGCGGCACGAGCGGCTCAGCGCGGGCGTGATGCCGGTGACGTGGACGATCGCGGGTTCGAGGTCGAGGGCCGTGACGTCGTCCGGGCTCAGCCGGGACCCGGCGGAGCCCTCCCGGAGGTACTGGACGCGCGTCACGTCGGGCAGCCGCTGCTCGAACATGATCACGCCCGTGGGGGCGGTGTCGTCGCGCCGGACGCCCGAGACGTCGACGCCCTCGGCCCGCAGGGTGCGGGTGACGAGGTGGCCGGGTTCGTCCGTCCCGACCCGCCCGGCCCACGCGGCGGTGTGCCCGAGGCGGGCGAGCCCGATCGCGACGTTGCTCTCCGCGCCCGCGATGCTCGTCGCGAACCCGGCGCCGAGGCGGATCGGGCCCGTGGCGCGCAGGGCCATCATCGTCTCGCCGAGCGTGAGGACGTCGACCCGGGTCACGGCCGCACCGCCGCGACGAACGCGCGGGCCCGGCGGCGCAGCGCGCCGAGGTCGCCGCCGTGGGGCGCGTCCCCGCACAGCGGCGAGCCGACGCCGACCGCGACGGCGCCGAGCGAGAGGTACTCGACGGCCTCGGCCTCGCCGACCCCGCCGACCGGGACGAACGGGACGTCCGGGAACGGGTCGCGCAGCGCCTTCAGGTAGCCGGGGCCGTTCGCGCTCGCCGGGAACAGCTTCACGGCCGTGGCCCCGGACGCGACGGCGGACGCCGTCTCGGTCGGCGTGAGCGCGCCCGCGAGCACCGGCAGGCCGAGCCGCAGCGCCTCGTCGACGCCCGCGCCGAGCGACGGCGTCACCGCGTATCCGGCGCCCGCGTCCCGCGCCCGCCGCGCGTCGTCCGCCGTCAGGACCGTCCCGGCGCCGACCCGGACGCCCGCGCCCGCGACCTCCTCGATCACCCGCAGCGCGTCCGCGCCGCTCAGCGAGACCTCGATCAGCGCGATGCCCTCGTCGGCGAGGGCGAGCGCCGTCCGGACGGACGCGGCGCGGTCCCGGCCGCGCACGATCGCGACCAGCCGGTTCCGCCGCAGTTCCTCGATCATCCGGTCGTTCACCATTCCGCGTGTCCTCCGTCGGGGTGCCGCCACACCGGCGGCCGCCAGCGGTGCCCGGTCCGGCCGGCGGCGCGCACCGCGTCCTCGTCGATCTCGATGCCCAGGCCGGGCGCGTCCCACCGCTCGATCGAGCCGTGCACGAACGCGAACGGCGACGTGTCGGCCAGGTAGTCGAGCACCTCGGCGCCGTCGTTGTAGTGGATGCCGATGCTCTGCTCCTGGATCAGGAAGTTCGGCGTCGCGAACGCCACCTGCAGGCTCGCGGCCAGCGACAGCGGGCCGAGCGGGCAGTGCGGGGCGAGCAGCGCGCCGTGCGTCTCCGCGAGCGACGCGATCCGCCGCACCTCGGAGATGCCGCCCGCGTGCGACAGGTCCGGCTGCGCCACCGCGATCCCGGCCTGCAGCGCGGGCAGGAAGTCGGTGCGGGAGAACAGCCGCTCGCCGGTGGCGATGGGCGTCACCGTGGCCGCGACGACGTCCCCGAGCCGGTGCGTGTACTCCGGCAGCACGGGTTCCTCGACGAACAGCGGCCGGTACGGTTCGAGCAGCGGGACGATCCGGCGTGCGGCGGCGACGCCGATGCGGCCGTGGAAGTCGACGGCGAAGTCGTTGCCGTCCCCGACCGCCTCCCGGACGGTCGCGACCCGCCGGACGATCGCGTCGATCTCGCGGACCGTCGGGGACGGGCCGACCCGCCCCGACGCGTTGATCTTCACGGCGGTGAGGCCCGCCGCGAGCTGCGCCGCGGCGGCGTCGCCGACCTCGCCCGGTTCGTCCCCGCCGACCCAGCCGTACACCCGGACCCGGTCGCGGACGGCGCCGCCGAGGAGCTGGTGCACGGGCACGCCCAGCGACTTGCCGAGGATGTCCCAGAGCGCCTGGTCGAGGCCCGCGACCGCGCTGGACAGCACGGGCCCGCCCCGGTAGAACGCCGCCTTCGTCATGAGCTGCCACAGCCGCTCGATGTGGCGCGGGTCCTCGCCGAGCAGGAGCTCCGACACCTCCTCGACGGCCGCGCGGGTCGTCTCCGCGCGCCCCTCGACGACGGGCTCGCCCCAGCCGACGAGGCCGTCGTCGGTCTCCACCCGGCAGAACAGCCAGCGCGGCGGCACCAGGAACGTCTCGACTCCGATGATCTTCACGCCGTCCCCTCGCCGACACGGCGCCCGCCGGTCACGCCGACCCCTTGGTGATGCTCCAGCCGCCGTCGACGAACAGCGACGCGCCGGTGACGAACGAGGCGTCCGGCCCGGCGAGGAACGCGATCGCGGCGGCGACCTCCTCCGGGCGGCCGAGGCGGCCCGCGACGGTCTCGGCGGCGCTGCGCTCCCGGTCGTCCTCGCCGATCCCGTCCCACTGCGCGGTCAGCACGGGCCCCGGCAGGACGGCGTTGACCCGCACCCCCGGGCCGTACTCGACGGCGAGCTGCCGGGTCAGCCCGGTCAGCCCGGCCTTCGCCGCCGCGTACGCGGGGCGGGCGGGCAGCCCGAACGCGGCGTGCACGGACGACACCACCACGATCGACGCGCGCGGGCTGCGGCGCAGGTCGTCCAGCGTGGCCCGGACGCCGAGGAACGTGCCGGTGAGGGTGACGTCGAGCTGCCGCCGCCACGACTCGACCGAAACCTCGTCGGCCGCGCCCGGCTCGTAGCGGACGGCGTTGGAGACCAGCACGTCGACCGGGCCGAGCGCCGCGCGGCAGGCGCCGACGGCGCGCTCCCAGTCGGCGGCGTCGCCGACGTCGCAGCGCACGCCGAGCGCGCCGGGCAGCTCCGCCGCGACGGCCTCGACCTCCGGCGCGACGTCGAGCAGCGCGACGGCGTACCCGTCGGCCGCCAGCCGCCGCGCGGTCGCCGCGCCGATGCCGCTCGCCGCGCCCGTCACGACCGCGACCGGCCGTGCCCCCGTGGACGCCGTCATCGTCCCCCCGCCTCCATGTGCCGCGTCTCCTTCGTCTGCGTTTCCGTGTCCCGCGTGCGCGCCACGCCCACCCGGACGGCGAGCGACGTCGAGCCGCCCGGCGCGATCGGCTCCCAGGGGCCGAGCGCCTCGCACTCGACGATCCGGTCCGGCGGGTTCAGCCCGCCGAGATGCTCCAGCGGCCGGGGCAGCGGGTGCTCCATCCACACCTCGGCGCGCGAACCGCCGTCGGGGTAGGCGGCCCCGTCGCGGACGTCGAAGTCCATCGTCAGCCGCCGTCCCGCGCGCGTGTAGGCGAGCCGCCCGGTGGCGCCGGGGAAGCCGAGCTTGCCGACGACGTCCTGCGCCGGAACCTCGATCGCGCCCGGATCGGGACGCGTCCACGCCGGCGCGGCCGTCCCGACCGCGAGCTCCACCGGGTCGGCGGAGCCCGGGGCGACCTCGACGCGGACCGTCCCGCCGCCCGGGTACTGGGCGACGTTCCACAGCGCCCACCGCACCGGAGCGTCGGTCTCGTTGACCGCCGTCAGCCGCAGGTCGTAGGAGGCCCCGGCGGCGAGCCGGAACTCCCGGCGCAGCCGCAGGCCGGTCCGCGGGTCGTGCTCGCTGGTCAGCGTCACTTCCGCGAACCCCGGCCCGGTCCGGACGTCCGCGCGGTACGGGCCCGAGTCGAGCACCGGATCCGGCGGCCCCGCCCACTCGGCGTCCGACGACCAGCCCTGCGGCGCCGGCCACGTCTTGTCGCCGCCGTAGTTGCGCCAGTTCGCCATCGGCCCGGACGTGCGCTCCGGCCGGTGCCCGCCGGCCGGGTGCAGCCGGTCGTCCAGCAGCGCGGGGTTGCGCCACAGGAGCTCGTCGCCGTCGTGGACGAGCGCGAGCAGCCGGCCGCCGAGCGCCGGGACGATCCCGAGCCGCAGCACCCCGTTGTCGAGCCACACGACCTCGTACGGGCCGGACGCGTCGGTCCGGACGTCCGTCATGAGGCGTCCGGCACGAGGACGACCTTGCCCTTGCTGTTCCCGGCGGCGAGCGCGTACGCCTCGTCCGCGCGGGAGAACCCGAACGCGTCGCTGACGACCTTCTCGGGCCGCAGCCCCCACCCGACCAGGTTGCGCGCCAGCTCGCTCATCGCGGGCAGCGACGTCACCCAGGACGCGTGGATCGTGAGCTGCTTGTGCAGGAGCGTGTCCGACACCTCGGTGACCAGGTCGCCGCCCTCGCCGACGAGGGACACGTGCCCCCATTCGGCGGCGGCCTCCAGCGCGAGGCTCCGGCCCGGCCGCGAACCCGAGCAGTCGATCGTGACGGCCGCGCCGCCGCGCCCGGTGAGGTCCGCGACGGCCTCGGCCGCGCGGTCGTCCGAGGGGAGCGTCGCGTCGAACACGCCGAGCCCGTCCGCCCACGCGCGCCGCGCCTCCGACGGCTCCACGCCGATGACCTTGCGGGCGCCCATCCCGCGGCCGATCATCCCGGCGGCGAGCCCGACCGGGCCGAGCCCGACGACGAGCAGGTCGGCGTCGCCGCTGACGCCCGCGCGCCGCAGCCCCTCGTAGGCGGTGCCGAACCCGCAGGCGATGAGCGCCCCGTCCACGTACGACAGCTCGTCCGGCAGCGGCACGCACGTCCGCTCCTCCGCGAGCAGGTACGGGGCGTGCCCGCCGTCGCGCTGCCACCCGTACGACTCGCGTCCCGCGTCGCAGCTGATGTAGTGCCCGCGGCGGCAGTTGTCGCACAGGCCGCAGCCCACGATGTGGTACACGATCACGCGGTCGCCGACGCCGAAGCGCCGCACCCCCGGGCCGGTCGCGACGATCCGGCCGGACGGCTCGTGCCCCGCGACCACGCCGCGGTAGGCGGGGCCGTCGACGCCCCGGTACCCCTTGTACTCGCGGTAGATGAAGCCGATGTCGCTGCCGCAGATCCCGGACGCGCCGACCTCGACCAGCACCTGCCCGTGGCCCGGCTCCGGCACCGGGTACTCGCGGAGCACGGCCGTCGAGTCGCCGGGCAGGAAGACGCCCTGCATCGTTGATTCCATGGAAGCACCCCCGGTTCTCAGGCCGCCGCGTTCGCCCGGCCGCGCCGCGCGACGAGCACGTTGATCAGCACGGCGCCGACGATGATCACGCCGCGCACCACGTTCTGCAGGAAGGAGTCGACGCCGAGCAGCACGAGCCCGTTGCCGATGACGGTGATGAACACGACGCCGAGCAGGGTGCCGAGCATCCCGCCGCGGCCCCCGGCGAGCGCCGTCCCGCCGATCACCACGGCCGCGATCACGTCGAACTCCAGGCCGGACGCGGCGCCGCCGCTGCCCGAGCCGAGCCGGGCGGCGAGCAGCACGCCGGTGATCGCCGACAGCAGCCCGGTCGTCGCGAACAGCAGCACCCGGACGCGGGTCAGGTCGATGCCCGCGAGCCGCGCGGCCGCCGCGTTGCCGCCGATCGTGTAGATCGACCGCCCGTACGCGGTGAACTTCGCGATGTAGGCGAACACCGCGAACAGGATCAGCATCACGATCGCGGACGTCGGGACGCCGAGGACGTCGCCGCCCAGCACGTCGAACAGGCCGCTGTCCGGGAGCGTCACCGGCAGCGCGTCCGTCAGGTACAGGCCGAGGCCGCCGAGGACGCTCCACAGGCCGAGCGTCGTGATGAACGACGGCACGTCGAACGCGGCGCGCAGCCAGCCCGCGAGCGCGCCCCAGGCGACGCCGAGGGCGAGCGTCACCAGGATCGCGACGACCGGATTCAGGCCCCACTCGGTCGCGCCCTTCGCGACCAGCACCGACGCGAACGCCGTCGCCGGGCCGACGCTGATGTCGATCTCCCCGGCGATGATCACCAGCGTGACGCCCCACGCGGCGATGCCGACGGACGCGGCGTCCCGCAGGATGCCGAGCTGGTTGTCCAGCGTCAGGAACCCCGCGGCCGAGCTCGTCAGCGCCACGTACAGGACGACGATGGCGACCAGCAGCCCGATCTCGTTCAGCTGGTGCGCCCGGCCCTGGAACAGGCGCGCCGCACCGCCGCCGGTGCGCGCCCCGCCGGGCGGGGCGGTCTGCGTGGTGGTCATGGATCTCTCCTCGATATTCCGGCGGCCGCTCACGCGGCCATGGCGGCGGACAGGACGGCGTCGACGGTCACGTCGTCGCCGGCGAACTCGGCCGCGACCGTCCCGCCGCGCAGCGCGATCACGCGGTCGCACACCAGCGGCAGCTCTTCCAGTTCCCCCGACACGAACAGCACGGCGGCGCCCTGGTCGGCCAGCTCCCGGACCAGCCGGTAGATGCCCTCCTTGGCCTCGACGTCGACGCCGCGGGTCGGCTCGTCCAGCAGCAGGATCCGGCTGCCCGCGTGCAGCCACCGGCCGATCACGGCCTTCTGCTGGTTGCCGCCGCTGAGCGTGGCGATGGGGGAGCGGCCGGACGCAGTCCGGATCGACAGCCGCTCGATCAGCCCGCGCGCGACCCGGTCGACCTTCGCGGGCACGACGGACGTCCCGCTGCTGACCGCCCGGAAGTCCGACATCACCATGTTCTCGCCGACGCCGAGCAGCGGGACGATCGCCTCGCCCTTGCGGTCCTCGGGCGTCAGGCCGACGCCGCGCCGCTTCATCCCCGCCGCCGTGACGCGCGGGACCTCGCGGCCCTCGATCCGGACCGTCCCGGCGGCGGCCGGGTCGAACCCGGCGATCGCCCGCAGGATCTCGGTCCGTCCGGACCCCATCAGCCCCGCCAGCCCCAGGATCTCCCCCGGGTACAGGTCGAACGACACCTCGGCGACCTTCGGCGGCACCCGCAGCCCCGACACCGACAGCAGCGGGACGCCGTCCCGCCGCACGTCCCGCGCCGGCGGGCGCACCGCGGCCTCGTAGGTCGAGCCGAGCATCATCGCGACGGCCTCCTCGGTGGAGGTGGCCGCCATGTCGACCGTCCCGACGACCTCGCCGTTCCGCATGATCGTCGCGGTGCGGGCGATCCGCCGGATCTCGTCCAGCCGGTGGCTCACGTAGACCACCGCGACGCCGTCCGCCGCGATCCGCCGCACCGCCTCGAGGACGATCTCGACCTCGGCGGCGGCGAGCGCGCTCGTCGGCTCGTCGAGAATCAGCAGCTTCGGGTCGCGGCGCACGGCCCGGCAGATCTCCACGAGCTGCTGCTCGGCGAGCGGCAGCGCGCCGACGCGGGCGTCGGGGGAGATGCGCAGCCCGAGCCGGTCGAAGACCTCGCGGGCGGCGGCGCGCATCGCGGCGTGGTCGACGCGGCCCGCGCCCGTCCGGGGCCAGGCGCCGAGGAACAGGTTCTCCGCCGCGGTCATGCCCGGCACGAGGCTCAGCTCCTGGTGGACGGTCCGCACGCCGAGCTCCCCGGCCCGGCGGACGCCGCCGTCGCCGAGCGCGGTGCCGCCGATCTCGACGGTGCCCGCGTCGGCGCGCTCCACGCCCGACAGCACCTTGATCAGCGTGGACTTCCCGGCCCCGTTGCGGCCGAGCAGCGCGCGGACCTCGCCGGGCTCGATCTCCAGGTTCGCCCCCGTCAGCGCCCGGACGCCCGGGTAGTGCCTGGTGACGTCGGCGACGCGCAGCAGCGGCGTGCTCATTGCGCTCCTTCTTTCCTCGGACGGGACGACGACGGCGTGCGGCGCGCGGCGGTGCGGCGCGCGGGCGGCCTACGGGATGCCATCGGGGTGCTCCTGCATCCAGCGGGCCCCGTCCTTCGGGCCGAGGTAGCGGTCGATGGGCGCCGGGATGATGAAGTCCTCCGGCGGGTTCCCCGCGAGGACGTTCTCGACGGCCTCGCCCGCCAGCCGTCCGACCTTGATGCCGGAGATGTCCGCGACGCCCTTGAGGACGCGGCCGTCCTGCAGCTTCCCGGCCGCCTCGACGGACATGTCCCCGCCGAACACCGCGACCTTCCCGGCCTTGCCGCGCGCCTCGACGGCCCGCACGGCGCCGAGCATCTGCGACCCGGCCTCGCCGTAGAAGGCGTCGATGTCGGGGTGCGCGGTGAGGAGCTGCTCGCCGCGCTGGACGGCCTCGTCCATCGTCAGGCCCTGCTGGTTCGCGACGATCTTCGCGCCGGGCACGGCGGCGGTCAGCGCCTTCTCGAAGCCCTGCCGGCGCTGGATGCAGACCTCGAACTGCTCGCAGTTGATGACGCCGACCTTCGGGTCCGCGATCCCGGCGGCGCGGAAGTGCGCGGCCATCTGCTCGCCGCTGACCCGCCCGAACTCGAACGGGTCGCCGAGCACGAAGGCGTCCACGTACTCGCGCGCGGCGGCGTCCTCGACGCAGGTGTTGTAGCAGATCACCGGCACGTCGCTCTCGTGGGCGAGGCGCAGCGCCGGGACGGACGCGGTGGCCGAGGCGGGCGACACGACGAGCGCGTCGACCTTCGCGGAGCTCATCGTGTTGACGAACGAGCTCTCCTTGGCGGGGTCGGACTGGATGTTGGTCTGGACGAGCTGCGGCCGGTCCGCCCCGTGCCCGAGCACCCCGCCGAGCCCCCGCTCGACCCCGGCGTAGTAGCCCTCGGCGTTGAGGTAGACGACGCCGATGCGGCCGTTCTCGCCCACCCTGTCGCAGGCGGCCGTGACCGCCAGTACCAGAGCCGCGAGCAGGGCGGGCACGAGCACTGCCCGGCCGACCGGCCGCCCGCGGCGCTTGGCATGGTTCATCGACGTTCTCCTCGTTCCCGGCTGCCCGGATCGTTCCCGGATGCGCGCTGACCTTGTCTAATGCCTCTCCGGCGACCCTGTCAATATTAATTCATAATTTATTGATAGTCTGGTCGGCGTTAGAGTGCTCGCCGGACGACAGGGAAGGACCGCCGCACGTGGTGCACTACTCGGAGCGTGGGCTGCACGGCCAGACGGTGCAGGAGATCGCGCGCCGCATCCTGACCGGGGAGCTGGAGCCCGGCGACACCATCGACGTGGCGGCCCTCGGCGACGAGCTCGACCTCAGCCTGACCGCGCTGCGCGAGGCTTTGAAGGTGCTCGCCGCGAAGGGGCTGGTCGCGTCCCGGCAGAAGCGCGGCACGTTCGTCCGCCCCAGGGCGGACTGGAGCCTGCTCGACCCGGACGTCATCCGCTGGCAGTTCGCCAACCGCAACGACCAGGCGTTCCTGGAGAACCTCGCCGAGGTCCGCGGCATCATCGAGCCGCAGGCCGCCCGGCTCGCCGCGCTCCGCCGCACCGCCGCCGACCTCGCCGCCCTCGACGGCGCGCTGCGCGCCATGGCGGAGGCCGACGGGGACATCGCCCTCGCCGTCCAAGCCGACCTCGACTTCCACCGCGCCCTGCTGACCGCGACCCACAACGAGCTGCTGCAGCGCATGGAGGTCGTGATCGAGGTCGGGCTCGCCGAGCGGGACCGGCTCGTCCACGGCGTCCGCCGGCACGACGACCCGGTGCCCAGCCACCGTGCCGTCCTCGACGCCGTCCACGCCGCCGCCCCGGACGACGCCGAGCGCGCCATGCGCGACCTGCTCGCCAAGGCCGCCCGCGACCTCGACACCCTCGACCGCGACTGACCACCCGCCGAGATCATTGATCTCTCATCGCAAGAATGCGACTCTCGTCAGGGACGCGGGCGAGAGGACGGAACGCGATGCCGGTGATCGACATGGACGGGGTGCGCGCGCTCGGGCGCGAACTGAGCAACTGGGGACGCTGGGGCGACGACGACCAGCGCGGCACGCTGAACCTCGTCACCCCCGCGTGCGTGAGCGCCGCCGCCGCGGCCGTCCGGCGGGGCGTGTCGTTCTCGCTGGCCATGCCCGCCGACGAGAACGGCCCCCACGACCTGCGGACGAGCGGGCGGTTCAACCCCATCCACACCATGACCCGCTACCGGGGCGACACCCCGCGCGGCGAGTTCACGGGCGGCTTCGCGTCCGCCGAGGACATGCTGATCATCGGCACGCACTCGTCCACGCACGTCGACGCGCTCGCGCACCTCTGGTACGACGACCTGCTCTACAACGGCTTCCACCACGACGACGCAGTGACGGCGCGCGGCGCGGAACGCTGCTCGATCCAGAACCTCGCCGCGGGCGTCGTGGCGCGCGGAATCCTGGCGGACGTGCCGCGGCACCGCGGCCTCGACCACCTGCCGCCGGGCACGGGCGTCGGGCCGGACGAACTGGACGCCGTGCTCGCCGCGGCCGGCGTCGTCCCGCGCGAGGGCGACGTCCTGCTGCTGCGGACGGGCACCTACCCCCGGCAGCGGCGCGGCTTCGACGTCGAGCCGGGCCGGTCGCCGGGCCTCACCTGGGAGTGCGCCCGCTGGATCCGCGACCGCGGCATCGCGGCGGTGTGCGCGGACAACCTGGCCGTCGAGGTCCTCGGCGCGAACGGCGACGGCCCGATGATCCCGTTCCACATGCTCGCGATCCGCGACATGGGCCTGCTCCTCGGCGAGATGTTCGACTTCGAGGACCTCGCCGCCGACTGCGCCGCCGACGGCGTCCACGAGGTCATGTTCACCGCGTCGCCGCTGAACGTCCCCTACGCGGTCGGCTCACCCCTCAACCCGCTCGCCGTCAAGTGACGGCACGTCCGTCTGGACGAACACCGCTCGCGATAGCAAACGAGCCCGTACGCTCGGCGGCGGAACTCGCACGCACGAAGACGGCCGGGGGAGTTGTGGCCGAACCACATGAGCACGGCCCGCTCGGCCCCGAGGACGCGGTGCGGCTGCGATGCCTTCGAGCTGCGGCGTACGCACAGGCCGACTTCGAGGAGCGGGCGGAACAGGCTCGCACGGGCTCCGGCGAGTTCACACCGGCGGACGAGGCGATCCCAGGCTGGGCCGGGGACGATCGCCGTCAAGTGACGGGCTGAGGGTGCGGGGGCGGGGCGGGGGCGCGGAGGGCGGTGAGGCAGAAGCGCCAGACGTTGTCGGCGAGGAGCCGGCGGTCCGGCGGGTCGGCCATGCCGATGATCAGCGACAGGAACGAGTTCGTCACCATCGACGTGATGATGTGGACGTCCCAGTCGAGGTCGGCCGGGGACAGCAGGCCCGCGTCGGACGCCTCGACGATCAGCTCGCGCATCAGCGCCTCGTAGGCGCGGCCCGTCGCGGCGATCGTCTCGGGGCTGGTCGCGGCGATCCGCACGTGCTCGTGCGCGATGACCCGGCTGAGCGCCTCGTTCTCCCGGTGCCACTCCAGCGGCCGGGTCACCGCGAGCCGCAGCCGTTCGAGGGGGTCGTCGGTGCTGGTCATGACGTGGTCGCGGATGCGCGGCGTCGAGTCGGTGACGATCGTGGTGAAGACCGTCCGGAGGAACTCCTCCTTGCCGGCGAAGCATCGGTAGAAGGTTTTGATCGCCACGCCCGCGCGGCGGACGAGCTCCTCGATCGTGTACGAGGAGTCGCCGCGTTCGAGCAGCAGCCGGTGGCCCGCGGCGACGAGCTTCGCCCGCGGGCCGACGAACGTTCCCGGGCGGGGGCGCGCGGTGGCGCCGCGCTCGACGCGTTCCGCCCAGCCTGGCTCCAACGTCACCCGGCAAGGCTACCGCGCGGCCGATCGCGGGCCGGGCGAAAGACCGGGAGCGCGACATCCGGGGCGATCTCCTCGAACGCGACCTCCAGCCGCATTCCGACCTCCAGACGGTCGGTGCCGAGCACGGTCGCGTGGACGAGCGGTCCTTCGTCCAGCTCCACCAGCGCGACGTTCGGTGGCGCGCCCGCGAACGAGGTCGCGTACCGCTGGTGGACGATCGTCCAGGTGACGAGCGTGCCGCGCCCGCTCGCGTCCGTCCAGGCCATCGGCGCGGCGCCGTGCTTCGGGCAGGCGCCGGCCGGCCACACCGCGTGCCCGCACGTGCCGCAGCGCATGACCAGGTACCGGCCGTCCCGGCAGGCCGCCCAGAACTCGGCGTCCGCCGCGTCCGGCGCGACGTCCCCGGGGAACGGCCGCGGCGTCCCGTTCCCGCTCACCGGTGCCTCCCGAGGACGAGCGACACGTGCGCCCACGAGCCGTGCACGCCGCCGTTGCCGCCGCTGCCGCTCACCAGGCACAGCTCGGCGTCCGGCACCTGGTTCGTCGGCGCGTCGCCGCGTATCTGCATGATCCCCTCCGACAGCGGGGTGAAGCCGGTCGCGTAGAACCCCGAGTGCTGCCCGCCCCCGGTGTTCGTGGGCAGCGTCCCGCCGGGCCCGGTGCGCCCCTCGCGGACGAACGCGGGCGCCTCGCCCGCGCCGCAGAACCCGTACTCCTCGAGCTGCAGGAGGGTGGCGATCGTGAACGGCGCGTAGAGCTGCGCGACGTCGATGTCGTCCGGTCCGACGCCCGCCTGGCCGAACGCGCGCGGCGCGGCGTCGGGGAGCGCCCCGAACCGTCCCGCCATCGTCCCGTCCCACCAGTTCGCGATGTTGTGGCCGGTGCCCGCGCCGAGCACGGCGACGGGCGTGCCCGCGCAGTCCGCCGCCCGCTCCGCGGTGGTGAGGACGACGGCGGCGCCGCCGTCGGTCGGCCGCGAGCAGTCGAGCAGCCGCAGCGGGTCGACGATCATCCGGGACGCCTGGTGGTCGGCGACCGTGATCGGCGCGCCGTACCCGACCGCGCCCGGCCGGACGCTGCCGTAGCCGCGCTCCACGACGGCGACCTCGGCGAGGTCCGCCGAGGTCGCGCCGTGGACGTCGAGGTACCGGCGGGCGGCCATCGCGTAGACCGCGCCCGGCCCGACCAGCCCGTACAGGTACGGGTAGCCGTAGCTGTACCCGCCGATGTCCGACCTGCCGCCGCCACCGTGGTTGGGCTCCAGCCGGGGCGCCGTCCCGGTGAACGCCTCCCCGTAGACGCTGAGGACGTACTCGGCCTGCCCGCTCGCGAGCAGCCCCGCCGCGACGACCACCGAGAGGGCGGGCGTCGCGCCGCCCGACATCAGCGCGAACGACGAGCGCGGCGACAGGCCCGCGTACCGCAGGTCCTCGGGCAGCGCGCCGAAGCAGATGACGGTGTCGATCCGCTCGCGGGGCACGCCCGCGTCCGCGAGCGCGGCGTCGATCGCCCGCCGCCGCAGCTCCCGGGGGGAGATCCCGAGCCGGCGTCCCTGCTCGGTCAGGCCGAGCCCCACGATGGCGGCGCCGGTCACGCGGCCCCGCCGGGCGCCGGGAGGGTCGCGGTGTCGGCCGGGGTGAACTGGAACAGCCGCTCGGCGTTGCCGCGCAGGATCTTGTACTGTGTCTCGGCCGGCAGCCCGGCCAGCCGCTCGTGCGCGAGCTTGATCGAGTGCGGCCAGGTCGAGTCGGAGTGCGGGTAGTCGGTCTCGATCATCACGTTGTCCTCGCCGATGAGGTCGAGGTTGCGCAGCCCCGCGATGTCGTCGATGAAGCAGCCGTACACGTGGTCGCGGAACGACTGCCGGATGTCGAAGTTCAGGTAGTCGATCGTCTGCGCGCCGCCGTCCTTGCGCTCCTGCTTGCTGCCCTTGTTGGGGTCGTAGTCGACGCCGCGCTGCACCCAGTACCGCTGCTTGTCGATGACCTGCTCGGCGCGCTCCAGGAAGTACGGGATCCAGCCGATGTTGCCCTCGGCGAGCGAGATCTTGAGGTTCGGGAACCGCTCGAACACGCCGCTGAACAGCCAGTCGAGCATCGTGCCGGACGTCCGCACCGCGCCCCACGACAGGTTCGCCATGAAGGACGTGTCCTTGTTGATGGACGGAATCTGCGACGACGAGCCGACGTGCATGCAGATGACGACGCCGCACTCCTCGGCGGCCGCGAAGAACGGGTCCCAGTAGCGGTCCGGGTCGTTGATGGTGGGCAGGCCGAGCGGCTCGGGGTTCTCGCTGAACGCGACGGCGCGCACGCCGCGCTCGGCGACCCGCCGCACCTCGGCCGCCGCCTTCCGCGGGTCCCAGAGGGGGATGAGGGTGAGCGGGATGTACCGGCCGGGGGCCGCCGCGCACCACTCGTCGATCATCCAGTTGTTGTACGCCTCGATGCAGGCGAGGCCGAGCTCCTTGTCCGCGCCGCGGTAGAACGTCTGGCCGCAGAACGCGGGGAACGTCGGGAAGGTCATCGAGGCGAGGATCCCGGCCTCGTTCATGTCCTCCGCGCGGGCGACCGGGTCGTAGCAGCCGGGCCGCATCTCGTTGTAGCCGAGCGGCTCGGGGCTGTAGCTGCTCTTGTCGCGGCCGATGCAGGCGGACAGGCCGCTCGCCCGCATCTCGAAGTCGAGGTAGTACCAGGTGCCCTTGCCGTCGGCGTCGATCTCGAGGCGGGGGCCGCGCTCGCGGTGCTTCGCGGGCAGCCACCGCTGCCACAGGTGGCCCGGCTCGAGGACGTGGTCGTCGACGGAGATCAGCCAGTTCAGGTCGGGAGTCGCTTGCGTCATGACGGGTCGGTTCCCTTTCGTTTGTGGTGCGGACGCGTCTTTCGTGCGGGACGGGCGGTGCCGGGGCTCACGCCTTCGCGGGGGCCGGCTCCGGCTCGGCCGCCGTCGTGCGGCCGCCGCGGATGAGCAGGGCGAGGACGGTGCCGGCGAGGGACACGCAGGTGAAGATCACCACGGTGGTGACGAAGGAGCCGTGCGTCGGGATGTGGGTGCCCTCGACGGTCGAGGTCGCGAGGATCACCGAGGTGATCGCGAGGCCGCAGGCGACGCCGGTGTTGAGCGTGACGCGGTTGACCCCGGTGGCCTCGCCGGTGTTGCGCACCGGCACCGCCTCGACGACCAGGATCGGCAGCGCGGTCAGCGCGAAGCCGTTGGCGAGGCCGGTGAGGCACAGGCAGAACATGGTGCCGGCGAGGGACTTGTCCAGGAACATCCAGAGGAAGATGCCGAGGGCGTAGATGAGGGTGCCGAGGACCAGGCACGGGCGGGCGCCCATCTTCCCGGCGATCCGCCCGCTCACGATCGCCCCCGCGTAGGCGACGACCGCGACGACGAGCAGCACGTACCCGGCGTCCGTCGGGGACAGCCCGAGCCCGACCGGCGCGGTCTCGGGCAGCTGCAGGACCATGTGCGACAGGATCGACACCGCGCCCATCGGCCCGGCGCCCACCATGAAGGCCGCCGCGGTCGCCAGCGCCACCTTCCGGTTGCGGAACAGGTCGATGCTGACGAGCGGCTCCGGCGTGCGCCGCTCCCACCGGACCCAGGCGAGCAGGACCGCGACGCCGACGGCGATCGACAGGATCACCCGCGGGTCGCCCCAGCCCCAGTCCTCGGTCTGGCTGACGCCGAGTAGGATGCCGCCGACGCCCGGGGCGAGCAGCAGGGCGCCGACCACGTCGACCGACGGCCGGGGCGTGATGCCCGGGGTGCGCGGCAGCGCGAACAGCGCGATCAGCGCGGCGGCGGTGCCCATCGCGGTGGCCGCGACGAACATGTTCCGCCAGCCGCCGTGGTCGATGAGCAGGCCCGCGATCAGGGAGCCCGCGCCGGTGCAGACGGGCACGACGCCGCCGAGCAGCGACATCACGAACGGGACGCGCCGTTCGGGCAGCAGCTCGCGGACGAGCCCGAACGACAGCGGCAGGGCCCCGGCGGCCATCCCCTGCACGCCGCGGCCGACGACCACCAGCCACAGCGAGGTGGCGAGGACGCTGATCAGCGAACCGACGGCCGCGACCGCCAGCACGGCGACGAGCACGTTGCGGCGGCCGAAGATGTCGCCGAGCCGTCCGGCGGTCGCCGCCGACACCGCGCCGACCAGCAGGTAGGCGGTGCCGGTCCACCCGACGGCCGCGGAGTCGGCCTCGAAGACCCGCATGAACGTCGGGATGGCGGCGAGCGCCATCGCGGTCTCGAACACCGCGAAGATCTCGATGGCGACCAGGGCCACGATGAGGCGGGTGGCGCCGCGCCCGGCGCCGGACGGCGGGGCCCCGCCCTGCGGGGGACGGTCGGGGGTGGTGGTCACGGGTCCTCCTGCGCATGGGGTGGGTGGAGGCGGGGGTGGGGTGGAGGTGTGACGGGGGGCGCATAGGGAGAGGAAGCGGGACGGGACGAGCGCCCGGCGGGAACCGGACGGGCGCCGCTCAGAGCACCTCGGCGTCCTTGAGCGCGAGGATCGCGTCCCAGTCGTAGCCGAGTTCGAGGAGCACCTGCTCGGAGTGCTCGGCGTGCTCGGGGGCGCGGGTCAGGTCCGGGACGCGCTCGTCGAACTGCACGGGGGCGCTCATCAGCCGGACCTCGGTGCCGTCGTGGTCGACGGGGACGGCGTAGCCGTTCGCGGTCACCTGGGGGTCGTCGGCCGTCTCCCGCATCGTGCGCAGCACCTCCCACGGGGCCTCGAACCCCGCGAACCGGGTCCGCCAGTCGGCGAGGGTGCGGGCGGCGAAGACGGCCTCGAGCTCCGCGACGCACGCGTCGTAGTTCGCGGTCCGGGCCTTCGCGTCGGCGAACCGTTCGTCGTCGACGAGGTCGGGGCGGTCGACCTGCCGGCACAGGCCGGGCCACCAGCGGTCCGACTCGATCATCATCAGCGCGATCCAGCGGCCGTCGGACGTCCGGTACCCGCGGGCGATCGGGTTCGCCGAGCGTCCCGTCTGGACGGGGAACTCCCGTTCGAGGCCCCAGCTGTAGAGGATCGCGCTCGAGTGCTGCCACAGCGCGGTGCCGAGCAGGGACACGTCGACGAGCGCGCCCTCGCCCGTCCGTTCGCGGCGGAACAGCGCGGCGGCGATCCCGAACGCCAGGTTCATCGCCCCGGCCTTGTCGCCGAACGCGGGCGGCTGCGGCAGCGGGCGGTCGGCGTCCGGCGCGGTCAGCGCGGACGCGATCCCGCCGCGCATCCAGTACGAGGTGAAGTCGTACCCGCCCCGGTCGGCGTCCTCGCCGCGCGGGCCCTGCCCGGTGGCGCGGGCGTACACGATGCGCGGGTTGCGGGCCCGCACCGCGTCCTCGTCGAAGCCGAGCTTCTTCCGCGCGGGGCCCCGGAAGTTCGTGACGAACACGTCCGCGTGGTCGACGAGCTCCATCAGCAGCTCGCGGCCGCGCGGGTCGCGCAGGTTGAGCCCGACGCTGCGCTTGCCCCGGTTGGTCTGCGCGGTGACGATGTTGACCCCGCCGAACGACGGGACGACGCCGGACGACGCGAGCCCGCGCTGCGGGTCGCCGGTGACCGGGTCCTCGATCTTGATGACGGACGCGCCGAAGTCGGCGAGCACGGCGGCCGCCGCGGGCGCGAACGTCCACTGCGCGACCTCCAGCACCCGCACGCCGTCGAAGACCGGCGCCCCGGGGGCGTGCCCCTCTCGCTCCGGCGCCGCCCGTTCGGGCGCCGCCCGCTCGGCCGGGCTCATGCCGGCCGCGCCGCGGCGCGGTGCGCGGGCCGCGCGACCGGGGTGGGCGAAATGGCGTGACCGAATGGCTCTGCCCGCATGGTGGTGTCTCCTCGAAGGGGTGGCCGCAAGCGACGTGAACGGGGCGTGGTCGCTGCTTCGTCGGGGCGAACGAAAGTCACCGTAACCAGTAGAAGCTCATATGTCCATAGGTAGAAGGCGCTTCTCCGATGGCGCGGCGGAGAGGTGATCAAGAACCGTGTCCCCGGCGCCGAGGGACCATCCATACTGGCACGCTGACCTGGTCGAGATTATGGAGAAGGTCATTCTCTTGACGCGGTAGTCGCCGCCGCTTATGGTGAGCCCACCCGACCGATCGCCCGCCCGACGCGGCGCCGAGCGCTCCCGGGTGTCTTTTCCGGCCATTTCTCGCACATTCCTCGGCAACCCGAGAACCGCGCACGAGCACTCATACGGAGGCGCCGAATCATGGGCCAACTGGACGGCAAGGTCGCGTTCATCACCGGAGCCGGCCGCGGGCAGGGGCGCTCGCACGCGGTGCTGCTCGCCGAGCACGGCGCGGACGTGATCGCCGTCGACATCGGCGCCGACATCCCGACCGTCCCCTACCCGATGGCGACCCCCGACGACCTCGCCGAGACGGCCCGGCTGGTCGAGGCGGTCGGACGGCGCTGCGTGACCGAACTCGCCGACGTCCGCGACATCCACGCCCTGAACAAGGCGCTCGAACGCGGCATGGCCGAGCTCGGCGGCGTCGACATCGTCCTCGCCAACGCTGGCGTCCTGCACAGCGACCGCACCGAGACCACCCTCGAACAGGCCGCCGCGCGGTGGGACGACGCCGTGGGCGTGATGCTCACCGGAGTGTTCAACACCCTCAAGGTGGTCCAGCGGCCGCTCATCGACCAGGGGCGGGGCGGCGCCATCGTGATCACCGGCTCGACGGCCGGGCTGAAGGGCATGACGGACGGCTCCGGCGGCATGTCCGGCTACAACGCGGCCAAGCACGGCGTCGTCGGCCTCGCGAAGGGGTTCGCGCGGCTGCTCGGGCAGCACAACGTGCGCGTCAACGTCGTCCACCCGACGGCCGTCGACACCTTCATGATCAACAACCCGCACTCGCCGATGACCAGCGCGAGCGGCGCCGCCGCGCTCGCGCGGGTGCTGCCGGTCGACCGGCTGCAGCCGATCGACGTCAGCCGCGCGATCCTGTGGCTGGTGTCGGACGCCGCGTACGCCGTCACCGGCGTGGCGCTCCCCGTCGAAGCCGGCGTGAGCCTCTGATGAGCCCCCGCTCCTACGTGGACGGCGCCCGCCTCGGCTCCGGGGAGCCGTTCCGCGTCGAGAACCCGGCCGACCTGTCCGCGGTCGCCGACGTCCCCGCGGCCGAGCCCGCCGACTTCGAACGGGCCGTGCACGCCGCCCGCCGCGCCTTCGACGGCGACTGGTCCCGGACGCCCGCGGACGAGCGCGCCGCCCTCGTCCTGCGGTTCCTGGACGCCCTCGAAGCGCGCCGCGAACCCCTCGAGGACACGATCGTCGCCGAGACCGGCGCGCTCGCCGCGTCCGTCCGCACCCTGCACGTGAGCGGCGCGATCGCGCAGGCCCGCGACGCCGTCCGGCTGCACGCGGCGCTGCCCGCCGAGGAGCACAACCCGGTCCCGCTGGACGCGCTCGTCACCGGCGGCCGCGTCGCCGCGAGCGTCCTCGCGTGGGAGCCGCTCGGCGTCGTCGCCGCGATCCCCGCCTACAACGTGCCGCTGTTCCTCGCGCTGTGGAAGGTCGTCCCGGCGCTCCTCGCGGGCAACACCGTCGTGCTGCGCCCGAGCCCGCTCGCGCCGCTCGCCGTGCTCGCGGTCGGCGAGGCCGCCCACGAGGCCGGGTTCCCGCCCGGCACGGTGAACGTGCTGGCCGAGCCGGGCAGCGCGGGCGCCGAGCTGCTCACCACGATGCCGCAGGTCGACGCCGTCTCGTTCACCGGCTCGGCCGCCGTCGGCGCGGCCATCGCCGCGCAGGCGGCGCCCACCCACAAGCGCGTCATGCTCGAACTCGGCGGCAAGTCCGCCGCGATCTACCTGCCGGACGCCGTCGACCGCGCCGCCGCCGGGATCTCGATCGTCATGCGGGCGATGGCGGGCCAGGGCTGCGCCCTGCAGACCCGGGTGCTCGTCCCCGACCACCTGAAGAAGCAGGTCCTCGACGACGCCGCCGACGCCGTCGCCGCGCTCCGGCTCGGCGACCCCCGCGACCCGTCCACCGAGGTCGGCCCACTGATCAGCGCCGCGCAGGTCGCCCGCTGCGCCGAGCACGTCGCGGCCGCGCGCGGGCACGGCGGACGCGTCGTCGCGGGCGGCCGGGCCCGGCCCGACCTCGGCGGCCACTTCTTCGAGCCCACCGTCGTCGACCTCGACGGCACCGCCAACCCCCTCGCCCAGGAGGAGACGTTCGGCCCGGTCGTCTCCGTGCTCGGCTACCGCGACCCCGACCACGCCGTCGCCCTCGCCAACGACACCGTCTACGGGCTGTCCGGGGCGGTGTACGGGCCCGCGGACGAGGCGCTCGCCCTCGCCCGGCGCGTCCGCGCCGGCACCGTCTTCGTCAACGGCGGCTACATCGGCGCGTTCGCGTCGTCCGGCGGCCGCCGGCACAGCGGCGACTGGCGCGAGCGCGGCCGCGAGGGCATCCGGGCCTACCAGCAGGCCAAACACGTCACGGCCGTGAGCGCCTGACCCCCACGGGAGAAACCAGATGCTAGACGAGATCGCCCGGCTCGACCCGGTCAAGATCCGCACCCTCTTCGACACCGGCGGCGAGTACCGGCGCTCCCGGTCCGGCGGCGACTTCGCCCTCGACTTCCACGCCGGGCTGCGCCGCGCCCGCGAGACCGGGCCCGTCCACGAGGGGACGGTCGAGCAGGTGCTCGGCCTGCCGCACCCGGCGCCCGTCGCCGGACGGGCGCTGCCCCCGGCGGTCTTCTCGGTGTTCGACTACGCCACCGTGAACGCCGTGTTCCGCGACCCCGAGACGTTCAGCTCCGAGGCGATGCAGAGCACGTTCGACACGTTCGGGCGCAACATCCTCGGCATGGGCGGCGCCGAGCACTCCCGGCACCGCGCGGTCGTCCAGCCGTCCTTCAACCGCAACATGATGCAGTGGTGGGCCGACCGCTGGATCGACGGCATCACCCGCACCCTGCTCGACCGGATCGAGCCGCGCGGCGCCGTCGACCTCAACCTCGAGTTCTGCGCCCTGCTGCCGCTGCTGACCATCACCGGCAGCTTCGGCATCGGCATGGACGACACGCTGCGGCTCCGCGAGCTGATCGAGCAGATGATCGGCGCCACCGTCGAGCGGGACGACCGGATCGCCGCCGCCGCCGAGGCCGGCGAGATCCTCGGGCCGGTCATCGCCGACCGCCGCACCGCGCCCCGCGACGACCTCATCAGCAAGCTGCTCAACGAGACGATCCGCGACGAGGACGGCACCCGGCGCGGCCTCACCGACGCCGAGATCCTCGCGTTCGCCCGGCTGATCCTCACCGCCGGGTCCGGGACGACCTGGCGGCAGCTCGGCATCACGCTGTGGGCGCTGCTGAACGCCCCCGACCAGCTCGACGCCGTCCGCCGCGACCGCGCGCTCGTCCGCAACGCCATCGAGGAGTCGCTGCGCTGGGAGGTCACCGACCCGACCTTCTACCGCACCGCGACCCGCGACACCGAACTCGGCGGCGTCCGCATCCCCGCGGGGTCCCGCGTCGCGCTCTGCCTCACCGCCGCCAACCACGACCCGGCCCGGTGGGACGACCCCGAACGGTTCGACGTGCACCGCCCGCTCCGCCCCCACCTCTCGTTCGCCGGCGGACCCCACGTGTGCCTCGGCATGCACCTCGCCCGCGCCGAGATGAGCGTCGCGCTGAACGCGATCCTCGACCGGCTGCCGAACCTGCGCTGGGCCCCCGACGCCGCCCGTCCCGTCCTCATGGGCCTGCACTGGCGCGGCCCGAGCGAGCTTCCGGTGGTGTTCGGATGACCGACCGCACCGACGCCGCCCCCGCGGCCATCGACGTCACCCCCGAGACGTGCGCCGGCACCGGCATGTGCGGCTTCTACGCGCCCGACACCTTCGGGCTGGACGACGACGGCAAAGTGACCGTCCTGGACGAACGGGGCGACCCGCCCGCCGACGTCCGCAACGCCGCCGAGGCGTGCCCCACCCGCTCCATCCGTCTCCGGCCGTAGGAGCCGCCATGCGAACGATCCCCAGCGAACTGGCCGAACGGTACGAGGCCGAGGGATGGTGGACGCGCGACACGGTCGGCGACCTCCTCCGGCGCGGGCTCGACGCCGCACCGGACACGGTGTTCCGCGTGCACTCGTCCGTCCGGCCCTGGTCCGGGACCTTCGCCGACGTCGAGCACCTCGCCCGCCGCCTCGCCGGCGGCCTCCGCGACCGCGGCGTCGGCCCCGGCGACGCCGTCGCCTTCCAGCTGCCGAACTGGATGGAGGCCGCCGCGGCCTTCTGGGCGTCCTCCTTCCTCGGCGCCGTCGTCGTGCCGATCGTCCACATCTACGGGCACAAGGAGGTCGGCTACATCCTGGACGCGGTGAAGCCGAAGGCGTTCATCACCGCCGAACGGTTCGGCCGCCTGGAGCACGACCCCGCCGTCAGCGCGTCCGTCCCGCACGTCGGCGTCGTCGGCCGCGACTTCGACGACCTGCTCGGCGACCCGTTCCCCGGCGTCGCCCCCGTCGACCCGGCGGGCCCGGCGCTGATCACGTTCACGTCCGGGACCACCCGCGACCCCAAGGGCGTCGTGCACAGCCACCAGACCCTCGGCTGCGAGGCCCGCCAGCTCTCCGACCGCTACCCGCCCGAGATGGCCCGGCAGCTCACCTCCGCCCCCGTCGGCCACTTCATCGGCATGGTGAACGCCTTCCTCATCCCAGTACTGGACGGCACGCCGATCCACCTCGCCGACGCCTGGGACGCCGGCCGCGTCCTCGCGCTCATGGACAGCGACGACCTCATCGTCGGCGGCGGCGTCCCGTACTACATCACGAGCCTCCTCGACCACCCCGACTTCGCCGACCGGCACCTCCGCCGGATGAAGTACGCGGGACTCGGCGGCGCGCCCGTCGCCACCGCCGTCACGTCCCGCCTCACCGACCTCGGCATCATCGTCTACCGCTCGTACGGCAGCACCGAGCACCCCTCCATGACCGCGTCCCTGCACACCGCGCCCCAGGACAAGCGGCTGCACACCGACGGCAAGGCGCTGCCCGGCGTCGAGCTGCGCCTCTCCGACGACGGCGAGATCCTCAGCCGCGGCCCCGACCTGTGCCTCGGCTACACCGACGACGCCCTCACCGAGCGGGCCTTCGACGCCGACGGCTGGTACCGCACCGGCGACATCGCGGTCATGGACGACGACGGCTACATCACCATCACCGACCGCAAGTCCGACATCATCATCCGCGGCGGCGAGAACATCAGCGCCCTCGAGGTCGAGGAGGCGCTGCTCGCGCTGCCGTCCGTCGCCGAGGCCGCCGTCGTCGCCGCGCCGGACGCGCGCCTCGGCGAGCACGCGGCCGCGTTCGTCCGGCTCAAGGCGGAACCGGCGCCCACCCTCGACGACGTGCGCGCCCACCTCCAGCGGACGGGCCTCGCCCGGCAGAAGTGGCCCGAGGAACTGCACGTCGTCGACGACTTCCCCCGCACCGCCAGCGGCAAGATCCAGAAGTACGTGCTGCGGAACGCGGTCAGGGCTCGATGAGGCCGACCCGGATGGCGTAGCGCAGCAGCTCCAGCCGGTCCTTCATGCCGAGCTTCGTGAGGATGTTGGCGCGGTGCCGCTCCACCGTCTTCACGCTGATCACGAGGATGCTCGCGATCTCCTTCGAGGAGTGCCCCTCGGCGACGAGCTTCAGCACCTCCTCCTCCCGCGGCGTCAGCACGCCGTCGGACCGTCCGGCCCGGGCCCGGTCGAGGTACGTGCGGATCAGCGTGCCGACCGCGCCCGGGTACAGGAACGGCTCGCCGCGCACCGCCGCCCGGCACGCCGCGATCAGGTCCCGGTCCGCCAGCGTCTTCAGCACGTACCCGGCCGCGCCCGCCTTCAGCGCCTCGAACAGGTACTGCTCGTTGTCGTGCATCGTCAGGATGAGCACCCGCAGCCCCGGGAACGCGCGGGTCAGCTCGCGGGTCGCCTGCAGCCCCGTCATCCGCGGCATCGCCACGTCCAGGACGGCCAGGTCCGCCTCGACCCCGCCGCGCAGCAGGGCGATCGCCTCCGCGCCGTCCCCGGCCTCGGCGACGACCCGCAGGTCCGGCTCCCCGTCCAGGATCAGCCGCACCCCGCGGCGCACCAGCGCGTGATCGTCGGCCAGCAGGATGCGGATCACGGCAGCCCCTCCGGGACGGAGCGGCGCGCCGGCACGAACAGCGTCACCCGGGTGCCGCCCCCCGGCGCCGCCTCCAGCGTCAGGGTGCCGCCGACCAGCAGCGCGCGCTCCCGCATCCCGCGGATCCCCGCCCCCTCGCGGACGTGGCCGAGCCCCTTGCCGTCGTCCTCCACCCGCAGCAGCACCCCGCCGGGCTCGCCCGCCGGGGCCAGGCTCAGCTCGACCTCCGACGCGCCCGAGTGCCGCGCGACGTTCGTCAGCGACTCCTGCGCGATCCGGTACAGCACCAGCTCCACGTCCGGGTGCAGCGCGGGCAGGTCCGGGTGGAGGTTCCGCTCCACGCGCAGGACGGTGTGCGCGTCGAACTGCGACACCAGCGCGGCGAGCGCGCTCCCCAGCCCCAGGTCCTCCAGGACGTCCGGACGCAGCCGGCGGGCGATCCGCCGCACCTCCTCCAGGCTGTCCCGCGTCGTCTCCTGCGCCACCCGCAACTCCTCCCGCAACTCCGCCGGCGCCCGGCCCGTCAGCCGCTTCAGGTCCAGCAGCAGCGCCGTCAGGCTCTGGCCGATCTCGTCGTGCAGCTCCCGCGCGATCCGGCGCCGCTCGTCCTCCTGCGCCAGCAGCACCCGCGCCGTGCTCGTGCCCCGCTCGTCCTCCAGCCGCTCCAGCATCCGGTTGAACGCGTCGATCAGCGTCGCCACCTCACCGCTCCCGGTCACCGCCAGCCGCTGCCCCGGACGCAGCAGGTCCACGGTCTCCATCAGCCGGATCAGCTGCTGCAGGGGAGCGAGCCCCCAGCGCAGCAGCGCCGCGTTCGCGAGCAGCATCGACGCCAGCCCCGCCGCGAGCACCAGCGCCTCCGTCAGCCGGATCGGCACCGACACCGTCCACGGCCCGACCATCAGCAGGACGGTCGCCACCGTTCCCACCAGGGTGTTCAACCAGAAAACGCGCCAGAACAGCCGCACCCGCACCCCCTCCGCTCCCATTGTCCGCCGCCCGCGCACCCCGCCCGTCCCGGCGAGGGCCCTACACCCTCCGCCGTCCGTAAATGGGTGCCGCCCCCGATGGTGACACCCGCGGCGGCCGCCCAAGGTGGAAGGCAGACGGCATGTGAGGAGGACATCGATGCTGCTGGACAGGACGAACCTGCCCAGGACGGGCACCTCGTTCACGTTCACGACCTCCGCCGGGCAGCGCGCCGGCGTGGTCGCGCACCGCGACGGCCGCCGGGACCTCGTCCTGCACGGCCCCCACGGGGTGGCGTGCACGATCGCCCTCACCGACACCGAATCCCGCACCGTCGCCGAACTCCTCGGCGCCCCCGCCGTCGCCGACCGCGTCCCGCACCTCGCGCTCGCGCACCTCGAAGCCGTCCACATCCCCGTGCCCGCCGCGTCGCCCTACGCCGGACGCCCCCTCGACGACCTCCGCGCCCGGGCCAGCGTCGTCGCGATCCTCCGCGACGGCCGCGCGATCGACGCGCCGTCCGGGACCGTCCGGCTGCGCCACGGCGACGCCCTCGTCGCCGTCGGCGCCGAACCCGCGATCCGCGCGCTGCGCCGATCGCTCGCACCCTGAGAGGAGGGCCCGTGGCCCGCGACCGCACCGGCGTCCCGCAGGTGAACCTGCCGCTCACCGGCTGGACCGTCCGCCTGCACGACGCGCACCTCGTGGTGGACCCGGGCGGCTCCCCGCTCACCCACCACGTGCTCGCCCAGCCGATCCTCGGCGCCCACCACGTCCGGCTGGCCCGCCCGTTCGGCCCGGCGGCCGTCGACACGGTCACCGTCGCCTACGGGACGGCGTCCGGCCCGGTCGTCCTGGCCCGGCACCGCCCGTGGCGCCCCGCCCGCCTCGACGAGATCCGGCCGGTGATCCTCGCCGACCGGATCTGGGTGGTCGAGCAGCCGGGGCGCTACGACGAGGTCCGCGCGGGGGACGCCGTCCGGCTCCTGTGACTCAGCGGGGCGCCCGCCCCTGGCACCGCACGCAGTACCGCGCGTACGGCAGGATCTCCAGCCGTCCGGCGGGGATCGCCTGCCCGCACCCCTCGCACCCCCCGTACGTCCCCTCGTCGACACGGCGCAGCGCCCCGTCGATCTCCGCGAGGCTCTGCCGCAGGTTCTCCAGCCGCGAGTAGTCCGCCGCCTCGACCTCCTCCAGCGGCGACCGCTCGATCTCCTCCTCCAGCGCGACCAGCTGGGCCTCGCGCTTGCGCCGCTCCTCCTCCAGCCGCCGCCGCACCTCGCGGGTCGCCGAGCCGTCCGACACATCGTTCGCCGTCATGTGCCATCCCTTTCCATGGTGAGCGGAGCACGTCCATTCACCATCGGCGATCGGAACTCCCGGCGACATCCGTGCTGACACCCATTTCCGGGCGAGTCAGGCCCCGGACGTTCGGGCGGTGGCGGTGACCGCGACCCGGTCGCCGTTGCCCGCGTCGCGCAGCACGGCCCGGGCGACGCCGCGCCGCAGGTCCGCGGTGGCGACGACGGGCCCGACGCGGGCGGCCTGCAGGTAGCGCAGCGCGAGCGACCCCACGGTGCCGCCGGGGGCCAGGGACAGCACGGCCTCCTCCGCGGCGAGGGCCAGCAGCCCGCCGTGGACGGTGTTCGAGGAGTTGAGGCCCTCCTCGGACCGGGGCAGGAGCACCGTGCCCGGCTCCCGCCGCACGCACCCCGCCCGCTCGGCCAGCGGCATCTCCAGCCGTCCCGCCGGCGCCGGCATGTCGACGCTCAGCCGCTCCGGCAGCCGGACCGCCGGATCGGGCGCGATCATGAACGAGGCGGCGCCGAAGCCGAGGGGCGCGCCGCCGGCGGCGAACTCGACCTCGGCGACGAAGATCGACCGTCCGGCCTTCACGACCCGGGCGGCGCCGCGCACGTCGCCCGAGGCGGGCGCCGGACCGTACAGGTGGACGTCGAGCTCGATGGTGACCGGGACGCGCGGGGCCATCGTGCGCGCGGCGAGCAGCCCGGTCAGGTGGTCGGTCCACGCCGCCAGGACGGACGTCCGCAGGTGCGCGGTCCCCGGCACGTGCAGGTGCGGCGTGACGGCCCCGGTGCCGTGCAGCTCCTCGCCGTGCGACCGCACCGCGAGGCCGAACTCGGTGAGGATCCGGCTCCGGCCGTGCCAGGCCGCCTGTGCCCGTCCCATGCACCCTCCGTGAAAGCGTGATTCTCCTCTTAGAAAATCATATTTTCACGGGCGGGCGATCACCGCGCCCCGGATTCGCGCACCGGCTCGGCGGCCCAGCTGGCCAGCAGCCGGAGCCGGTCCTCGGAATCGCTGCCGGGCTCCCCGCTGTAGACGACGAGGGTCAGGTTGTCGGCGGGCAGATCCAGCGACTCGTAGGTGAGCCGCAGCTCCCCGACGACCGGATGGTGGAAGGGCTTCGCGCCGATGTGGTGCTGCCGCACGTCGTGGCGGGCCCAGCGGGCCCGGAAGTCGTCGCTGCGCGTGGACAGCTCGCCCACCAGCTCCGTCAGCTCCTTGTCGAAGGGATCGCGACCGGCCTCCGCCTGCAGCAGCGCGACGGTGTCGTCCGCCGCGCGGTCCCAGTCGCCCCAGAATTCGCGGGACCGCGCGTCGAGGAAGATGAACCGCGCATGGTTCGGGACGGCGCCCCGCGCCGCCTCGATCATGGGCGCGTAGAGCGCGCGTCCCGGCGCGTTGGCGGCGAGGATGTCGCCCCGGCCGTTCATGACGATGGCCGGGTCCGTCATGCCGTCCAGCATCCGCTGCACCGTTGGCCGGACCCGCTGCGGCGCCGACCGCCGCCGGCGGCGCGGCCCCGGACCGGCGGCCCGGGCCAGGTCGTCCAGATGGGTGCGCTCCTCCTCGTCGAGCCGGAGCGCCCGGGCCAGCGCGTCCAGCACATGGTCGGACACCCCGGACAGATCACCGCGTTCCAGCCGGGAGTAGTACTCCACGCTCACCCCGGCCAGCTGCGCGACCTCCGCCCGGCGCAGACCCGGCACCCGGCGGGCGCCGTACGAGGGCAGCCCCGCCTCCTGCGGGGTGATCCGGCCCCGCCGGGAGGTCAGGAACTCACGGACTTGGCTGCGCTGATCCACGCCTCCAGGCTAAGCGCCCGGTTTCACCGAAAGGGTGCCCTGCCAGTACACCTGTCGGCAGTGCCTTCTCCCATCCCGCCCCGGAACGTTCCATGGGAGTCGACCCCGAAACGACAAAGGAGCTTCACCTTGCGCGTTCACGCCTATGCCGCACCGGCCGCCGGCCGGCCGCTGGCCCCGACGACCATCGAGCGGCGTGACGTCGGCCCGAACGACGTGCTCATCGAGATCTACTACGCAGGCATCTGCCATTCCGACATCCACACGGTCAACGGCGACTGGGGCGCCCAGCCGTTCCCCGTCGTCCCCGGCCACGAGATCGTCGGCGTCGTCGCCGCGACCGGCGCCGACGTCACCCGGCACGCGGTCGGCGACCGCGTCGGCGTCGGCTGCATGGTCGGCTCCTGCGGCGCGTGCGCCAACTGCCGCAACGGCGACGAGCAGTACTGCGTCGAGGGCATGATCCCCACCTACGCGGGCACCGACCGGGACGGCACCACCACCCAGGGCGGCTACAGCACGCACGTCGTCGTCGACGCCGACTACGTCCTGTCGGTCCCCGACGGCATCGACCCGGCCGCCGCGGCCCCCCTCCTGTGCGCCGGCATCACCACCTACTCGCCGCTGCGCCGCTGGGGAGCCGGCCCGGGCCGCCGCGTCGCCGTCGTCGGCCTCGGCGGCCTCGGCCACATGGCCGTCAAGCTCGCCCACGCCATGGGCGCCGAGGTCACCGTCCTCTCGCAGTCGCTGAAGAAGCGGGAGGACGGCCTCCGCCTGGGCGCCGACCACTACCACGCCACCTCCGACCCCGGCACCTTCGAGCGGCTCGCGGACCGGTTCGACCTCATCGTCAACACCGTCAGCGCGCCCATCGACGTCGACGCCCACCTCCGCCTCCTCGCGGTCGACGGCACCCTCGTCAACGTCGGCGCCCCCGCCGAGCCGCTGAACGTCAACGTGTTCAGCCTGCTCAACGGCCGCCGCTCCTACGCCGGCTCCATGATCGGCGGCATCGCCGAAACCCAGCAGATGCTCGACTTCTGCGCCGAGCACGGCATCGGCGCCGACATCGAACTCATCTCCGCGGACCGCATCAACGAGGCCTACGAGCGGGTCCTGGCCTCGGACGTCCGCTACCGCTTCGTCATCGACACCAAGACCCTCGGCTGACCCGCGACCCGTCCGGGCGTCCGCGGTCGGAGGTTCGCTCCGCCGCGGACGCCCCGCCGTCCGGAAAGCGGTGATCGAGAAGTGAGACCCGAGGTGCTTGCCTTCGTCGCGGACGGACCGCTCCCGGACTGGGACGCCGACGAAGCGGAGATCGGCCGGCGCGGCGAGCGGCTGGAAGCGATCGCCCCCCGACGCCGGCGAATGGCACCGGACTCTCTGGCTTCGCGCGGTCAACGGCGGGCTCGTCGAAGATCCGGACGAGCACGACTTGTGAGCCGTCCCGGGAAGCGTCGTCTCCTCCTCGGGTAGGACGCGGGCCGCCGCGCTTGTGCGTTCGCAGCAGCGGCAAGTGCGGACGCGTGCACGACGACGAAAGGCCTCCCGCCGAAGAGCCTGGAAAGGTACCTCGGCTTCCTTCCAGATGTGGAGACCTTCCCCGTGCCTGCATTCCTCTACCGGCTGGGCCGCACGGCCTTCGAGCGGCGCTGGTACGCCGTCGTCGTGTGGCTGGCGATCCTGGGCGCCGCGGGTGTCGGCGCCGCCACCGCACCGGCCGCGACCGATGACGGGTTCGCGATGCCGGGCATCGAGTCCCAGCGGGCCTTCGATTTGGTGGAGCAGCGTTTCCCGGGCGCCGACCGCGACGCGGCCGACGCCCGGATCGTGTTCGTCGCGCCCGAGGGGCAGCGGGTCACCGCGGCAGACAACCGCGGCGCCATCGACGGCGCCCTCGCCGAGGCGGCGCGCGGCCCGCAGGTCGCGAGCGTCGTGTCCCCCTTCGCGGCCGGTGCGGTCAGCGACGACGGCACCACCGCCTACGCGACCGTCGGCTTCGACGCCGCGGCCGGCGACCTCACCGATGCCGGCAAGGAGGCGTTGGAGAGCGCGATCGACCGGGTGCGGGACGCCGGCCTGACGGTGGAGGTCGGCGGCACCGCGCTCGCGACGCAGCCCGCCGCAGGGGGCGCGGCCGAGGGGGTCGGCGTGCTCATCGCCGCCGTCGTGCTGCTGGTGACCTTCGGTTCGCTGGCCGCCGCCGGGCTCCCGCTGCTCACCGCGGTCCTCGGCGTCGGGATCAGCATGGCGTCCATCCTCGCGCTGGGCGGCGCGTTCGGCCTGTCCGTGACGACCGGGACGCTGGCGACGATGCTCGGCCTCGCGGTCGGCATCGACTACGCGATGTTCGTCGTCTCCCGGTACCGCGAGGAACGCGCGCGGGGGAGCGCGCCCGCGGAGGCGGCGGGCCTGGCCGCGGGGACGGCGGGTTCGGCGGTCGTGTTCGCCGGGCTGACGGTCGTCATCGCGCTGGCCGGTCTGTCGGTGGTCGGCGTGCCGATGCTGACCAAGATGGGGCTGGCCGCGGCGGGGGCGGTCGCCGTCGCCGTCCTCATCGCGCTGACCCTGATCCCGGCGCTGCTGGGGTTCTTCCCGGACGCCGTCCTCGGCCGGAGCGTCCGGAAGGGGACGGCGAAGGAGAACGGGCGCGCCGACGGCGTGGGCGTCCGGTGGGCGCGGCTGGTCCTGCGGCGGCCCGTGCTCGTCCTGCTCGCCGGTGTCGCCTTCCTCGGAGTGCTCGCGGTACCGGCGACGCAGCTGCAGCTGGGCATGCCCGGCGACGAGGCCAAGCCCGTCTCCACGACGGAGCGCCGGGCCTACGACGCGCTCGCCGCGGGTTTCGGGGCGGGGTTCAACGGCCCGCTGACCGTCGTCGTCGACGCCCGGGACGCCGCGGACCCGAAGGCGGCCGTGAGCCGGGTCGCCGCGGAGATCGGCGGGACGAGCGGGGTCGTCTCGGTGTCGCCCGCCCGGTTCGACCCCGCGGGCGACACCGCGCTGCTGTCGGCCGTGCCGGCCACCGGCCCCGCCGACGAGTCCACGAAGGAACTCGTGCACACCCTCCGCGAGGCGCGGGCACCGGTCGAGGCCGCCACCGGGGCGACGTACGAGATCACCGGTAGCACCGCGGTGAACATCGACGTCGCCCAGAAGATCCAGGACGCGCTGATCCCCTACCTCGCCGTCATCGTGGGGCTGGCGTTCGTCCTGCTGCTGGTGGTGTTCCGGTCCGTGCTGGTGCCGATCAAGGCGGCGCTGGGCTTCCTGCTGTCGGTGCTGGCGGCGTTCGGGTCGGTCGTGGCGGTCTTCCAGTTCGGGTGGGGCGCGGAGCCGCTCGGCGTGGAGCAGCCGGGGCCGATCATGAGCCTGATGCCGATCTTCCTGGTCGGCATCGTGTTCGGGCTCGCGATGGACTACGAGGTCTTCCTCGTCACCCGCATGCGCGAGGCGTACGTGCACGGCGACGGGCCCGGGGAGGCCGTCGTCGGCGGTTTCCGGCACAGCGCCCGGGTCGTGGTCGCCGCCGCCCTCATCATGATCGGGGTGTTCGCGGGCTTCGCCGGCTCCGCCGAGACCATGATCAAGATGATCGGGTTCGGGCTGGCGGGCGCGGTGCTGTTCGACGCGTTCGTCGTGCGCATGGCGATCGTCCCCGCCGTCCTGGCCCTGCTCGGCGACCGCGCCTGGTGGCTGCCGCGGTGGCTGGACCGTGTGCTGCCCCGCATCGACGTGGAGGGAGAATCCCTCCGCCGCGGTCCGGGCGCCGGGGAAGCCGGGGCCCGCGCCCCGGAAGCCGTCCGCCTGTAGCCATTACCCTGAGTGACGAGGGCCGTCCGTGCTCGGCGCGGACGGCCCTCACCGACCGTGGGAGCCCCGCCGTGGGACGGCGAGGACCGGGCACGCCCACCGGGAGAACCGATGATCGACACCTGGCAGCGCCGGACGATGGAGCATCCGCGCGTCATCGACGCCATGACGGCCGTGGCGGCCTTCGGCCTGTTCCTTCTGGGATGCGAGTTGACGGTGTCCGGCTCGCACGAACCGGACACGGGGGTCGGGCTGCGGGTGATCCTGGCGGCCGTGTCCTGCGTGGCCCTGCTGTGGCAGCGCACCCGCCCGCGCGCCGTCGTCGTCGCGACCGCCGTCTGCGCGGGCGCCGCGAGCGGGCTCGGCTACCTGCTCACCCCGCTGATCCTCGCACCGGTGATGCTCGCGCTGTTCCAGCTCGCGCTGCGGACCGACCGCAGGACGACCCGCCTGTTCACCCTCGCCGTCCTGATCCAGGTGGTGATCACGGCGGTGTTCGCCGACACCGGCCACCCGCTGGCGTACCGGACGATCGCGCCCGCCGCGTGGGTGCTGCTGCCCGTGGTCGGCGGCAGCGCGGTCCGGCTGCGCAACGCCTACCTCGACGAGGTGCGGGCCCGCGCCGAGCACGCGAGCGCACCCGGGAGGAGGAGGCGCGGCACCGGGTCGCCGAAGAGCGGGTGCGCATCGCCCGGGAACTGCACGACGTGGTCGCCCACCACCTGGCCCTGGCCAACGCCCAGGCGGGGACGGCCGCGCACCTCGCCCGCAACGGCCCCGAGCAGATCCGCGGCATCCTCACCGACCTGTCGGGCACGACGTCCTCGGCGCTGCGCGAGCTGAAGGCGACCGTGGGCCTGCTGCGCCGGGCGGACGACACGGCGGACGGCACGGAGGCGCCGTCACTCGAACCCGCGCCCGGCCTCGCCCGGCTCGACGAACTCACCGCGGCATGCGGCGCGGCCGGTCTCGCGGTCGACGTCGTCGTCGAGGGCGAGCCGCGTCCGCTGTCGGCGGGCGTCGACCTGACGGCGTTCCGCATCGTCCAGGAAGCCCTCACCAACGTCACCAAGCACGCCGCCGCCGCGACGGCGCGGGTGCGGCTCGCCTACGGCACCGACCGGCTCGCCATCACCGTCACCGACGACGGCACCGGCGCCGCCCCGACCTCGCCGGGACGCGGTTTCGGCCTCATCGGCATGCGGGAGCGCGCCGGCTCCGTCGGCGGCGACGTCCGCACCGGGAACCGTCCCGAAGGCGGCTTCGAGGTGGCCGCGACCCTGCCGCTGCACGTCCGCGACCCGGAGAACACCCGATGACGATCCGTGTACTGCTCGCCGACGACCAGGCCCTCCTGCGCGCCACCTTCCGCATCCTGATCGACTCCTGCCCGGACATGGAGGTGGTCGGCGAGGCGGGCGACGGCGCGCGCGCCGCCGAACTCGCCCGCGAGCACCGGCCGGACATCGTCGTCATGGACATCCGCATGCCCGGCACCGACGGGCTCGCCGCGACCACCGAGATCTGCGCCGACCCGGGCCTGTCCGGCACCCGGGTCCTCATCCTGACCACCTTCGAGACCGACGAGTACGTGGCGCGGGCGCTGCGCGCCGGTGCCAGCGGCTTCCTCGGCAAGGACGTCAGCGCCGACGCGCTCCTGGAGGGCATCCGGACGGTCGCCGCCGGGGACGCGCTCCTGTCGCCCGCCGCCGTCCGCGCGCTGGTCGCCCGCTTCCTCGCCGCACCGGCGCGCGACGACCGCCTGGGCGCGCCCGAGCAACTGGCCGAACTCACCGCCCGCGAACGGGAGGTGATGGCCCTCGCCGCGCAGGGGCTCTCCAACGCCGAGATCGCCGACGCCCTCGTGATCAGCCCGTTCACCGTGCGGAGCCACGTCCACCGGGCCATGGTGAAACTGGACGCGCGCGACCGCGCCCAGCTCGTCGTCATCGCCTACCAGACCGGCCTCGTGCGCCCGGCGCCTCCCCAAAGCGGGAGCTGACGGGCGCGGACGGTGCCGTCGGCGCCGGGGAAGCCGAGGTGGGACGGCGTGTTTTCCAGGCGCAGCGGGACGGTCTCGGCGAGCCGGCCGCACGGACCGGCGCGGCCGAGCAGCAAGTCGGCGATCGCGGCGCCGCCGGCCTGCCGGGAACCAACATCACCGCTGTTCCGCCGAGGGTCATCGGCCGTGCGTCCACTCTGCGCCGACGAAATGCGGCGACTCCGCCGCCGCTCCCTCTTCGAGCAGATTCAGGAAGTGCTTGACGACCGGTGCCTGGGGGCGTCGCGGGTCGAACAGGACGCCGATCGGGCGGGTCGGTTCGGGGTCGACGAGCCGCCGCCGTTCGAGATGGGCGAACTCGATGAGCGGAAGGACGAGCCCGGGGACGGCCGACACCCCGAGCCCCGCCGCGGCGAGGCCCGCGACGGCGGCGATGTTGCGGGCCTCGGTCACCGGGCCGAGCCGCACCTCGGCCTCGCGCAGTGCCCGGTCGGTGAAGGTGCGGACGCTGCTGGCCGGGTCGAAGGCGATGAACGGTTCGTCCTCCAGCTCCGTCCAGGGAAGCCCGCCGGGGTCGGCCCCGAAGCGGTGGTCGCGGGGGAAGACGCAGAAGAAGTGGTCGACGGCGATCTGGCGGAAACCGAGCCCGTCGTGCGGGCCGGTCAGCACGGTGACCGCCAGATCGACGTGGCCGCCCTGCACTCGGTCGAGCACCTGGTCCAGCAGTCCGTCCTCGATCTGGACGCGCACGTCGGGGTGATCGCGGCGGAACCGGGACACGATCGCGGGCAGCAGGGTCGCGGCCAGCGAGGGGAGGGCCGCGATCCGGACCAAGCCGCGGGTGCCGGCGAGGAAGCCGGCGAAGTGGCCGATCCCGCGGTCGAACTCCGCCACCACCCGTCCGGCGACCTGGGCGAACTCCTCGCCCGCGGGGGTCAGCAGCACCCGCCGCGTGGTGCGTTCGAAGAGCACGACGCCGACGCGGCGCTCCACCTCGGCGACCGTCCGGCTCAGCGACGACTGGGCGAGCCGCATCCGCTCGCCCGCGGCGGTGAAACTGCCCTCCCGCGCGACGGCGAGGACGATGCGCAGTTGCTGGATCGTCAGGTCCATGCGCTCTCCGCATCAATGTATGCGCGATCGATGTTGGACGAACAAGAGTGTCGGACCTCACACTCGTCGGCAACCCCGGAAAGGAGGTGGGCACATGGTGGCCGCGCTTGGGTTCGTCACCATCGGGCTGTTCCTCGCCCTGACCCTCACCAGGAAGGTGTCGGTGCTGCTCGCGCTCGTGCTGGTGCCGATCGCGACCGCGCTGGCCGGCGGGTTCGGCGGCGACCTCGGCGGCATGATCGCCGACGGGATGGTCAAGGTCGCCCCGGTGGCCATCATGATCACCTTCGCGGTGCTGTACTTCAGCCTGATGATCGACAGCGGGCTGTTCGACCCGGCGATCCGCCGGGTGCTGCGCTGGGCCGCGGGCGACCCGATGAAGATCACCGTGGGGACGGCGGTGCTGACGCTGCTGGTGGCCCTCGACGGGGACGGCGCGTCCACGTTCCTCATCACGGTCTCCGCGCTGCTGCCCATCTACAAGCGGCTCGGCATGCGGCCGGTGGTCCTGACCGGCGTGGTCTGCCTGGGCGCCGGGGTGATGAACCTCGTGCCCTGGGGCGGCCCGACCGCCCGCGCGATGGCCGCGCTCAAGCTGGACGGCTCCGACATCTTCCTGCCCGTCCTGCCCGCCATGATCGCCGGGATCGCGTGGGTGCTGCTCGCGGCCTACCTCATCGGACGCCGGGAACGCGCCCGGCTGGCCGAGCAGGGCGAGGCGCTGCCCGCCCCGGAGACGGTCGCGGAACCGGACGCCGCCCCGCGAACGGCGCGCGTCCTCCTCTGGTTCAACCTGCTGCTGACCGTCGCGCTGATCGCGGCGCTGGTCGCCCAGCTGATGCCGCTCGAGGTGCTGTTCGCCGTCGCGTTCACCGTCGCCCTCGCCGTCAACCGGCCGACGTGGCCGCGACAGCAGGAACTGCTGGAGAAGCACGGGGCCAACGTCATCCTGGTCACCGCGATGATCTTCGCGGCGGGCGTCTTCACCGGCATCCTGGGCGGCACCGGAATGATCACCGAGATGGCGCGCGCCATCGTGTCGGTCGTCCCGGACGGCGCCGGCGGCGTCCTGCCGACCGCGACCGCCGTCACGAGCATGCCGCTCAGCCTGGTGTTCACCCCGGACGCCTACTACTACGGCGTCATGCCGGTCGTCGCCGAGACCACCGCCGGGCTGGGCGGCGACCCCGCCGAGATCGGCCGGGCGGCGATCCTGGGCCAGATGACCACCGGGTTCCCGCTCAGCCCGCTGACCGCGTCCACGTTCATCCTCCTCGGGATGGCCAAGGTCGAGTTCGGCGCCCACCAGCGGTTCATCTTCGGCTGGGCCTTCGGCACCACGCTCGTCATGACCGCGGTCGCCCTGCTCACCGGCGCCATCTGACCATCGACCATCGGGGCTCCCATGACCACGACCACCACGTCCGTGCGGATCGGCTGCGGCGCCGGGTTCGCCGGCGACCGCATCGAGCCCGCCGCCGACCTGCTCGACCGCGGCGACCTCGACGTCCTCGTCCTGGAATGCCTGGCCGAACGGACCATCGCGCTCGGCCACCGCCGCAGGCTGAAGGACCCCGACCAGGGCTACGAGCCGCGCCTGCGCGCCCGGCTGTCGGCACTGCTGCCCCACGCGCGGCGCGTGCCGATCGTCAGCAATATGGGCGCGGCCAACCCCACCGCCGCGGGCGAGGCCACCCGAGCCCTGGCCCGCGAACTCGGCCTGGAACTACGGATCGCCGTGGTCACCGGCGACGACGTGCTCGACCGCATCGACCTGACCGCCCCCGCCCTCGAGGACGGCAGACCCCTGCAGGACCACGGCCCCGTCATCTCCGCCAACGCCTACCTGGGCGCCGACGCGCTCATGCCCGCCCTCGCCGCCGGAGCCGACGTCATCCTCACCGGCCGGGTCGCCGACCCGTCCCTGTTCCTCGCACCCCTCGCCCACCGCCTGGGCTGGAACCTGGACGACCCGCCCCGCGTCGCCGCCGGGACCATGGTCGGCCACCTGCTGGAATGCGCCGGCCACCTCACCGGCGGCTACTTCGCCGACCCCGGCCGCAAGGACGTCCCCGGGCTCGCCGACCTCGGCTTCCCCTTCGCCGACGTCGACACCGCCGGGACCGCCACCATCGGCAAGCTCCCCGGCACCGGCGGCCTGATCTCCCGCGCCACCGTCCGCGAACAACTGCTGTACGAGATCACCGACCCCGCCGCCTACCTGACCCCCGACGTCGTCCTCGACCTGCGGGGCGTCACCGTCGAGGACGTCCGCCCGGACGTCGTGCGGGTGCGCGGGGCCGCGGGCCGTCCCCGCCCCGGCACGCTCAAGGTGAGCGTCGGCTACCAGGCCGGCCACCGCGCCGAAGCGGAGATCTCCTACGCGGGCCCGAACGCCCGGCGCCGCGCCGAACTCGCCGGCGAGATCGTGGCGACCCGGCTCGGACGGGCCGGGGTGCACCCGCGCACCGGCGTCATCGGCACCCCCGACGAGGAATGCCGCCTGCGCGTCGCGGCCATCACCCCCACGCCCGAGCGCGCCGACGACGTCTGCCACGAGGTCGAAGCCCTCTACACCAACGGCCCCGCCGGAGGCGGCGGCGTCCGCACCCGAACCGACGAGGTCATCGGCATCGTCTCGACCTTGCTACCCCGCGAAGCCGTCACCCCCGCCACGCACTACCTGGAGGTCCCCGGTGCGCACGAAACTGCATGACATCGCGCACGCCCGCGCGGGCGACAAGGGCGACACCTCGACCATCTCGGTCTTCCCCTACCGCGACGAGCACTACGCCGACCTGGTCAGAGAACTGACGGCCGAAGCGGTGCGCCGCCACCTCGGCACCCGCGGCGAAGTGGTGCGCCACGAACTCCCGAACCTGCACGCCCTGCACTTCGTGTGCCGCCAGTCCCTGGAAGGCGGCGTCACGACGTCCCTCGCACTGGACACCCACGGCAAAACCCTCAGCTCCCACCTCCTGTCCCTGGAGATCGAAGTAAGCGACTGACCCCTCGAAGACACCACAAGACCGACGCGGACACCCGGCAAGACGTACAAGGCCGCCCGAAGGCCGCCGCTTCCTGGTCAACGACTACCCCAAGGGCAAGCGCTACCGCCGCCTCAAGCTGAGCCCCAGATCGTCGCCAAGCTCAAGCCGCCGACCCAAGCCGCCCAGGCTCGAACTCGTCGACCCCGAGTCCCTCACCTTCGAAGCCTTCAATGGCCGCGCCTACACCCACGGCACGATCACGGCCTACAACCTCGGCAAGTGCAAGTGCGACCACTGCCGAGCCGCTTACGCCGCCTACCGCGCCAAGCGTCGCGCCCAAGGCAAGGACAGCCCCCGCAACCCCCGCGTCGTCGACGACGACCCGCACATCCCCGCCGGCTGGTTCCGCACACACTGCTGGCACCCGGCCCGAGAAGCAGCCGACCTTGGATGGTCATGTAGCGGCAATCGATCACCGTCTATCACCGTCTATGCCCAGGGCCCGCGTCCGCCTCCTGGCAGACGGCAACGGCGGCTCCGTGCCACAAGCACGAGGCGACCCTCAAGGCCAAGGTCCAGCGATGGCGCGGAGCCGCTCATAGCCTCGGGGAGGCGTGCCGAATGTACTCTGACTAAGGACGCGTCCCCACTCGACCGGAGGCAGCAGGAGCCATGCCAGCGATGACTCTCCCATTGCCCTCCGGCGACACCTGGACTCGGGCAGACTACGAGGCGCTACCCGAAGACCTCCCAGTACGTGTGAGCCTCATCCACGGAGAACTCGTCGTGAGTCCACGGCCCCGCCCGATCCACCAGCGCATCGCGCGGCGTCTGGCGACCCGTCTCGAAGACGCGGCCCCTGACGCCTGGCAGGTCGACACGGACGTGGATGTACTGCTGGACGACGACGAGACGGAGCCGGTCGAGATCGCCCCCGACATCGTCGTCTACTCGGTCGAACACGATCCATACGAACGTCCGATCCACGCAGAGTCGGTCACCCTCGTCGCCGAGGTGGTGTCACCGTCGACCAAGAGCAAGGACCGCCGGATGCAACCGGCCCTGTACGCAGGAGCCGGGATCCGGCACTACTGGCGGGTGGAGACCGACCAGACCGAACCGGCGTTCGCGATCTACACCTACGAGTTGGACGACGCCACCGGCGGATATGTAGCGACCGGCGTCCACCACGACCGCATCACCGCGACGCTGCCCTTCGCCCTCGACATCGATCTCAAAGCCGTCTGCGAACGCTGACCTCACCTGGATCGGCACCCGTCATGTGATCTTCGCCTGCGGGACGGGCCGGTAAGTAGCGCAGGGACGAACTGGACTTCCATCCACAACGCGCCGTCCTCGGTGCAGTCCAACCGCAGCGTCACGTCGCCGGCCTTCTCGGACGCGTAGCGCAGGGCCTCGGTGACCGGCTAGCAGGCCATTAGGCACGGCACGAAGTCGTCCATATCGCGAAGGTTTCCAGATGAACCGGGATGCCGCTCTGGCGTGCTCGATCCCAGTGACAAATGGGTCACGAATGATCTTGAAAGGGGCCCTCAAGATCGCCCTGCAGGGCTCTGACCTGGGGAGGTATGAGAGCGGGCGACGGGAATCGAACCCGCGTAGCCAGTTTGGAAGACTGGGGCTCTACCATTGAGCTACGCCCGCGCGGCGCCGGGAGGGCCTGGGCGGTCCTTGTGCGCCATCCGTAGCGTACAGGGTTTCGGGTGCGGTCGTGGTCGCCGGGCGGCGGGCGGGGGCGATCGGCACTAGACTTCGGGCAGCACCCGCGCTCGCGCGTCGGTGTGCGGGCTGTAGCGCAGCTTGGTAGCGCACTGGCTTTGGGTGCCAGGGGTCGTGGGTTCGAATCCCGCCAGCCCGACCATCGGTAGTTTCGTGACCTCATGGGCATATCCCCCGGACGTACGTCCTGAGGGGGAGACATGAGGGCGGTTCAGTATCGCGAGGTGGGCGGTGCGCCCGAGGTCGTGAGCGTGCCGGATCCGGAGCCGGGGCCCGGGCAGGTGCTGCTGAAGGTGTCGGCGGCCGGGGTGTGCCATTCGGACATCGCGGTGATGGGCTGGACGGCCGAGCAGTTGACGTTCCCGTTGCCGTTGACGCTCGGGCATGAGGGGGCCGGGACGGTCGAGGCGGTCGGCGACGGGGTGCGCGGGGTGTCGATCGGGGAGTCGGTCGCGGTGTACGGCCCGTGGGGGTGCGGGGCGTGCGTGATGTGCGCGCAGGGCAAGGAGAACTACTGCGTGCGGGCGGACGAACTGGGGATCATGCCGCCGGGGCTGGGGGCGCCGGGGGCGATCGCGGAGTACCTCGTGGTCGATGATGCGAGGCACCTCGTGCCGTTGGGCGATCTGGATCCGGTGACGAACGTGCCGTTGACGGACGCGGGGCTCACGCCGTACCACGCGATCAAGGGGGCGCTCCCGAAGCTGGTGCCGGGGAGTGCGGCGGTCGTGATCGGGACGGGCGGGCTCGGGCACGTGGCGATCCAGCTGCTGCGGGCGTTGACGCCCGCGACGGTGATCGCGCTCGATGTGTCGGAGGAGAAGCTGGAGCTGGCGCGGACGGTCGGGGCGCACGAGGTGGTGCTGTCGGACGAGCGCGCGGCCGAGCGGGTCCGCGGGATGACGGGCGGGGTGCAGGCGGTGTTCGACTTCGCGGGGGTGCCGCCGACGGTGGCGACCGCCACGTCGGTGGCGGCCGCCGAGGCGGAGGTCGTGATCGTGGGGATCGGCGGGGGCGTCGCGCAGGTGGGGTTCGGCGCGATCGCCTTCGACGCCTCGGTGCGGGCCCCCTACTGGGGGTCGCGGGGCGAGCTGATCGAGGTCCTGGAGCTGGCCAGGGCGGGGATCATCGACGTCCATGTGGAGACGTACTCGCTGGACGAGGCGCCGAAGGCGTACGAGCGGCTGCACGCCGGGAAGGTGAACGGGCGGGCCGTCATCCTGCCGAACGGCTGAGCAGGGCGCGGGCGTCGGCGGTCGCGAGCTCCATCGCCCGGGGGAGGCGGTCGGCGTTGCGGCCGCCCGCGTGGGCGACGGGGCCCTTGCCGCCGGCGCCGCCGCCGACCTCGCGCGCCGCGCGGGCGAGGAGGTCGCGGGGCGTGCCGAGGCCGGGGCCGAGCGCCGCGACCAGTGTCGCCTTGCCGTTGTGGCGGGCGCCGAGGACGACCGCGTCGGCGTGCGGCAGGAGTTTCGTGGCGACGGCGCGCAGGTCGGGGACGTCGACGATCCGGGTGATGAGGCGGCCGCCCGGGTGGTGCTCGGGGGCCGACGCGAGGGTCGTCACGAGGTCGTCGAGTCGCCTGCGGTGGAGCGCCTTCAGTTCCCGCTGGGCTTCGAGGAGGACCCCGATGCGCTCGGTGAGCCGGTCGGGGGGCGCGTCGAGGAGGTCCGCGAGCTCGGTCAGGACGTGGTGCTCGTGGTCGTAGTGCCGGAGGGCGTCGGCGCCGGTGAGCGCCTCGATGCGGCGGAGCCCGGTGCCGATCGAGGATTCGCCGACGACGCGGACGGGCCCGGCCTGCGTGCCGTGGGCGACGTGGGTGCCGCCGCAGAGCTCCCGGGACGCGTCGCCGATGTCCACGACGCGGACGGTCTCGTCGTACTTCTCACCGAACAGCGCGATCGCACCCGCCGCTTCGGCCTCGGTGCGGGACGCCTCCCAGACGCGCACCTGCGGGTCGTCGAGGAGGTAGTCGTTGACGAGGGTCTGGACGGGCGCGACGTCGACGGGGGAGAAGTGCGCGAAGTCGAAGCGGAGCCTGCCGGGTTCGACGCGGGACCCCCGCTGGACCGCGTGGTCGCCGAGGACGCGGCGCAGCATCGCGTGCAGGACGTGCGTCGCGCTGTGCGAGCGGGCCGTGGCCGTGCGGCGGTCGGCGTCGACGACCGCGTGGCCGGGGCCCGGGCGCGGTTCGCCGTCCACGACACGGACGGTGTGGACGTGCAGGCCGAGTTCGGGCCGGGTGTCCAGCACGCGGAGGGTGCCGGTGGGGGTGCGGATCTCGCCGGTGTCGCCGACCTGGCCGCCGCTCTCGGCGTAGAACGGGCTGCGGTCGAGGATCACCTCGAGCTCGCCCGCGCCGTCGACGAGGGCCAGGACGCGCGTCTCCGCCTCGGTGGTGTCGTGGCCGACGAACTCGGTGGGGCCGTGCTCGGCGAGGAGGCGGCGGTAGAGGTCGCGGCGCGCGACCGCGGAGTCCTTGGTGCCGCGGCCGGCGTCGCGGGCGCGGCGGCGGCGTTCATCGACGAGTTCGCCGAACCTGTCCTCGTCGACGGTGAGGCCCGCGGAGCGCGCCGCGTCGAGGGTGAGGTCGATGGGGAAGCCGTAGGAGTCCTGCAGCGTGAACGCGGTGTCGCCGGAGAGCGTGCCGGACGAGCGGGAGATCGCGCCGTCGAGGAAGCGGGTGCCCTGCCGGAGCGTCTGCTCGAAGCCCTCTTCCTCGGACGCGGCGACGTGCCGGATCAGCTCCGCGTGCGACGCGAGCTCCGGCCACGTCCCGCCGAGGTTGTCGACGACGCCGGCGGTGAGGGGCGGGAGCGCGTCGTCGATGCCGAGCCGGCGGGCGTGCAGGATCGCGCGGCGCATCAGCCGCCGCAGGACGTGCCCGCGCCCGTCGGGGGACGGCAGGACGCCGTCGGCGATGAGGAACGCGATGGAGCGGGAGTGCTCGGCGACGATGCGGAAGGAGACGGGTTCGTCGGTGTAGTCCCGGTTCGCGAGTTCCTGGACGAGCCGGAGGGTCGGGCCCACGAGGTCGGTCTCGCACACGCCGTCCACGCCCTGCAGGATCGCCGCGAGGCGGTCGAGGCCGAGCCCGGTGTCGATGTTCTTCGCGGGCAGTTCGCCGAGGATCGGGTAGCCCTCCTTGCCCGGTCCCTCGCCGCGGAGGTTCTGCATGAAGACGAGGTTCCAGAGTTCCTGGTACCGCTCCCCGTCCACGGCGGGACCGCCCTCGCGGCCGTGGCGCGGCCCGCGGTCGTAATGCAGTTCCGAGGACGGGCCGCAGGGCCCGGGAATGCCCATCGACCAGTAATTGTCCTTCATTCCGAGTCGCTGGATGCGGTCGGACGGAACGCCGATGCGGCGCCAGAGGCGCACGGATTCGTCGTCGTCCAGGTAGACGGTGACCCATAGCCGGTCGGGGTCGAGACCGAAGTGCTCGGTGAGCAGCTCCCACGACCAGGAGATCGCCTCCTGCTTGAAGTAGTCGCCGAAGGAGAAATTGCCGAGCATCTCGAAGAACGTCGTGTGCCGCGCCGTGCGGCCGACGTTCTCGATGTCGGAGGTGCGCACGCACTTCTGCACGGACATCGCCCGCGGATGATCGGGCGTCGCCTCGCCGAGGAAGTACGGCTTGAACTGGTTCATCCCCGCGTTCGCCAGCAGCAGCGTGGGATCGGACGGGACGAGCGGGCCGGACGGGACGGCGCGGTGATCGCGCTCGCGGAAGAAGTCCAGGAAGGTCGTGCGAATGTCAGAAGAGCGCATGGAACGGCCTCACGAGGTCGATGGGATGACGGCGCACACCGCCGAGCCGGGCCGGGCACGACTGCTCGTTCCCCAGCTCGGCGCGGCTAGCTCGCCGCCCCACCTCGTGAAAGGCCATCGGACTTCCTGACTCGCGGACGTTCATTTCACCGTAGCGCACGGAAAGCGCGATCGGCACGCCCTTAACCTTTACGGTGGCGGGCGTGTACGACTATGTGGGTCCCGCCGAGTTGTTCGCCGGGGCGGATCCCGGCAGGGTCGGTGAACCGGTCGGCTCGCGGGCGGACATCGACGGCCTGGACGACGAGCCCTTCACCTACGTCGTCGATCTGGACGGCGTTCTGCGGATCGCGCCCCGCCGCAGCGAGCACGTGTCCTGCGCGGGCGGGCGTCCCGTCCTGGCGGCGGGCGAGATCGCGTTCGGGGACGGCCGGGCCGTCGAGGTGACGAACCAGTCGACCGGCTACTGCCCTGGTCCCGAGTCGTGGTCGGCGGTCGCGGCCGCCCTCGACCGCGCGGGCCTCGGCCGTCCGGACGGCTTCACGCACGTGTTCGTGTTCCGCCACTGCCCGTCGTGCGCGGAGCTCAACGTGGTGAAGGACGAGCATTTCGTGTGCGTCTTCTGCGACGCCGACCTCCCGGAGCGCCGACCCTAGCCGGGGCCGTCGGCGAGGACGCGGGGGAGCGCGTCGAGGCCGGTGATGCGGACGACGCCCGCGTGGTCGGGCGCGGGGCCGTCTGAGCGGTCGAGCCAGACGCCGGTCAGGCCGGCCGCCGCGGCGCCCCGCGCGTCGGTGTCCAGGCGGTCGCCGACGTAGGCGACGGCGGCGGGCGCCAGCCCGAGCCCCGCGCAGGCGGTGCGGAAGATCTCCGCGGCGGGCTTGGCGCAGCCGGCCTCGCTGGACGCGGTGACGTGCGGCAGCCGTTCCGCGAGCCCCATGCGCGCGAGCTTCGCGCGCTGCTGCCGGACGTCCCCGTTGGTGATCACGCCGAGCCGCAGGCCGCGCGCCGCGAGCGCCGCGAGGGCGCCGGGGACGTCCGGGTACGGCCGCCACGCCGCCTCGTAGCGACCGGTGTAGGCGGCGAACCACGCGTCGGCGCGCGCGTCGTCCCAGGTGCCGAGGCCCAGCTCGCGGGCCAGCCGGACGATGCGGGCGCGGCGCTGCCCGGTGAAGTCGAGCTCGCCCGCGAGGTACCGCTCGATCGCCGCCTCGCCGAGCTCGTGCCAGCGCGGGACGAGCCACGCGGCGTCGGCGTCCGGGAACGCCCCGGCGATCGCCTCCGCGGCGGCGCCGTCGTGGTCGAAGAGCGTCCCGTCGAGGTCGAACAGCACCGCTTCGATGTCGCGCACGGTCCGCACCCTAGACGAGCCCGCCCGGAAACTCGGATGAATCGGCTGGAGTGCTCTTGGAGCATCCGGAACGTGGACATCGCGCGGCGCCCTGGAACGCGGGCGTCCCCGCCGCCGACGGCGAGGCCCTCGGCCCCGCGTACTACTTCGAGCACCACGTGAAGCTCCTCCTCGCCCCGGGCGCCGAGCCCGGCGCCGAGCCCGGCGCCGCGCCGGGGCTCGCGGAGGTCGTCCGTCCGCACGCGGCGCACGTGTCGCGCAACGCCCGCCGCGTCCGGGCGGACGGACGCGCGGAGCGGTTCGTCACCCGGCGCTGCAGGCGGGTCGGGGCGCGGACGGCGGGCGCCCGGCTGGACGCGCTGACCGGCGCGCTGCGGGCGCGCGGGACGGTGCAGGTCGACTCCTCGTTCGGCGAGCGGCTGCCGGTCGAGCCGGACGTCGTGCTGGTGCCGGTACCCGACGGGCCGGACGCGCTGGGCGAACCCCGCGAGGTGCCGCTGCGCTGTGCGACGCCCGCGCTGTCGCTGGCCTGGAAGGTGCACTGGCTGCTCAGCGAATACGCGCCGCAGCCCAAGGACCTGTACGACGCGTGGCTGCTCGCGGGCCACGTCGGTCTCGACACGGGCCTCGTCGACGGGCTGACGCCGCGCCGCCTGGAGGGGATCGGACTCCTCCGGCTCGATCCGGAGGAGTTCGAGAACGCGTGCCCGCAGGCCGACGGGCCGCCCGCGCGGTACGTCCGGGAGCTCGCGGAACGGCTCGCGGACCCGCGCGCCCCCCGCCCGTGACCCGACCCCCGGACGCCGGGAAGGGGCGGGCCCCCGACCGGCGTCCGGGGTAGGTCGGGGGCCCGCGTGGCTCGGCCGGCGGGGGCTGGGAGGTTCCCCCGCGCCTGGATCAGCCGAGACCGTTCCTCATGGAGGTGATCAGCTCACCTCCCGTGGTGTCGCCGCTCAGTTCCCAGAAGAAGGCGCCGCCGAGGCCCTCGCCCGAGGCCCAGCGCATCTTGCCGTCGATGGTGGCGGGGGTGTCGTAGCTCCACCACTGGCTACCGCACTTGGCGTAGGCGGTCCCGGCGACGGTGCCGGTGGCGGGGCAGCGGCTCTTGAGGACCTTGTAGTCCTCGATGCCCGCCTCGTAGGTGCCGGGCGCGGCGCCGGTGGCGGTGCCGCCGGGTTCGGACTGCGTGACGCCGGTCCAGCCGCGCCCGTAGAAGCCGATGCCGATCAGCAGCTTGCTCGCGGGGACGCCCATCGCGGTGAGCTTCGCCATGGTGTCGGCGGTGTTGAAGCCCTGCTGCGGGATGCCGGGGTAGGACGTCAGCGGGGAGTGCGGCGCCGTCGGGCCCTGCGCGGCCCACGCCCCGAAGAAGTCGTAGGTCATCGGCAGGTACCAGTCGACGTACTGGGCGGCGCCCGCGTAGTCGGCCTTCTCCAGCTTGCCGCCGTCGCTGGCGTCGGCGGTGATCGCGGCGGTGACCAGGTTGTCGGTGCCGAACCGGTTCCGCAGGGCGCGCATCAGGTTCTCGAACGCCTCGGGACCGCTGGTGTCGCAGGTGAGGCCGCAGGCGTTCGGGTACTCCCAGTCGATGTCGATGCCGTCGAAGACGTCCGCCCAGCGGGGGTCCTCGACCAGGTTGTAGCAGGACTCGGCAAACGCCTGCGGGTTCTGGGCGGCCTGGCCGAAGCCGCCCGACCAGGTCCAGCCGCCGAAGGACCAGATGACCTTGATGTGCGGGTACATCTTCTTCAGCTTGCGGAGCTGGTTGAAGCTGCCCTTGAGCTCCTGGTCCCAGGTGTCGGCGACGCCGTCCACGCTCTGGTCGGCGGTGTACGCCTTCTCGTAGTCGGCGAACGAGTCGCCGATCGTGCAGCGGCCGTTCTGGACGTTGCCGAACGCGTAGTTGATGTGGGTGAGCTTCTCGGCGGAGCCGCTCGTGTGGATGTTCTTGACGTGGTAGTTGCGCTGGTAGACGCCCCACTGCGCGAAGTAGCCGATGACCTTGTCGCCGCCGGGGCCGGGCTGGCCGCCGCCCGCGTCGGTGGTGACGGACACGGCGTTGGACGCGGCGGACTCGTTCCCGGCGGCGTCGCGGGCCTTGACGGTGAACGTGTAAGCGGTCTGGGCGGTGAGGCCGGTGACGTTGGCCTGGGTACCGGTCACCGTCTGGACTTTGGTGGAGCCGCTGTACACGTCGTAGCCGGTGACGCCGACGTCGTCGGTGGCGGCGGTCCAGGCCAGCGCGACGGTGGTGGCCGTCTTGCCGGTGGAGCGCAGGCCGGTCGGGGCGGTCGGCGCCTCGGTGTCGCCGCCGGGCCCGCCGGAGCCGTCGCACGCGGCGCCGTTGACGGTGCAGCCGGTGAACCAGCCGGGGCCGGTGCCGCCGAACCCGAAGCTCGTGCTCGCCCCCGCCGCGACGGCGCCGTTCCAGCCCGCGTTGGTGAAGGTGTACTTGTTCCCGGAGACCGTCTTCGTCGCGTTCCAGGTAGCGCCGACGGACGTCCCGGACGGCAGGTCGGCGACGAGCGTCCAGCCGTCGATCGCGGCGCCCGTCCCGTTGGTGATCGTGCAGCGGCCCTCGAAGCCGGTGCCCCAGTCGGAGGTCTTGGTGCAGGTGGCGGTGACGGTTCCGGCCGACGCCGCCGGGAGCGCCGTGAGGAGTCCGCCGGCCGCCGCGAGGACGGCCGCGCCCGCGAGCGCGATGGCCCGCCGTACGCCCGGTCTTGACATGATTCTCCGTTCGTTCGGCCCCCGAGCAAACAGGAATCCCCGCTCAACTCTTAGGAAACTTTCCTAAGAATTGTGGCGATGGTAACCGGGCGGATCCGGCCGTTCAAGGGCCGGACGGGACGCCGGCGGGGCCCCGGCGGGCGGTGCGGGCGCTGGTCCGGGCGTCGGCCTGCACACGTACGTACGGGGCGCGCGGCGGAAAAAGTTCAGGCCCCGCCGAACCACCCGGGGACGTCCAGCCGCCACGGATCGGCGGGCGTGAGGGCGCGGAGGTCGTCCTCCAGGGCGCGGACGCGTTCGGGGCCGAGCCGTCGCGACCAGTCGGCGCGGACGCGCTCGAAGGCCGCCTCGGAGCGCCGCAGGGCGTCGACGGCCCGCGGCGTGAGCCGGACGGTCTTGCGGCGGGCGTCGCCGGGGTCGGGCACCCGTTCGACGTAGCCCGCGCGCTCGAGCGTCTCGATCATCTTGCCCGCGGCCTGCTTGGACACGCCGAGCCGGCGGCCCAGTTCGGCGGCCGAGGAGCCGCCGCGCATGATCGCCTGGAAGACGAACCCGTGCGTCGGGCGCAGGTCGGGGTGGCCGTGGGCGGCCAGGTCGGCGTGGACCTCGTCGATGGACGCGCGGAACGCCAGGAACATCCGCAGCGGCAGCTCGAACCCGGGGGATTCGCTTGACATGAAAGACAACCTCGTTGACCATATAGACAACCTCATTGCCTAACTTAGGGGATTCCGCCATGACCCTCGTCCGCAACGCCGACGGCCGCCGCACCGAGACGCCGAACGGGACGATGACCACGTTCGCCACCCCCACCCAGGGCGGCACCGCCGGGCTCGCCGTCTGGCGCGTCGACATGCTCCCCGGGAGGACCGGCCCCCGGCACGCCTTCGACACCGAGCAGGTGTGGACGTTCCTGGACGGCGCGGCCACCGTCGACGTCGGCGGCCGCACCGAGCGCGTCGGCCCCGGCGACACGCTCGTCCTGCCCGCCGACGTCGCCCGGCAGATGACCACCGGCGCGGACACCGGCTTCACCGCCGTCGTCGCCGGGCACGCTGGCTGCCTCGCCTACGACCCGGACGCCCTCATCGACGAGAGCAGGTGCGACATCGCGCCGCAGGGGGACGAGCGCATCGTCCCGCCCTGGGCGCGGTGACGGCGCGCGCGCCGGTCTAACCGGCGTTCAGATAGGCCAGGACCGCCAGGACGCGCCGGTTGTCGTCCTCCGACGGGGGCAGCCCGAGCTTGCCGAAGATGCTGTTCGTGTGCTTGCTGACCGCCTTCTCGGTGACGAACAGCCGCGCGGCGATCGCCGCGTTCGTCCGTCCCTCGGCCATCAGCCCGAGCACCTCGCGCTCGCGGGGGGTCAGCGCCTGCAGCGGCTCCTCGCGGGCGTGCCGGGTGAGCAGCTGGGCGACGACGTCCGGGTCGAGGGCGGTGCCGCCGCCCGCGACCCGGCGCACCGCCTCGACGAACTGCTTCACGTCCGACACCCGGTCCTTGAGCAGGTAGCCGATGCCGCCGCTGCGGTCGGACAGCAGCTCCCGCGCGTACAGCTGCTCCACGTGCTGCGACAGCACCAGCACCGGCAGGCCGGGGATCTCCCGCCGCGCCTGCAGCGCCGCCTTCAGCCCCTCGTCGGTGAACGTCGGCGGCAGCCGGACGTCCACCACCGCGACGTCCGGGCGGTGCGTCGTCAGCGCCCGCAGCAGCGACGGGCCGTTGTCGACCGCCTCCGCCACCTCGAAGCCGAACGCCTCGAGGAGCCTGATCAGGCCGTCCCGGAGGAGGGCGAGGTCCTCGGCGATGACAACGCGCACGGCAGCTCCATGGTCACGACGGTCGGGCCGCCGGTCGGGCTCGTCACCGCCATCGTCCCATCGAACGCGGCCAGCCGGCGCTCGATGCCGCGCAGCCCGCCGCCGCCCGCCGGGTCCGCCCCGCCCGTCCCGTCGTCCCCGACGATCGCGAGCAGGCGGGCGCCGTCGTGCTCCACCTGCACCCAGGCGCGCCGCGCGCCCGAGTGCTTCACCACGTTGGCGAGCGTCTCCGCGACCGCGAAGTAGGCCGCCGACTCCACCGGGGCGTCGGCGCGGCCCGGCAGGTCGATCCGCACGTCGACCGGCAGCGGCAGGCTCAGCGCCAGCGCCGCCACCGCCCCCTCCAGCCCCCGCTCGGCCAGCACCGGCGGATGGATGCCCCGGACCAGGTCGCGCAGCTCCGTCAGCGCGGTGCCGCCCGCCTCCCGCGCCTCGGCGAGCAGCTTCGCGGCCGTCTCCGGGTCGTGCTTCAGCATCTCCTCGGCCAGCCCGATGTTCATGCTCAGCGCGACCAGCCGCGCCTGCGCGCCGTCGTGCAGGTCGCGCTCGATCCGGCGCAGTTCGGCGGCCGACGCGTCCACCGTCTCCGACCGCGTCTCGGTGAGCCGCTCCACCCGCTCGGCCAGCGAGCCCCGCGTCGGCGCGAGCAGCGACCGGCAGAACAGCGCGTGCCCCTTGAGGAAGGCCGTCCCCGCCGGGACCGACACCGCCGTGAGCGCCGCGCCCAGCACGACCGTCCCGACGTAGCCGGTCGCGCCCCAGTCGTTCAGCATCCAGAACGGGCCCCAGCCGTAGTCGATCAACGGCGCCAGCCACGGTGCGACGAACACGCCCTCCAGCCCGTACACGGTCAGGCCGCCGCCGAGGACGCCGAGGACGAGCCCGAGCGGGGCGTTCAGCAGCGACCACAGCAGGTCGCGCCACGTCGCCGGGTCGCCGAGCAGCCACCCCAGCCGCCGCCACGGGCCCATGCGGCCGGACGGCCGGGGCCGGTACGGCGCCGGGATCCGCACCCCCGACCAGTCCGCCGCCCACAGCCGCTGCTGGTTCGCCACGCCGCGCAGCCCGACCACCATGACCGGAGTCAGGAAGACGCCCGCGCCGAGCGGGATCAGGAGGATCGACACGACCGTCAGGATGAACAGCGGGAGCCCGACCGCGCACGCCACGACGACCTGGACCAGCCCGCGCACGAAGTTGAGGAAGGCGCGCCGGACGAACCGTCCCCGGCGATCGGCGGGCCGCTCGTGCTCGTTCAACGTTCCTCCAGGCGTCCGATGGTGCTCCGCGCCCATTCTCGGACCCCGCGCCGCGGGCGGCAGTGGGCCCAGGCCCCCGTTCCGCGCGGCACGAGGTGGAGTTATGCCTACCCTCTCCGGCAGGCGGCGGGAAGGGAACCGCCACGGGAAGGGAACGCATGGACGAGCGTGCACACGCCCGGCGCCACGTGCTCCTGGATCCCGACGGCACCCAGGGCGACTGGCTGTACGTCGTGGTCCGGGCCGGGACGGGCGTCGTCTACGAGCAGCAGTACGGCGGGACGGCGACGCTGCACGCCGGGGTCGAGGGCTACCTCGTCCCGGTCGCCGCCCGCGACCCGGTGAGCGGCCGCGACGGGCTGCGCGAGCTGCGCGACGTCTTCGAGCGCACGCTGCGCGGCGCCGGCGCCGGCGGCCGCGCCCTCGACCCCGGCGTCCTCGACCGGATCCGGTCCGCGGTCGGGGCGCTGCGCTTCTGGGCGTCCGGCCCGGGGCGCGACACCGGGTGGGCGCCGCTCCGGGTGGACGACGACCGCATCGCCGAACTGGACGAGGCGTGGATCCCCGTTCGGACGCCCGACGGGCCCGGCGTCCTCCTGTGGAGCAACTCCGACTGAGCGCGGCGCCCGGCGGCACGGCGCCCGTCGGACGGAGGCCGTACGGTGGGCGGGCGGCGCACCGGGAACCGGGCACGCCGGGGTGACAAGACAAGCGGGCCGGTTCCCTGGACAATGCACTGCGACACCCAGGGGAGAAAGCGAATCGAAGTTGTGACAGCGACCACTGGCCAGACGGCCACCGAGCAGACCGTGACCGGGCAGTCCGCGGGAGCGGACGGCCCGCCGCCGATCACCCGGCGGATCGCCGACGAGATCGGCGTCCGCGAAGGACAGGTGCGGGTCGCGGTGGACCTGCTCGACGGCGGGGCGACCGTCCCGTTCATCGCCCGCTACCGCAAGGAGGCGACCGGCGCGCTCGACGACGCGCAGCTGCGGGCCCTGGAGGAGCGCCTGCGCTACCTCCGCGAGCTGGACGAACGGCGCGGCGCGATCCTGGAGTCGATCGAGTCGCAGGGCAAGCTGACCGGCGAGCTGCGCGCCCGCATCATGGCGGCCGAGTCGAAGGCGCGGCTGGAGGACATCTACCTCCCGTACAAGCCGAAGCGGCGCACCAAGGCGCAGATCGCCCGCGAGGCGGGCCTCGAACCGCTCGCCGACCTGCTGCTGGACGACCCGGACCGCGACCCGCAGGGCGAGGCCGGGGCCTACGTCGACGCGGAGAAGGGCGTCGCGGACGCGGCCGCCGCGCTGGAGGGCGCCCGCGCGATCCTCGTCGAGCGCTTCGCCGAGGACGCCGACCTCATCGGCGAGCTGCGCGAGCGCATGTGGAAGCGGGGCCGCATGACCTCCCGCGTCCGGGAGGGCAAGGAGGAGGCCGGGGCCAAGTTCTCCGACTACTTCGAGTTCGCCGAGCCGCTGGAGAAGCTGCCGTCGCACCGCGTCCTCGCGCTGTTCCGCGGCGAGAAGGAGGAGATCCTCGACCTCGACCTCGAACCGGAGGAGGAGCCGCAGGAACCGGGCGTCCGGACGTCCTACGAGGCGGAGATCGCGCGCCGGTTCGGCATCGTCGACCGTGGCCGCCCCGCCGACGGGTGGCTCGCCGACACCGTCCGCTGGGCGTGGCGCACCCGGATCCTGGTGCACCTCGGCATCGACCTGCGCACCCGGCTGCGGCAGGAGGCCGAGGACGAGGCCGTCCGGGTGTTCGCCGCGAACCTGCGCGACCTGCTGCTGGCCGCGCCCGCCGGGTCCCGCGCGACGATGGGCCTGGACCCGGGCCTGCGCACCGGCGTGAAGGTCGCCGTCGTGGACGCCACCGGCAAGGTCACCGCGACCGACACGATCTACCCGCACGAGCCGCGCCGCAAGTGGGACGAGTCGATCGAGACGCTCGCGAAGCTCGCCCGCGAGCACAACGTCGACCTGGTCTCGATCGGCAACGGGACGGCGTCCCGCGAGACCGACAAGCTCGCCGCCGACCTGATCGCCCGGCACCCCGACCTGAAGCTCACCAAGATCATGGTGTCCGAGGCGGGCGCGTCGGTGTACTCGGCGTCGGAGTACGCGAGCCGCGAGCTGCCCGGGATGGACGTGTCGCTGCGCGGCGCCGTCTCGATCGCCCGGCGGCTGCAGGACCCGCTCGCCGAGCTCGTCAAGATCGACCCGAAGTCGATCGGCGTCGGCCAGTACCAGCACGACGTCTCCGAGGTGAAGCTGTCGCGCTCCCTCGACGCCGTCGTCGAGGACTGCGTGAACGCCGTCGGCGTCGACGTCAACACCGCGTCCGCGCCGCTGCTGACCCGCGTGTCCGGCATCGGCGAGGGCCTCGCGGAGAACATCGTCGCGCACCGCGACGCCAACGGCCCGTTCCGCAGCCGCGACGGGCTCAAGGGCGTGCCGCGGCTCGGCCCGAAGGCGTTCGAGCAGTGCGCGGGCTTCCTGCGCATCCGCGGCGGCGACGACCCGCTCGACGCGTCGTCCGTCCACCCGGAGTCGTACCCGGTGGTGCACCGCATCCTCGGCGCGGCGGGCGGCGACATCAACGGGCTCATCGGCAACACCGCCGTGCTGCGCGGCCTGCGCCCGGACGCGTTCGTCGACGAGACGTTCGGCCTGCCGACCGTCACCGACATCATCGCCGAGCTGGAGAAGCCGGGCCGCGACCCGCGCCCCGCGTTCAGGACGGCCGCGTTCAAGGAGGGCGTCGACAAGCTCTCCGACCTCGAGCCGGGCATGATCCTCGAGGGCGTCGTGACGAACGTCGCGGCGTTCGGCGCGTTCGTCGACGTCGGCGTGCACCAGGACGGGCTCGTCCACATCTCCGCGATGTCCGACAAGTTCGTGTCCGACCCGCGCGACGTCGCCAAGCCCGGCGACATCGTCCGGGTCAAGGTGCTGGACGTCGACCTGCAGCGCAAGCGCATCTCGCTGACGCTGCGGCTGGACGACGAGCCCGGCCGCGAGCAGGGCGGCCGGCGCGGCGACTCCCGCGACCGGCGGCAGGGCCGCGGCGGACCGGGCGGCGGCGGCCAGGGCGGCGGCCAGGGCGGAGGCCAGGGCGGCGGGCGCGGCCAGAACGCGCGCGGCGGCCGCGGCGGCGGTCAGGGCGGCGGCCAGAACGGCGGCGGCCGCGGCGGCCAGGGCGGCGGGCGCGGCCAGGGCGGCGGCGGCCGGGGCGGCCAGGGCGGCCAGGGCGGCTACTCCGGCGGCGGCGGCGCGATGGCCGACGCGCTGCGCCGCGCGGGCCTCGACAAGGGCCTGCCCGGCGACGGCCGCAAGGGCGGCAAGCGCCGCTAGGACACCGCAGCCGGACGCACGGCGGGCCGCCGTCCCCTTCCGCACCGGGAGGGGCGGCGGCCCGCCGCGTCACCGCCGTCCCCGCGTCCGGGGCCGTGCCGGTGCTGCGTCAGCGGCGCGTCAGTGGCGCGTCAAGGGCGGCGCCGTTCGCCGTCCCGCCTCCGCCCCTCCTCGGACGTCTCGGACGCCTCGGGCGGGCGCGGCGGCGGCACGTCGGTGCTCCAGCGGCCGGACGGCCCCCGCCCCAGCGGATCCTGCGCGAACGGCCCGGGCGGCGGCGGTTCCCGCAGCCAGGACGGCTCGTCGCCGCGGTCCTCGTACGTGGGGGCGCCCAGCGCGGGCTCGGCGAGACCGGGCCCGCCGAAGCCGCGCGCCGCGAAACCCCGGTCGCCGAGCGCGGGACCGCCCGCGCCCGTCCCGCCGAACGGGTCGCGCGCGGCCGCCTCGCGCTCGCGGGCCGCCTCCCGCTCCGCGTCCGCGACCGGCCGGTGCCGCGGGAACTGCAGGACGGCGACGGCGGCGAGCGCGAGCGCCCCGATCCGCATCGCCGACCGCTCCGGCTCGTCCGGCCACGGCTGCCCGTACACGAACGTGCCCATGATGAGCAGGTACGACTTCGCGCAGACGGTCATGACGGTCGACACGATCGCCACCCGGCAGCGCTGGAACGCGGCGACCATGATCCCGAACCCGATCGCCGCGGCCAGCACCGTCAGGTACGGCCACGGCGTGGCGAGGATCCCGGGGTCGGCGCGGTGCGCGTGGTCGCTCCACCCCTTGATCGCGATCTCCGCGGTGCCGACGGGGAGACCGGACGCGACGCCGTAGGCGATCCCGGTGATCGGCCGCGCGTGCCGGCCGTCCGGCCGGTGGTCGCCGACGACGAGGATCAGCAGCGGCACCAGGATCGACGGCGCGATCACCAGGCCGAGCCGCCAGGCCGGCGCGTCCGCCGAGCTGAGCGGATCGTCGCCGACCACGGACGCCGCCAGCAGCAGGATCGCCGCGCCGGTCAGCACGAGGCTCAGCCACTCGCGCGCGGTGAGCCGCTCGCCGAAGAACGCCAGCGCGATGATCAGCAGCGGGACGACGCCCGACATGAAGATCGGCACCGCGGTCGGCAGGGACAGCTTGCTGAGGGCCACGATCTGCAGGCTCAGCCCGCCGAGGACGAGGCCCAGGCCGATCAGGAACACCCAGTTGCCCAGGATCGTCCAGATCATGTGCAGGATGCGGTTGCCCCGGAGGACCGCCATCCGGTCCGCCGCCAGCTTGAAGACGGCGAACCCGAGGTAGTACAGGGCGGTAGCGCTGAAGGCCGCGGTTATCCCGTTCATCCCGGACGAGTATGAAGGCTCCGGGTGCCCGATGTCACTGCCTGTACGGCCCCGTTAACGCGGAATCGTCGTCCCGCCCGTTCCGACGTGCACGTATGCTCGCCGTAACCCGCGCGCTCCCGCCGCGTCCCGTCCCCGTCGACCTGCGTTCCGCGCGCGTTCCCGCGCGCGACACCGCGGCTCGGCACCCTCCCGAGAGGCCGCGCCCGGCGCCGGACGGGGGCGCGTCCCCGGGTTTCTCCGCCGTTGTGGACCTCCGATGTCCGCAGACGACGCCCGTACCCCATAGACTTGCGCGCGAAGGCGCGGAGCCGTATTCGGCGTGCCCGCGCCGCCCTGAGACACTGCCGGGCTGAGGAATGACGCGCAGCCGGACCGGTCGGCCGGGATCGACCCGGCCGGGATCCACCGGGTCCGTGCGCGGGATGGCCGAGGGCTCGCAGGCAAGAAGGACAGAGACGCGTCGAACGCCGCGGCCGAGACAGCGCCCGATCAAGGAGACCAACCCCAGTGAAGACCGATGTCGAGGAGCTGACCCCCACCCGGGTCAAGCTCACCGTCGAGGTTCCGTTCGACGAGCTCAAGCCGAACCTCGACAAGGCGTACAAGGAGATCTCGCAGCAGGTCGCGATCAAGGGTTTCCGACGCGGAAAGGTCCCCGCCCCGCTGATCGACAAGTACGTCGGCCGGGGTGCGGTCCTGCAGGAGGCGGTCAACGACGCCCTGCCCGGTCTGTACGGCAAGGCCGTCGAGGAGAGCGAGCTCTTCGTGCTCGGCCAGCCCGACGTCGAGGTGACCGAGCTCGACGACGGCAACCAGTTCGCGTTCACCGCCGAGGTGGACATCCGGCCGAAGTTCGAGGTGCCCGACTACGACGGCCTCGAGGTCGTCGTGGACGACGCCGAGGTGACCGACGAGCAGGTCGACGAGACGATCGACAACCTGCGCGAGCGGTTCGCCTCCCTCACCACCGCCGACCGGCCGATCGAGGAGGGCGACTTCGCCACCATCGACCTGGTCGCGAAGATCGACGGCGAGGAGGTCGCGGACGCCTCCACGGCCGGCTACTCCTACGAGGTCGGCAGCAAGTCGGCCGTCGAGGGCCTCGACGACGCGCTCGTCGGGCTGTCGGCCGGCGAGGAGAAGACCTTCACCAGCACGCTGGCCGGCGGCGAGCACGCCGGCGAGGAAGCGGAGATCACCGCCACCGTGCAGAGCGTCAAGGTCAAGAACCTGCCCGAGCTGGACGAGGAGTTCGCGCAGCTCGCGAGCGAGTTCGACACCATCGAGGAGCTGCGCGAGGACGTCCGCAAGCGGCTCGAGCGGCAGGTGCGGATGCAGCAGCTGTCCGAGGCCCGGGACAAGGCCCTCGAGGCGCTGCTGGAGAAGATCGACATCCCGCTGCCGGACGCCGTGGTGGACGAGGAGATCGGCCGCCGCAACCAGCAGCTCGAGCAGCAGCTGCAGATGGCCGGGATGTCCAAGGAGGACTACCTCGCCGACCAGGAGAAGTCGGAGGAGGAGTTCGAGTCCGACGTCGCCGACGCGGCCCGGCTCGCCGTCAAGGGCGGCTTCGTCCTCGACCAGCTCGCCGTCCAGGAGGAGCTGAACGTCGAGAACGAGGAGCTCAGCGAGTACGTCGTCACGCAGGCCATGCAGATGGGCGTGCAGCCGCAGCAGCTCGCCCAGTACCTCACCGAGAACAACCAGCTCCCGGCGATCGTCTCGGAGGTGCTGCGCAGCAAGGCGCTGAACCTCGTCGTCGAGCACGTCAGCATCAAGGACGAGTCCGGCAACGTGATCGACGTCGAGGCCGTGCAGCGCGAGCTGAACGGCGAGACGGGCGAGACCGTCGAGGCCGGCGAGGACGCCGCCGAGGACGCCGAGGCCGGTGCGGCCGCCGACGAGACCGTCGAGGCCGGCGAGACCGCCGAGACCGGCGAGGCCGCCGCGGACACGGCGGAGGCCGCCGAGGAGAAGCCCGCGGACGCCGAGGCGTCCGAGGACGCCGCCGAGGGCAAGAAGGACGCCTGAGGCGCTCTCCGAGCCGCTCGCGGCCGCGCGAAGCCGATCGTCCGCCGCGGGACCCGCCGCCCGGCCCCCGAGGCCGCGCGGCGGGACGCCCGCGGCACGCGAGGCGCACGCACGCCCCGTACCCGATGCCCGGGTACGGGGCGTGCCGCATTCCGGTAGATCGCCGCATACCCGGCGCGGACCGGGTACGCCCCTGGCGAAAAGGCGGGCCCCCGGGCTTAAGGGGGCCGCTGAGCGCGTTAATGTCCAATCATCCGAACCGATTTAAAGGACCGGAGGAACACCCGGTGAGCATGCCTCCGACTTTCGACGAGTCGTCGCGGATCCAGGCGCGGGTCGCCGAGGCGCCCCTGTTGCCTCTGGGCGACCAGCTCTTCCAGCGGCTGCTGCGCGAGCGCATCGTCTTCCTCGGCCAGCAGGTCGACGACGACATCGCCAACCGCATCTGCGCCGAGCTGCTGCTGCTGTCGGCCGAGGACGGCCGCCGCGACATCACGCTCTACATCAACTCGCCAGGTGGCTCCGTCACCGCCGGCATGGCGATCTACGACATCATGCAGTACGTCCCGAACGACGTCGTCACGGTCGGCATGGGCCTGGCCGCGTCGATGGGCCAGTTCCTGCTGTGCGCCGGCGCGCCGGGCAAGCGCTACGCGCTCCCGCACGCGCGCATCATGATGCACCAGCCGTCCGGCGGCATCGGCGGCACGGCCTCGGACATCAAGATCCAGGCCGAGCAGATGCTCTACGTGAAGAGGACGCTCGCCGAGAAGATCGCCGAGCACACCGGCCAGCCGCTCGACCAGATCGAGCGCGACTCCGACCGCGACCGGTGGTTCACCGCCGACGAGGCCAAGGACTACGGGTTCGTCGACCACGTGGTGCTCAGCGCCACCCAGGTGCCCTCCGAGGGCACGGTCTCCTGACGACCCCACTGACGATTCGGAGGCAACAGTGAGCGATCTGACGCGACCCGGCATCGGCGACTTCGTCCGCCCCGGGGGGCCGGCGGGCGGATCCCCGCTGCCGGTGGACAACCGCTACATCATTCCGTCCTTCGTGGAGCGGACCACGTACGGGGTCAAGGAGATGAACCCGTACAACAAGCTCTTCGAGGAGCGGATCATCTTCCTCGGGGTGCAGATCGACGACGCGTCGGCCAACGACGTGATGGCCCAGCTGATCACGCTGGAGTCGATCGACCCCGACCGCGACATCAGCATCTACATCAACTCGCCCGGCGGCTCGTTCACGGCCATGACGGCGATCTACGACACGATGCAGTTCGTCAAGCCCGACATCCAGACGGTCTGCATCGGCCAGGCGGCCTCGGCCGCGGCCGTCCTGCTCGCCGCCGGGACGCCCGGCAAGCGTGCCGCGCTGCCCAACTCGCGGATCCTGATCCACCAGCCCGCGACCGAGGGCACCTACGGCCAGTCCAGCGACATCGAGATCCAGGCCCGCGAGATCATGCGGATCCGGGAGCTGCTCGAGTCGATCCTGGCCGAGCACAGCGGAAAGAGCATCGACGAGGTGCGCCGCGACATCGAGCGCGACAAGATCCTCACCGCCGAGGAGGCCAAGACCTACGGCCTCATCGACGACGTCTTTGCGAGCAGGAAGCGCAAAGCCGAGGTAGTGTCGTCCTGAGGCGACACGAGGACGAGGGAGTCCCCCAGCCCGGTCGTCACACTTCCGGGCGAGGGGCTTTCCAAGCCCGTCGGAGGCGGTAACGTCGAGTCCAACGTCGAGAGCCTTCGGGACGCAACCGAGCCGCACCGCATCTGAACCAGAGAGCGGCCCCACGAAAAGGAGACAGTTGGGTGGCACGCATCGGCGACGGTGGTGATCTGCTCAAGTGCTCTTTCTGCGGAAAGAGTCAGAAACAGGTCAAGAAGCTCATCGCGGGTCCGGGCGTGTACATCTGCGACGAGTGCATCGATCTCTGCAACGAGATCATCGAGGAGGAGCTCACCGAGACCTCCGACCTCAAGTGGGACAATCTGCCCAAGCCGCGGGAGATCTACGAGTTCCTCGACTCCTACGTCATCGGGCAGGAGACGGCCAAGAAGGCCATGGCCGTGGCCGTCTACAACCACTACAAGCGGATCCAGTCGGGTGACAGCGGCAGGGACGACGCGGTCGAGCTGGGCAAGTCGAACATCCTGCTCCTGGGACCGACCGGCTCCGGCAAGACGCTGCTCGCGCAGACGCTCGCCAGACTCCTCAACGTGCCGTTCGCGATCGCGGACGCGACGGCCCTGACGGAGGCCGGATACGTCGGCGAGGATGTCGAGAACATCCTCCTCAAACTGATCCAGGCGGCCGACTACGACGTCAAGAAGGCCGAGACCGGGATCATCTACATCGACGAGGTCGACAAGGTCGCCCGCAAGAGCGAGAACCCGTCGATCACCCGGGACGTCTCCGGTGAGGGCGTCCAGCAGGCCCTGCTGAAGATCCTGGAGGGCACCACCGCGAGCGTCCCGCCGCAGGGCGGCCGCAAGCACCCCCACCAGGAGTTCATCCAGATCGACACCACGAACGTGCTGTTCATCTGCGGCGGCGCGTTCGCCGGGCTCGAGAAGATCGTCGAGTCCCGGGTCGGCAAGCAGGGCATGGGCTTCGGCGCCCAGATCCGGTCCAAGGCCGACTTCGACGAGTCGTCGGCCGTGCTCGGCGACGTGATGCCCGAGGACCTGCTGAAGTTCGGGATGATCCCCGAGTTCGTCGGCCGGCTCCCGATCATCACCAACGTCCACAACCTGGACCGCGAGGCGCTGATCAACATCCTGACCGAGCCGAAGAACGCCCTGGTGCGGCAGTACCAGCGGCTGTTCGAGCTCGACGGCGTCGACCTCGAGTTCACCGACGACGCGCTGGAGGCCATCGCCGACCAGGCGATCCTGCGCGGCACCGGCGCCCGCGGCCTGCGGGCGATCATGGAAGAGGTGCTGATGTCGGTGATGTACGAGGTGCCGAGCCGCGAGGACGTCGAGCGCGTCGTGATCACCGCCGAGGCGGTGCTGGAGCACGTCAACCCCACCCTGGTGCCCCGCGAGCGCAAGAAGCGGGAGCCCCGCGAGAAGTCCGCGTAACACGCGCGAACGGCGACGCCCCCGGACGAGCCCGTCCGGGGGCGTCGCCGCGTGCGGGGCCGTGGAGGGTCAGCGCCGCCCGGACTCGCCGAGGCCCGCCTCCCGCGCCAGGACGATCGCCTGCGCGCGGTCCGCGACGTGCAGCTTCATGAAGATGTTCGACACGTGGTTGCGGACCGTCTTCGGGCTGAGGTACAGCGTCCCCGCGATCTCGGTGTTGCTGCGGCCCTGCGCGATCAGCCCCAGCACCTCGCGCTCCCGCTCGGTCAGCTCCGGGAACGCCGACCGGCGCGGGTCCGGCATGTCGGTGAAGAACGTCAGCACCCGCCGCGCGATCTCCGGCCCGTAGATCGCCTCCCCGGCCGCGACCGCCCGCACCGCCCGCGCGATCTCCTCGGCGCCCGACTCCTTCAGCAGGTAGCCGCGGGCGCCCGCCCGCATCGCCGCGAACACCGAGTCGTCGTCGCGGAACATCGTCAGCACCAGCACCCCGATGCGCGGGTTCGTCCGGGTGATCGTCCGTGTCGCCTCGATGCCGTTCCCGCCCGGCATGTGCAGGTCCATCACCACGACGTCCGGTTGCAGTTCGGCCGCGATCCGCACCGCGTCCGGCCCGTTCCCGGCCTCCGCCACGACCTCCACGCCGAGCGCCTGCAGCAGCCCCTTGAGCCCCTGCCGGAACACCGGATGGTCGTCGGTGATGAGGACCCGGATCGTCTCCCCGCTCATGGCCTCGCCTTCGCCCGGCGGGTCACGCCCGCCCGTCAGGAGGCCGATGGTATCCGGCGCCCAGCGGGAGGCGGGCCGCGACGACGGTGCCGCCGCCGTTCCGTGACGTGATCGTGCAGCCGCCGCCGACCTCGGCGGCCCACTCGCGCATGGCGTCCAGCCCCCGGGCGGTGCCGCGCCGCCCGCCGCCGCCCGCCGGCGGCAGCCCGGGGCCGGTGTCGGCCACCGTCACGTGCAGGTCCGCGTCCCGGCCGATCAGCACCACGGCGCTGCTCTCCGGCGCGTGCAGCCGCACGTTCGTGAGCGCCTCCCGGACGATCCGGTACGCCGCGACCTCGACCGCCGCGGGCAGCTCGCCCGGCGCCCCGTCGCAGCGGACCTCGACCCGCTTGCAGCAGCCCGCGGCGAACGACTCGATCGCCGCGACCAGCCCGAGGTCGTCCAGCGCGGGCGGGCGCAGCCCGTGGGCCAGCTCCCGCACCTGTCCGACCGCGCACGCCAGCCGGTCCCGGACGTCCGCGAGCAGCGGGTCCGTGCGCTCCGGTTCGCACGCGAGCGTGATGCGGGCGGCGTCCAGCGACATCGCGAGGCTCGCCAGCGTCGGGCCCAGCCCGTCGTGCAGGTCGTGCCGCAGCCGCCGCCGCTCCTCCTCGCGCCCGGCCAGGATCCGCTCCCGGGAACGCTGCAGGTCCGCGGCGATGCGGTGGAGGTGCGGGATGGTCGCGGCGTGCGCCGTCACGGCCCCCGCGGCGAACGCGCCGGCCAGCACGGCGGCCCGTGCCAGTACCGCTCGCATCCCGTACCTCTCCCTCCGGCGCCCGCGATCGCGGGCTCCGCTCTCCAGGGTGACCCGGGACGCGACCCGGTGTCAGGTGACCGGTGTCCCGAACCGGGCGGGAAAGCCCTTTCCGGGTGTTCGGGGGCGGGCCGGGGAGCCGTGCGGGTCGTGCGGGTCGGGTGGGCCTGGGGGCGGGGGAGGGTAGCCGCTCATGGGTCTCCTCGTTCAGGGCGGGACGGGCGGGCTGGGAGCGTGCCCACGGTCATTCCATCGACGCACGAGCGGTCCCGGGCGTTCTACCGTTCTCGTCCCCGTAGAATCGTCAGCCGTGACACAGCCCAGCAATGAGCGCGGCCAGGGGGCCGTCGCGGACGTCGACCTGCCCACCCAGTACCGACCGGCTGACGTCGAGGGCAGGTTGTACGAGCGCTGGGTATCGGCGGGCCTCTTCGCCGCCGATCCGGCCCGCGACCCGTCCCGGCCCGCGTACTCGATCGTCATCCCGCCGCCCAACGTGACCGGGTCGCTGCACATGGGGCACGCCCTCGACCACTCGATCCAGGACACGCTCGTCCGGCGCCGCCGGATGCAGGGGAACGAGACCGTGTGGGTGCCGGGCATGGACCACGCGGGCATCGCCACCCAGAACGTCGTGGAGCGGGAGCTGGCCAAGGAGGGCCTGTCCCGGCACGACCTCGGCCGGGAGAAGTTCGTCGAGCGGGTCTGGCAGTGGAAGGCCGAGTCCGGGGGCCGGATCCTCGGGCAGATGCGGCGGCTCGGCGACAGCGTCGACTGGTCCCGCGAGGCGTTCACGATGGACGAGCCGCGGGCCCGCGCCGTCCGGACGATCTTCAAGCGGCTGTTCGACGACGGGCTCATCTACCGCGCCGAGCGCATCATCAACTGGTGCCCGCGCTGCCTGACGGCCCTCTCCGACATCGAGGTCGAGCACAAGGACCGCGAGGGCGAGCTCGTGTCGATGCGGTACGGGTCGGGCGAGGACGAGATCATCGTCGCGACCACGCGGGCCGAGACGATGCTCGGCGACACGGCCGTCGCGGTGCATCCGGACGACGAGCGGTACAAGCACCTGGTGGGGCGGGAGGTCGAGCTGCCGCTGACCGGCCGCCGCATCCCGGTCGTCGCGGACGAGCACGTCGACCCCGAGTTCGGCACCGGCGCGGTCAAGGTGACCCCGGCGCACGACCCCAACGACTTCGAGATCGGGCGGCGGCACTCGCTGCCGTCGCTGACCGTGCTGGACGAGCGCGGCGTGGTGACGGCGCACGGCCCGTTCGAGGGCCTCGACCGGTTCCAGGCGCGGCCCGCCGTGGTGGCGGCGCTGCGCGAGCAGGGCCGGATCGTCAAGGAGGTCCGTCCGTACGAGCACTCGGTCGGGCACTGCCAGCGGTGCGCGACGGTCGTCGAGCCGCGGGTCTCGCTGCAGTGGTTCGTGAAGGTCGAGCCGCTCGCGAAGGCCGCCGGGGACGCCGTCCGGGACGGCCGCGTGGCGATCCACCCGCCGGAGATGGCGGCCCGCTACTTCGAGTGGGTCGACAACATGCACGACTGGTGCATCAGCCGGCAGCTGTGGTGGGGGCACCGCATCCCGGTCTGGTACGGGCCGGACGGCGAGACGGTGTGCCCGGGCCCGGACGAGGAGCCGCCCGCCGGGTGGACGCAGGACACCGACGTCCTCGACACGTGGTTCTCGTCGGCGCTGTGGCCGTTCTCGACGCTCGGCTGGCCCGACGACACCCCGGACCTCAAGCGCTTCTACCCGACGTCCGTGCTGGTCACCGGGTACGACATCCTGTTCTTCTGGGTCGCCCGGATGATGATGTTCGGGCTGTACGCGATGGACGGCGTCCCGCCGTTCGGCACGATCGCGCTGCACGGCATGGTCCGCGACCAGTACGGCAAGAAGATGTCGAAGTCCTTCGGCAACGTCGTCGACCCGCTCGACTGGATCGACCGGTACGGCGCCGACGCGACCCGCTTCACGCTGCTGCGCGGCGCGAACCCCGGCGGGGACGTGCCGGTGGCCGAGCAGTGGGCCGAGGGCTCCCGCAACTTCTGCAACAAGCTGTGGAACGCCACCCGGTTCGCGATGATCAACGGCGCGCACGTCGACGGCGACCTGCCGGACGAGCTGACGACGATCGACGCGTGGATCCTGTCGCGGCTGCACGCGGTCATCGCCGAGGTGGACGCGCAACTCGAGGCGTACGACTTCGCGAAGGCGTGCGAGACGCTGTACCACTTCGCGTGGGACGAGGTCTGCGACTGGTACGTCGAGCTCGCGAAGGTCCAGCTCGCGGACGACCGCGCGCCCGCGACCCGCCGCGTCCTCGGCGAGGTCCTGGACAACCTGCTGCGGCTCCTGCACCCGGTGATCCCGTTCGTCACCGAGGAGCTGTGGACGTCCCTCACGAAGGGCGAGACGATCGTGCGGGCGGCGTGGCCGGCGGCCGACCCGTCCCGCGCCGACCGGGACGCCGAGGGGCTGGTGGAGTCGCTGCAGCGGCTCGTCACCGAGGTCCGCCGGTTCCGCGCCGACCAGGGCCTCAAGCCGGGCCAGAAGGTCGCCGCCGCCCTCGAGTGGAACGGGTCCGCGCTGGCCGCGCACGAGGAGGGCGTCCGCTCCCTGCTGCGCCTGACCGCGCCGGGCGACGGGTTCTCCGCCACCGCGTCGCTGCCGGTGGAGGGCGTCACGGTCCGGCTGGACACGGCCGGGGCCATCGACGTCGCCGCGGAGCGCAAGCGCCTCGAGAAGGACCTGGCCGCCGCCCGCAAGGAGGTCGACCAGGCGAACAAGAAGCTCGGAAACGAGGCGTTCATGGCGAAGGCCCCCGAGGCCGTCGTCGCGAAGAACCGCGAGCGGCTCGCGCAGGCCGAGGCCGACATCGCGCGCCTGGAGACCCAGCTCGCCGCCCTGCCCGCGGGCTGACCCGAGCCCGCCGCCGCGCCGGCGTCCCGTCCGGGGGCGCCGGCCGGGCCGTTCACCGTGCCACGCCGCCCGCAGAGGGTTACCATCCCCATGATCGCGGGCATTCCGGTCGCCTCGAGAACCCCCCGGGAGTGCAATGGCCGACTCACGTCCTCGGACCGACCCGCCGGGCCGCCGCGCCGACGACGCGGCGCCCGGCGACGCCGCGCGCGTGCCGCCGGGGGACGGGACGGGCGAGTTCACGGTCGCGCCGACACCGTGGGGCGACTCGGTGCCGTGGTGGTCGGCCGAACCGCGCGGGGGGACGGGCCCGCAGCGGGTCGCCGACCCGAGCGGCCCGCAGCGCCTGCCGTCCGACGGGTCGGGCCCGCTGCCGGTCCAGCCCGACGGGACGGGCCCGCACCGCATGCCCAACGGCACCGGCCCCCACCGCATGCCGAACGGCACGGGCCCGCACCGCATGCCGAACGGCACCGGGCCGCTCCCGCCCGTCCCGGACGTCCCCGCGCGCCGGGGCTCGGGGATGCTGCTGGGCGCGGGCGCGGGAGCCGTCCTGCTCGTGATCCTGGTGGCGGGCGTGCTGCTGCTGCGGTCCGGCGACGCGACCGGGGAGACGTCCGGGGGGCGCGCGCAGAGGGCCAAAGCGTTCGAGTCGACGCGGACGATCGTCGCCGGGGCCACCGCGGGCGGCCTGCGCCGCGAGACGCTGCCGGCGCAGGTCGCCGTCGCGTACCCGTTCGTGATGGGCGGCGTCGAGGCGGGCGGGGTGCCGGCCGCCGAGAAGGGCGCCGCCGTCTACACCGAGGGCCCGGACGGGGTGTTCGACGTCCTGTTCGTGGGCGGGACGGGCCGGGTGGAGGATCCCGCGGCGTTCCTGCAGAAGATCCGCCCGACGACGTACATCGGCGGGCAGAACGCCAACCCGGGCGAGGCGGGCGGCAAGGCCGTCTGCGGGACGTTCGCCGTGCTGACCGACGTCCACACCTACTGCGCCTGGGCGACGGGCGACTCCTACGGCGTCGTCGCGTCCAACGTCGCCTCGCAGCAGCCCCGCTACGCGATGATGGACGCGCTCATGCTCCGGATCCGGGCGGACGTCGAGCGCGCGCGCTGACGAACAGCCGCTCGGTGTCGGCGTCCACGACGTCGAGGACCAGCCCCGTGAAGTAGACGGTGCCGAGCGCGAGCACGCGCCGCCCGAGCGCGGCGATCGCCGCGGGCGTCACCGCCGCGGCCTCGGCGGTCCGCCAGCCGGGCGGGAGCGGCCGGGTGAACCGCAGGTGCGGCAGCGGCAGCCGGACGAACGTCACCGCGAGCCCGTCGAGGGCCGCCACGGCGCCGTCGAGGTCCTTGTGGTCGGGCAGGCACACCAGCACGTGGTCGACGCCGCCCCACCGCCGGCGGGCCGCCGCGAGCGCCGCCCGGACGCCCGTCCGGTCGATGGCGGAGTCGACGAGCACCTCCGCGTCCGAGCCCGGCACGGGATGCGCCGACAGCCGGCCCGGCAGGACGACCGACGCGAGCACCTCCCGCGCGCGCTCGGGCGGCGCGTCGCGCCCGAGCAGCCGCCGGGCCGCGACGATCCCCAGCTCGGCGCTCGTCCGCCCGAGCCCGGACGGCAGGACGTCCAGGAACGCGGGATCGTCCGGGCGGATCACCTCGACGGGCGCGAGCGCGGCGGTCACCTCGGCCGACTGCGGCGCCGACACCAGCCGCGTCCCGGGTCCCGCGACGCCCCGCTTCTCCCGCGCGATCTCCGCCGGGGTGTCCCCGAGGACGCCCGCGTGCTCGAGGAACACGGGCGTGATCGCCGCGACGTCCGCGCGCACGAGGCTCACCTCGTCCGACCGCCCGCCCATCCCGGCCTCGAGGACGATCGCGTCCGCGCTCGCGCCGCGCGCCCGGACCAGCCCGGCGAGCATGAACAGCCCGGAGGGCGACAGGTAGCCGTCCGACCGTGCGGGCAGCCCGGCCATGCGGCGGTCAAGCTCCTCGGCCAGCGCGCCGAGTTCCGCGGCGGTGACCGCGCGCCCGTCCACGCGGATCCGGTCCCGGTTCGTCCGCAGGCCCGGGCTCGTCACGGTGACCACCCGCAGGCCGGCCGCCGCCAGGTACGCCGATGCGTAGACCGCCGCCGTGCCCTTCCCCTTCGACCCGACCACCGTGAGCACCGGCGCGTCCGGCGGCAGGACGCCCAGCGCGTCCGCCAGCGCCCGGGCCCGCCGCAGGCTCCGCCGCTCGCCGGGGGCCCGCGCCTCCCACTCCCGGAAGAACACCGCGTCCGCGTCCATGCCCCCATCATCCGCGAGCCGACCGGGCATGCGGGCGTCCGCCCCTCGGAAGGCCGCGGACGCCGGTCCGGGCGGGCGGCACGGGATGGGGCGGGGCGGGGCGGGAGTGCGGCGGGCTGCGGATAGGCTCGGAACATCCCCGTCCGTCATGCCGTCCGTCATCGCCAGGAGCATCGTGAGCCAGCCAGCCGAGCCGCTCGACTACCGGGACGCCGTACGGGAGATCCGGAGCCGCGGCGTCGAGTGGGACATCGACCCCACGCTCGACCGCGTCCGCGACCTGGTGGACGTCCTCGGCGAACCGCAGCGCGCGTACCCGGTGATCCACATCGCCGGGACGAACGGCAAGTCCAGCACCGCGCGGCTCGTCGAGTCGCTGCTGCGCGAGCGCGGGCTGCGCACCGGGCTGTACACCAGCCCCGAGCTGAGCACGCTGCGGGAGCGGATCGCGATCGACGGCGAGCCGATCTCCGAGGAGCGGTTCGTCGAGGTGCTGCGGGACGTCCTGCCGTACGTCGGGATGATCGACGAGAAGCACGGGGTGCGGCTGTCGTTCTTCGAGGTCCTCACGGCGATGGCGTTCGCGGCGTTCGCGGACGCGCCGGTCGACGTCGCGGTCGTCGAGGTGGGGATGGGCGGACGCTGGGACGCGACGAACGTCGCGGACGGGACGGTCGCCGTGCTCACGCCGGTCGGGCTCGACCACACCCGGTACCTCGGCGACACGCTGGAGGAGATCGCGGGGGAGAAGGCCGGGATCGTCAAGCCGGGCGCGATCGCGGTGGTCGCGCAGCAGCCGGTGGAGGCCGCGGAGGTGCTGCTGCGCCGGGTCGCCGAGACGGGCGCCACGGCGGCCCGCGAGGGCATCGAGTTCGGCGTGCTGAGCCGGGACATCGCCGTCGGCGGCCAGCAGCTGCGGATCCAGGGCCTGCACGGCGTCTACGACGAGATCTTCCTGCCGCTGTTCGGCGAGCACCAGGCGAGCAACGCCGCGGTGGCGCTGGCGGCGGTGGAGGCGTTCGCGAGCGGCGCGCCCACGCGGGGCGAGCCGAACCTGGAGGCGGCCACCCGGATCGCGCCGGGCGAGACGTACACCGGCGGGGACATCGGCCAGCTCGACCCGGCGCTGGTCCGCAGCGGGTTCGCGAAGTCCGCGTCGCCGGGGCGGCTGGAGGTCGCCCGGACCGGCCCGACGGTGCTGCTGGACTCCGCGCACAACCCGGCGGGGATGGCGGCGACCGTTCAGACGATCACCGAGGCGTTCGGGTTCACCCGGTTGGTCGGGATCCTCGCGATCGCCGAGGACAAGGACATCCCGGGCGTCCTGGACCAGCTGGAGCCGGTCCTGGCGGAGCTGGTCGTCACCCGGAACTCGTCGCCGCGGTCGCTGCCGCCCGAGGAGCTGGCCGACGAGGCCGAGAGCGTGTTCGGGTCCGACCGGGTGCACGTCGCGGAGCGGCTGGACGACGCCATCGACCGGGCGATCGGGCTGGCCGAGGAGACCGGGGAGTACCGGGGCGCCGGGGTGCTCATCACCGGTTCGGTGGTGACCGCCGGCGACGCGAGGACGCTGCTGCGCGTGGAGGAGGGGCGTTGAGCACCATGGCCGACGAAGTTTCGGGCGAAACGCGACAGAGTTCCGGACGGCCGAAAAATCCGGTGCGGAGTTTGCTGTCCGCGGTGCTGACCTGTGAGGCGCTGATCATCGGCCTCGCCGCGCCCGTCGCGGTCACCGTGATGGACGTGCCGGGCGCCACCGCCGCGTGGGTGTGCGGCGGTCTCGCGGTGATCTGCCTGGTCCTGACGGGGATGCTGCGCTTCCCGTGGGCGGTCACGGTGGGCGGCGTTCTGCAGGTCGTCATCATCGCGACCGGGTTCATGGTCCCCGCGATGTTCGCGCTCGGCGCCATTTTCGGTGCCCTGTGGGCCACGGCGATTTGGATGGGACGCAAGGCGCAGGACGCCGCGGCGCGCTAAATTCATCGGGCACGGCATCGTTCCATTCCGCCGAATTCCCCGACCACTCCGCTCCCAATTCCGACATCTTTCTCTTTCGGGAAATCACGCGCGGCGGATGACGACTCCGAGGAGGAGGCGTGTCCCTGCCCGCAGATTCCACCCCCGCCGACCCGAACCACACCGACCCGACCGGCCCAGCCCCGACCGGCGCCGATCCGAGCGGCCCGGGCTTGAGCGGCGCCGACTCGACGGGCGCCGACTCGACCGGACTCGGCTCGACCGGCGCCAGCGGCGTCGACGCGACCGGCCCAGACCTGACTGGCCCAGACCCCAACCGCACGGATCCCGACCCCTCCGTCTTCGACCTCGCCCTCCGCGAGCACTTTCTCCGCGAGCAGGCGCTCCACGAGGACGCCTTCGGGGAGGGCGCCCCCCGCGAGCACACCCTCCACGCGCGCGCGGCGGCGGGCGTTCCGCCCGCTTCGCCCGCCCCGCCTGGTCCGTCGCGGTCTCGGGAGCGGGGCGGGACGGTCGGGGCGCTCGTGGTCGTCGCGGCCGCGATCGCCGCGTGCGCGCTGGCGGTGCCCGACGCCACCGCCGGGGTCGTCCCGGACGCCGCGGACGCCCTCGGGCTCGACGGCGGGCACGCCGCGCACGTCGCGGGCCTGCTGCGCGCCACCGGGCTCGCGCTGCCCGCGCTGGTGCTCACAGTGCCGCTCGCGGCGCTCGCCGCCCGCCGCCTGCCCGCCTGGACGGTGCTCGCGGCGGGCCTGCTGACGCTCCTGGCGGCCCTCGGCGCGACCCGGGCGGTCGACTCGGTGGCGCTCGCCGGGACGGTCCGCGCCCTGCAGGGCGCCGGGGCGGGCATCGCGCTCCCGGCGGCGCTCGTCCTCGTCTGGGAGCGGGGCGGCCGCGCCCTGGCGGCGGCGTGGGCGGGGCTGCTCGCGGCCGCGCTGCTGCTCGCGACGCCGCTCGTGCTGGACGCCGTCCCGCAGCCGCCGGGCGACGCCCCCGCCGGGACCGGACGCGACTGGCGCGCGGCCCTCGCGCCCTGGACGTGGCCCGCCGCCGCCGCGCTCGCCGCCGTCCTCGCCCACCGGGTCGCGGCCGGGCGCGTCCCGTCGCCGCTGCCGCCGCCCCGCCAGGCCGAGCGCGGCGGGCTGCTCCTGCCGTTCGCGCCGTGCGCCGCGTTCGCGCTGCTGGCGGTCGTCGCCGCGCACGGCTGGTCGCCCGGGGCGCGGCTCGTCGTCGCCGGGATCGCGGTCGCGGCGCTGCTCGGCCTCGCGCTCGCCGGCACCCGGGACGCGGCGACCGGCAGCCCGTTCGGCTGCGCGATCGCGATGGTCGCCGCCGGGCTGCTCGTCCAGCCGGCGGCGGGCCCGCTCGCCGGGATCGCCGCCGCCCAGTCGCACGCCGGGGGAGGCGCGGGCGCCCCGTCCCCGGCGCCGTTCGCCGCGGGGGCCGCGGCCGCGCTCGCCGCGGCGGCGCTGTCCACGCGCGCCCCGGCGCGCGGCGCCGTCCTCGCCGGGCTCGTCCTGATGGCGGCCGCGCTTCCGCTCGGCGCCGTCCTGCTCGGGACGGGCGCGCCCTGGGCGCCGCCGCTGCTGCTCGTCCCGCTCGGCGCGGGGGCCGGGCTGGCGCTGGCCGCGTCACTGCGGGACGCGGGCCCCGGCGCCGCGCTGTTCGGGCTGTCGCTGTGCTTCCCGGCGGTGCTCGCCGGGCAGCTCGCCGCGCTGTCGCTGCAGGCGGCGTCGCTGGCCCGGATCCGCCCCGAGACGGACGCGCAGCGGCTCGCCGGGCTCGTCCAGGGGCAGCGCACGTGGCTGCTCGCGGCCGCCGCGGCGGGCGTCGTCGCCGCCGCGCTGGCCGCCCGCGCCGCGCGCGGCGCCCCCGTCGCGGCCCGGGCGGCGGGGCGGCCGCCGGGGAGGCGGAGCGCGGCGAACGCCTCCCGGGCTCCGGCGGCCCGGTAGGATTCGCGCGCATATCCCAACCTTCCTGAGGAGATTCACTCGTGTCCGAGCGCACTCTTGTCCTGGTCAAGCCCGACGGCGTCCGCCGCGGCGTGGTCGGCGAGGTCGTCTCGCGGATCGAGCGCAAGGGCCTGAAGCTCGTCGCGCTGGAACTGCGCACCCTCGCCCGCGAGACGGCCGAGGCCCACTACGAGGAGCACGCGAGCAAGCCGTTCTTCGGTGAGCTGGTCGAGTTCATCACCGGCGGACCGCTGGTCGCGATGGTCGTCGAGGGCCCCCGCGCGATCGAGGCGTTCCGGTCGCTGGCCGGCGCCACCGACCCGGTGAGCGCCGCCCCCGGCACCATCCGCGGCGACTTCGCCCTGGAGATCGGCGAGAACATCGTGCACGGCTCCGACTCGACCTACTCGGCCGACCGGGAGATCAAGCTGTTCTTCCCGGAACTGGGCTGACGACGACCGACGACGCGCGGGCCGGAAACCTCCGGCCCGCGTATCTTTAACTAAAATAAGCCTGGTCAGCACCCGTTTTTTCGGTGACTCGCGGTCGCGGGGTACCTGCCCTGACAGCCACTCTCGCGTTACGATGGACACGCCGCTATGAACGCCCGACAATCGTGAAGGGCTCCCTTTTTCATGGGTAACAAGCTGTCGTTTCTCGGCCGTGACATGGCGGTCGATCTGGGCACCGCCAACACGCTGGTCTACGTGCGCGGGCGTGGCATCGTCCTCAACGAACCGTCCGTCGTCGCGATCAACACCAACACGGGGAAGATCGTGGCCGTGGGCATCGAGGCGAAGCGGATGATCGGCCGCACGCCCGGCAACATCGTCGCCGTCCGCCCGCTCAAGGACGGCGTCATCGCCGATTTCGACGTCACCGAGCGGATGCTCCGCTACTTCATCCAGAAGGTCCACAAGCGCCGGCACTTCGCCAAGCCGCGGATCGTGGTGGCCGTCCCGAGCGGGATCACCGGCGTGGAGCAGCGCGCCGTGAAGGAGGCCGGCTACCAGGCCGGCGCCCGCCGCGTCTACATCATCGAGGAGCCCATGGCCGCCGCCATCGGCTCCGGGCTGCCCGTCTACGAGCCGACCGGCAACATGGTCGTCGACATAGGGGGCGGCACCACCGAGGTCGCCATCATCTCCCTCGGCGGGATCGTCACGAGCCAGTCGGTCCGCGTCGGCGGCGACGAGCTCGACCAGGCCATCATCGCCTTCTCGAAGAAGGAATACTCCCTCATGCTCGGGGAACGGACGGCCGAGGAGATCAAGATGGCCATCGGTTCGGCCTATCCCGGCGGCGACGAGGAGCCGCACGCCGAGATCCGCGGCCGCGACCTGGTCAGCGGGCTGCCGAAGACCGTCGTGATCTCCGCTGAGGAGGTGCGGCGGGCCATCGAGGAGCCGGTCAACAGCATCGTTGACGCGGTGAAGACCACGCTCGACAAATGCCCGCCCGAGCTTTCGGGGGACATCATGGACCGTGGTATCGCGCTCACCGGCGGTGGTGCGCTACTGAAGAACCTGGACGAGCGGCTCCGCGAGGAGACCGGCATGCCGATCCACCTCGTGGACAACCCGCTCGACTCGGTGGCGCTCGGCACCGGCAAGTGCGTGGAGGACTTCGAGTCCCTCCGCCAGGTCCTCGTCCCCGAACCCCGTCACTGAGCGCCTCGCGGCACCACTAGGCGGCTCCACTAGAAACGGGGAGGTCGGTGGGTGAGGGACACCCGGCGCACCCGCGTGATCCTCGGCGTGCTGCTCGTCGCGGCGCTCACGATGATCACCATTGACCACCGCGGTGGGGACGACTCCCCGCTGCGCGGCCTGCGCGGACTCGGCGCGACGGTGTTCGGCCCGGTCGAGCACGCGTCCGCCGCGATCGTCCGGCCGATCGGCAACACCTTCGACGCGATCACCGACGCGCCCGGGCAGCGCCGCCGCGCCGAACGGCTCGCGCGGCAGAACCAGCGGCTCCGCGAGCAGCTCCGCTCGGCGCAGCTCGACAAGGACCACGCCGAGCAGCTCCGGCGGCTGCTCGGCACCGCCGGGATGGGCGGCTACGAGATCGTCGCCGCGCGGGTGATCTCCGCCGGCCACGGCTACGAGGACACCGTCACCATCGACGTCGGCAGCCGCAGCGGCATCAAGCCCGACATGACGGTGATGAGCGCGCAGGGCCTCGTCGGGCGCGTCACCCGCGTCGGCCCCGCCACCGCGACCGTCCTGCTCGCCACCGACCAGACGTCGTCGGTCGGCGCGCGGCTCGAGGAGTCCAAGGAGATCGGCATCCTGCAGGGCCGCGGCCGGCACGGCCGCGACGCCGACGAGAGCCCGCTGCGGTTCCAGCTGCTCAACGCGGGCGCGCCGATCAAGGTCGGGCAGCGCATCGTCACGTTCGGCTCGCAGGGCCAGCGCCCGTACGTGCCGGGCGTCCCGATCGGCGTCGTCGAACGCGTCGAGCAGGGCACCGGCGGGCTCACCCGCACCGCCCACGTCCGCCCGTTCGTCCGGTACAGCGCCCTGGACGTCGTCGCCGTCGTCGTCGCGCCGCCCAAGACGGACCCGCGCGACTCGGTGCTGCCGCCCAAACCCAAACCGACCCCCACGCCCACCCCCACGCCGTCGCGGACGCCGCGGCCGAGCGGATCACCGAGCCCCGGCGCGTCGTCCGACGGCGGGACCGAGGCGCGGCCGAGCGGCGAGCGGAGCCCGTCCCCGCAATCGAGCACGGGAGAGTGACGTGCTGAACCCACCGGACCAGTCGCCGGCCGGCCGGAACCTGGTCACCGCGCTGGTCGCCGCGGTCGCGCTGATCCTGCAGGTGTCGGTGGCGAACCGGCTGCCGCTGCCCGGCGGCGTCCAGCCCGACCTGGTGCTGCTCACCGTGGTCGCGCTGGCGCTCGTCGCCGGCTCCGGTACCGGCATGATCACCGGTTTCTGCGCGGGCCTGGCCGCCGACATCGTCCCGCCCGCCGACCACACCATCGGGCGCTACGCGCTCGTCTACTGCCTCATCGGCTACCTGTGCGGCATCGCCTCCGAGGGCGTCGACCGCCAGTCCGCCGTGCCGTTCCTCGGCGTCGCCGGGGGCGCCCTCGCCGGGATCGTCCTGTACGGCGCGACGGGCATGCTGCTCGGCGACCCGCGCGCCGACTGGGCCACCGTGTCCGGCGTCGTCCCGCTGCAGGTCCTGTACACCGTGATCGCCAGCCCGTTCGTGGTGTGGGCGGTGCTGCGGGCCACCCGCCGGTACGAGCGAGGCGAGCGCGGCGCCCGCGGCACCCGCGGCGACCGGTTCTCGGTGCCCGCCGCCCGCTACCGTGCGATGTCCGGACGGAGCGGGAACCTGTGAACCCGCGGACCCACTTCCGGCTCGTCGTGCTGTACGTGCTCGTCGGGGCGCTGCTGCTCGTCCTGCTCGGCCGCCTGTGGACCCTGCAGGTCCTGGACGGCGAGCGGTACGCGTCGATCGCCGCGCAGAACCGCACCCGCGACATCGTCGTCCCGGCCGTGCGCGGCATGATCCTGGACGACCGGGGCCGGCCCCTCGCGCGCAACCAGAGCTCGCTCGTCGTGTCGGTCGACCGGACGGCGCTCGCCCGGCAGGAGGACGGCGGCGAGGCGGTCCTGCGGCGGCTCGGGAAGGTCCTCGGCCTCGGCTACGACGACATCCAGCAGAAGATCCGACTGTGCAGCCCGACCGTGGAGCGGCCCTGCTGGCCCGGCTCGCCGTACCAGCCGATCCCCGTCCAGGACGACACCGATCCGCGGGCCGCGCTGCAGATCATGGAACGCAAGGAGGACTTCCCCGGCGTCACCGCGCAGATCCAGCCGAACCGGGTGTACCCGGCGCCGCACGGCGCGACCGCCGTCCAGACCCTCGGCTACCTCCAGCCGATCACCGAGGAGGAGATGGCCGAGCGCGAGGGCATCAAGGTCACCGGGTACAGCGCCGTCGACCTCGTCGGCCGCGCCGGGCTGGAGGCCGAGTACGACGAGGCGCTGCGCGGCGAGGCCGGGTACCGCCGGGTGCTCGTCGACAGCCAGGGCCGCGTCACCGGCATCGCCGAGGAGCAGCCGCCGAAGCCCGGCTACCACCTCGTCACCAGCATCGACGCCGAGGTGCAGGGCGCCGCGGAGAAGGCGCTGAAGGAGGGCATCGACGCCGCGCGCCGCAACGGCAGCCCCGCCGACTCGGGCGCCGCCGTGGTCATGGACGTCCAGACCGGGCGGCTGATCGCGACGGCGAGCTACCCGTCGTACGACCCGAGCGTCTGGACGGGCGGGATCACCCAGAAGAAGTACGACGCCCTCCTCGGTGAGAAGAGCAACAATCCGCTGATCTCCCGCGTCACGCAGGGCATGGGCCCGCCCGGGTCGACCTTCAAGGTGTCGTCCGTCGCCGCCGCGATCCGCGCCGGCTACGACCTGCACGGCACCTACAACTGCCCCGGGTCGTACATGGTCGGCAGCCGCGCGTTCAACAACTTCCAGGGCGCCAACCTCGGCACGATGAACCTGCACACCGCGCTCGTGAAGTCCTGCGACACGATCTTCTACAAGTTCGCCCACGAGATGTGGATTCGCAACGGCGGCAAGAACGCGCCGCTCGACGCGAAGAACCCGATGGTGGAGACGGCCCGCGACTTCGGGTTCGGCTCCCGCACCGGCGTCGACCTGCCCGCCGAGAGCGAGGGCCGCATCCCCGACGCGAAGTGGAAGCGCGAGTACTGGGAGGCCACCAAGGACGCGAGCTGCAAGCACGCCAAGACCGGCTACCCGAACGTCGCCAAGACCGACCCGGCCCGCGCCGCGTACCTCAAGCAGGTGGCGCACGAGAACTGCGCCGAGGGCATGGTGTGGCGGGCGGGCGACGCCGCGAACCTGTCGATCGGGCAGGGCAACGTGATGGTGACCCCGCTGCAGCTCGTCCGCGCGTACGCCGCGCTCGCCAACGGCGGGAAGATGCACACGCCGCGCATCGGCGTCGCGGTCGTCCGGCCGGACGGCTCGGTCGTCCGGAAGATCGACGCGCCGGAGCCGACGGAGCTGCCCGTGGACGACAAGGTCCTCGCGTACATGCGGGACGCGCTCGCGGACGTCCCGAAGGAGGGAACGGCCGCCGGGGCGTTCAACGGGTTCGACCTCAAGCGCGTCCCCGTCGGCGGCAAGACCGGGACGGCGGAGCGCTGGGGCCAGGAGGACATGTCCTGGTTCGCCTCGTTCGGCCCGACGAAGGACCCGCGGTACGCCGTCGTCGCGATGGTCTCGCAGGGCGGTTTCGGCGCCTCCACGTCCGGCGTGATCGTCCGCAATATCTGGGAGGCGATGTACGGGACGAAGGACCGCGAGCCCATCCTCGACGACGGCCGCCTCCCCACGGAGGTGCCGCGGATGCCGGCGGCCCAGGGCGCGGCGCCGTGATCACCGGGTCCAAGGCCGGGACGGTCGAGGGGTACGCGACGCGCCCGCGGTGGCGCGGCCGCCTCGCCGCGCTGCGCGGGCTCGACTGGCCGCTGTGCGTGTCGGTGCTTGCCCTCTCGGTGATCGGCGCGCTCCTGGTCCGCTCCGCGACGTTCCACTCGCTGGTCGAGCAGGGCCAGGACCCGAACGGCTTCGTCAAGCGGCACGCGCTCAACATGCTGATCGGCTTCGCCCTCGGCGCCGTCGTGTCCCTGCTGGACTACCGGCTGCTGCGCGCGTACGTCCCGATCCTGTACGGCCTGGCCTGCGCGGGCCTCGTCGCCGTCCTGACGCCGCTCGGCGCGACGATCAACGGGTCGCACTCGTGGATCGTCATCGGCGGCGGGTTCCAGATGCAGCCGTCGGAGTTCGCGAAGGTCGGTCTCGTCGTGCTGCTCGCGATGATCCTCGGCGAGCCCCGGGACGGCGAGATCGGCCCGGGCACCCGCGACATCCTGTTCGCGCTCGTCCTGGCGGGCGTCCCGGCCGCGCTGATCCTGATGCAGCCCGACCTCGGCACCACGCTGGTGTTCATCGCGGTCGTGTTCGGCATGCTGGTGATCTCCGGGACGCGCAAGCGGTGGATCTTCGGGCTGGTCGGCGGCGCCGCGTTCGCGATCTTCTCCGTGTGGTTCTTCGGGCTGCTGGAGGACTACCAGATCGACCGGTTCACGGCGTTCCTCGACCCCGACGCCGACCCGCGCGGCGCCGGCTACAACGCCCGCCAGTCGCGCATCGCCGTCGGGTCCGGCGGCTGGGACGGCCAGGGCCTCTTCCAGGGCGAGCAGACCAGCGGCAACTTCGTCCCCGAGCAGCAGACCGACTTCATCTTCACGGTCGCGGGGGAGGAGCTCGGCTTCATCGGGGGCGCGGCGATCGTGCTGCTGATCGGCGTCGTCCTGTGGCGGGGCCTGCGCATCGCGACCCAGGCCGCCGACCTGTTCGGGACGCTCGTCGCCACCGGCGTCGTCTGCTGGTTCGGCTACCAGGCGTTCCAGAACATCGGCATGACGGTCGGCCTGATGCCGATCACCGGGCTGCCGCTGCCGTTCGTGTCCTACGGCGGTTCCGCGACGTTCGCGAACATGATCGGCTTCGGGCTGCTCCAGGCCGTCCATCTGCGCCGCAGGCCGTTCGACTGAACGGTTCGACCGGCCGCGCCGGATCGGTAGGCTGGTCCGTCCATTCCCTGTCCACTGCACGGAGGACGCCGTCATGCCCATCGAATCGCTCTTCCCGCGGCTGGAGCCCCTGCTCCCGGGCGTGCAGAAGCCGATTCAGTACGTCGGCGGTGAGCTGAACTCGCAGGTCAAGGACTGGGACGACGCCGAAGTCCGGTGGGCGCTCATGTACCCGGACGCCTACGAGGTCGGGCTCCCGAACCAGGGCGTGCAGATCCTCTACGAGATCCTCAACGAGCGCGAGGGCGTCCTCGCCGAGCGCACGTACGCGGTCTTCCCGGACATGGAGGCCGTCATGCGGGAGCACGGCATCCCGCAGTTCACCGTGGACGCCCACCGTCCCGTCGGGGCGTTCGACCTGTTCGGCGTGTCGTTCTCCACCGAACTCGGCTACACCAACCTGCTGACGGCCCTCGACCTCGCGGGCATCCCGCTGGACGCCGCCGACCGCACCGGCGAGCACCCGATCGTCATCGCGGGCGGCCACGCCGCGTTCAACCCCGAGCCGATCGCCGACTTCGTCGACGCGGCCGTCCTCGGCGACGGCGAGGAGATCGTCCTCGCGATCACCGAGGTCGTCCGGGAGTGGAAGGCCGAGGGCCGGCCGGGCGGGCGCGACGAGCTGCTGATGCGGCTCGCGGCGTCCGGCGGCGTGTACGTCCCGCGCTTCTACGACGTCGACTACCTGCCCGACGGCCGCATCAAGCGGGTCGCGCCGAACCGTCCGGGCGTCCCGTGGCGGGTCGAGAAGCACACGGTCATGGACCTCGACCAGTGGCCGTACCCGAAGAAGCCCCTCGTGCCCCTCGCCGAGACCGTGCACGAGCGGTACAGCGTCGAGATCTTCCGCGGCTGCACCCGCGGCTGCCGGTTCTGCCAGGCCGGCATGATCACCCGTCCCGTCCGGGAGCGGTCGATCACCACCATCGGCGCGATGGTCGAGAGCGGCCTCAAGGAGTCGGGCTTCCAGGAGGTCGGCCTCCTCAGCCTCTCCAGCGCCGACCACAGCGAGATCGGCGACGTCGCCAAGGGCCTCGCCGACCGCTACGAGGGCACGAACACCTCGCTGTCGCTCCCGTCCACCCGCGTGGACGCCTTCAACATCACGCTCGCGAACGAGTTCTCCCGCGGCGGCCGCCGCTCCGGCCTCACGTTCGCGCCCGAGGGCGGCTCGGAGCGCATGCGCAAGGTGATCAACAAGATGGTCACCGAGGACGACCTGATTCGCACCGTCACCACCGCGTACGAGAACGGCTGGCGGCAGGTCAAGCTCTACTTCATGTGCGGCCTGCCCACCGAGGAGGACGAGGACGTCCTCGCGATCGCCGACATGGCGAAGCGCGTCATCGCGGCCGGCCGCGCGGCGACCGGCCGCAAGGACATCCGCTGCACGGTCTCCATCGGAGGGTTCGTGCCGAAGCCGCACACGCCGTTCCAGTGGGCCGCGCAGTGCGACCACGAGACCGTCGACGCCCGCCTCCGCGCGCTCAAGGACGCCCTGCGCGGCGACAAGGAGTACGGGCGCGCGATCGGCCTGCGCTACCACGACGGCCAGCCGTCGGTCATCGAGGGCCTGCTGTCGCGCGGCGACCGCCGCGTCGGCCGGATCGTCCGCGCCGTCTGGGAGGACGGCGGCCGCTTCGACGGCTGGAGCGAGCACTTCTCCTACGAGCGCTGGACGGCCTGCGCCGAGCGGGCCCTCGCCGACGAGCCGGTCGACCTCGACTGGTACACCCTCCGCGAGCGCGACGAGGTCGAGGTCCTGCCCTGGGACCACCTCGACGCCGGCCTCGACCGCGAGTGGCTCTGGCAGGATTGGCAGGACGCCGTCGACGAGACCGAGGTCGACGACTGCCGCTGGACCCCCTGCTACGACTGCGGCGTCTGCCCGACCATGGGCACCGAGATCCAGATCGGCCCCACCGGCAAGAAGCTCCTCCCGCTCTCCGTCGTCTGACGAGGCGGGCCCCGAGCGACACGAGGCGGCGGCGGGACGGGCCTGACGGCTCGGCCCCCGCCGCCGCCTCGTTTCCACGCTCCGCAGCGGGACGGGCGGGGGTTCGCCGCGCGGTCGCGGCGGCCGGGTGCGGGGTGTCGGGACCGGGTGCTCTGGCAGCGAGAACGCCGATGGGGGCGGGCGTTCGGGCCGCCGGGGCGGGGGCGTTCGCCGGCCCGGCGCGTCCCGGTCCGCGGACCGGGCGTCCTCATCGGGGGCGGGGGCACCGTACTCTATAGGGAGACGTTTCACACTCGGCACGAGTAGGAAGGACGAGAGCCCTGGCACCCAAGCCGGAGGGACCGGCACCGGCCCCCGTGATCCAGCGCCTGCGCGTCCGTTATGCCAAGCGCGGCAGGCTGCGCTTCACGAGCCATCGCGACATCTCCCGGGCCGTGGAACGCGCCGTACGGCGCGCCGGGATCCCCGTCGCGTTCAGCGCCGGATTCACCCCCCACCCGAAGATCTCGTACGCGGGTGCGGCGGCGACCGGGGTTGCCAGTGAGGCCGAGTACCTCGAAATCGGGCTCACCGAGACCCGCGACCCTGCGCGGGTGCGGGCCGATCTCGACGCGGCCCTGCCGCCCGGGCTCGACATCGTCGATGTCGTGCCGGTGCGTGCGGGCGGCGCCGGAGACGCGCAGGCCAAGCCCGGCGCGTTCGCCGATCGGCTCGAGGCGTCCAGGTGGCGGATCCGGCTGGACGGCGTGCCCCCGGGCGACGCCGCCGCGGCCGTGGCCGCCTTCCTCGACGCCGACGTCATCGAGGTCGAGCGCCTCACCAAGAAGGGGCGGCGCCGGTTCGACGTGCGCGCCGCGGTCAGCGTGCTCGAGGCGGAGGCCGACGAGCCGGACCGGCGCGCCGCGGAGGCGGCGGATGCCCCTTGTGCGATACTTCGAATGGTTGTTCGGCATTCCACACCCGCCGTTCGACCCGACGACATCCTCACCGGTCTGCGCCAGATCGCCGACCTCGCGCCGCCGTCGCCGCCAATGGTGACCAGGCTGGCGCAGGGGCCTCTGGACGCGGCCACCGGTGGCCTCGGGGATCCCCTGGATCCCGACCGGGAGATCGGCCCGCCGTCCGGCGACGACGCCGCGGCGGCCGGCGGCCTGCAACGGCCGCGGCCCGGGGAGCCCGCGAGCGCGGATGCCGCCGGCGCCCGCCAGTGAGGCCGAAGCCGTGGTGACACGGAACCGGTCCGCAGGGACGGTGGGCGCGCCCCCGACGACTTCGTCGTCACCGCCGGACGACGGCGGTGGCGACACCGACTGACGGAGAGTTCCCGTGCGGCGCACCGCACCGATCCGCCGAAGGGCGGAACGCGCTGTCGCGCCCGGGAGCCTGACGGGAGATTGCCCGCATGCTGGAGAACGAAGCCGATTCGGCGCAGGCCGAAGGCACCGATGACGAGAACACCGCCGCGACCGAGGCGAACGGCACCGGAGGGTCGGGCGTGACGACGCGCCCGCGCCGCCGCGCCAGCCGTCCCGCCGGTCCGCCGCCCGAGATCGAGGAGGAGCCCGCGGCCCCGCCCGCCGCACCGGACGCCGCGTCCGAGGACGAGACGCCCGACGAGGCCGTCGACGAGGCGGCCGCCGAGGCGGCTGAGCCCGAGGACGCGCAGCCTGAGGACGCCGCGCAGGCTGCGAGCGCCCAGGCCGAGGACGCGCAGAGCGACGCCCCGCAGGGCGACGCCGCGCCGGGGGAGGACGCCGCGCGGGCCGAAGGCGCGCCGGGGGAGGAGACCGCGGAAGCGACGCAGGCCGCGCCGGAGCCCGCCTCCGCCGCCGCCGAGGAGCCCGCGCCCCCGAAGAAGACCACCCGGACCCGCGCCCGCAGGAGCACGAAGGCAGCCGCGCCGGCCGGGTCCGCGGAGACCGCCGAGCCCGTCCCGCCGACCGGCGCCGAGACGTCCCCGGAACTCGCGGGCGAGTCCGCGAAGAAGGCGGACGAGAAGACGGACGAGAAGGCGGAGGAGAAGGCCCCCGCGACCCGGACCCGCACCCGCCGCCGCACCGCCGCCGCGAAGACCGCGGAGCCGCCGGCCGAGAGCGCCGCGCCCGCCGAGCCGCCCGCCGCGTCCGCCGAGGTGCCGCCCGCGCCGACCGTCCCGCCCGCCGTCCCGTCCGTTCCGGAGGTTCCCGCCGTTCCGGTGGCGGGGACGGCGCCCGGCACCGGCGAGGTGTCGGAGACCGAGCCCGCGAGCGGCATCGCGGTGCCCGGCGTGACCTTCCAGCCGCCGATGGTGGTGTTCCAGCCGCCGCAGCCGAAGGCGGAGGACGCCGCCCGCCGCGAGGAGGCGGTCAAGGCCGCCGCCGAGACGGCCGAGCGCGAGGCCGACGAGGAGATCGACGACCGCGCCGACGACGACTCCGAGGACCGCCCGTCCCGCCGCAGGCGCCGCCGCGGCGGCCGCGGCCGGGGCCGCAACGGCAGGGACGGCGTCGACGACGAGGCCCAGGGCGCCGAGGAGGCCGAGGAGGAGCCGGCCCCCGCCGACAAGGCCCGCACCGAGAAGGCGGACAAGGCCGACAAGGGCGACAAGGGCGACAAGGTCAAGGACCGGTCCAAGACCGAGAAGACCAAGGCCGCGAAGACCAAGGACGCCAAGGAGCAGCCCGAGGAGGCCGAGGCCGAGGCCGACGCCGGGGACGCCGACGACGAGTCCGGCCAGGGCGGGACGAGCCGCCGGCGGCGCCGCCGCAGGCGCCGGTCGGGCGGCGACGGTGACGGCACGGGCGTCGCCGACGACCCGCCGAACACCGTCGTGCACGTCCGCGAGGCGCGGGCAGTCGAGGACGAGGTCCAGTCCGTGCGCGGGTCCACCCGCCTGGAGGCCAAGAAGCAGCGCCGCCGGGAGGGCCGCGAGCAGGGCCGCCGCCGCCCGCCGGTGATCACCGAGGCGGAGTTCCTGGCGCGCCGCGAGTCGGTCGAGCGGGTCATGGTCGTCCGCCAGGAGGGCGAGCGCACGCAGATCGCGGTCCTCGAGGACGACGTCCTGGTCGAGCACTACGTGAACCGCGCGACGCACCAGTCGTACGTCGGGAACGTGTACCTCGGCAAGGTGCAGAACGTGCTGCCGTCGATGGAGGCGGCGTTCGTCGACATCGGCAAGGGCCGCAACGCCGTCCTGTACGCGGGCGAGGTCAACTGGGACGTCGCCGGGCTGGAGGGGCAGCCGCGCCGCATCGAGTCGGCGCTGAAGTCGGGCCAGTCGGTGCTGGTGCAGGTCACCAAGGACCCGCTCGGCCACAAGGGCGCCCGGCTGACCAGCCAGGTCTCGCTGCCCGGCCGCTACCTGGTGTACGTGCCGGACGGCTCGATGACCGGCATCAGCCGCAAGCTCCCCGACAAGGAGCGCAGCCGCCTCAAGCAGATCCTGAAGCGGGTCATGCCCGACAACGCGGGCGTGATCGTGCGGACGGCGGCGGAGGGCGCCACCGAGGAGGAGCTGGCGCGCGACGTGTCGCGCCTGGCGGCCCAGTGGGACAGCATCCAGAAGAAGGTCAAGAACGCGTCGGCGCCGTCGCTGCTGTACGGCGAGCCGGACCTGACCATCCGCGTCGTCCGCGACATCTTCAACGAGGACTTCAGCAAGCTCGTCGTGTCCGGCGCGGGCGCGTGGGACACGGTGTCGGAGTACGTCGAGTACGTCGCCCCGCACCTCGCCGACCGCGTGGAGCGCTGGACGGACGACCAGGACGTGCTGGGCGCGTTCCGCATCGACGAGCAGATCGCGAAGGCGCTGGACCGCAAGGTGTGGCTGCCGAGCGGCGGCTCGCTGGTGATCGACCGCACCGAGGCGATGACGGTCATCGACGTCAACACCGGGAAGTTCACCGGGCAGGGCGGCAACCTCGAGGAGACCGTCACCCGCAACAACCTGGAGGCGGCCGAGGAGATCGTCCGCCAGCTCCGGCTGCGCGACATCGGCGGCATCGTCGTGATCGACTTCATCGACATGGTGCTGGAGAGCAACCGCGACCTGGTGCTGCGCCGCCTGGTCGAGTGCCTGTCGCGGGACCGTACCAAGCACCAGGTCGCCGAGGTCACCTCGCTGGGCCTCGTGCAGATGACCCGCAAGCGCGTCGGCCAGGGCCTGCTGGAGGCGTTCTCGGAGACGTGCGAGTCGTGCAACGGCCGCGGCATCCACGTCCACCTGACGCCCGTCGACCTGAAGGCCGAGAAGGACACGGGCGGACGGCGCCGCAAGCGCAAGGGCGAGGTCGAGCGGGCCGTCGAGGAGAAGCTGGCGAAGTCGGAGAAGCCGGACGCGAAGGCCGCCAAGGGCGAGCCGAAGCAGGAGGCGGCGAAGGCGGAGCCCGCGAAGGGCCGGAGGGGCCGCGCGGCGAAGGCCGCGGAGGCCGAGCCGGCCGAGGCCGCCGCGCCCGCCGCGGAGGAGGCCGCGCCGGTCGCCGAGCCGGTGCGGACGCGCCCGAAGAAGTCGGGCCCGGCCAAGCGCCCGGCCGGGCCGCCGCCGGAGCCGGACGCCGACGAGGCGCAGCCCGCGCAGGCCGCGGTCGAGGCCGCGGAGGCCGCCGCGGACGTCGCGCCCGGCACGCTGGACGCCGCCGAGGCCGAGCCGGTCGCGGTGCAGGCGAACGGCTCGTCGAACGGGCTGTCGAACGGCGCCGCGCCGGACGCGGCCGAGGCCGCCGAGCCGGCGGCGCCGGCCGAGGCCGCCGCGGGCGGGGAGGGCGACGGCGAGGCCACCGCGGCCCCGCGCCGCCGCACCCGGCGCTCCCGCGTCGCCGCCCAGGCCGCCGACGGCGCCGACGACTGACGGACGGACGGGACGTCCTGGCCCGCGCGCGGGTACGTGCACGCGCACGCGTTCGCGTTCGGGTCAGGGCGTCCAGTACACTCGTACTTCGGTGTGCGGTGACGCGCGCCGACACGAACTCGCACCGCGGCCCCCGTCCGGGGATCGGCCGGTGCACCCCCCGCCGATCCGGTGGGGAACGAGCAGAGAGCGCCGCGGCTTCGGCCCGGCGTGCCGCCTTCGGCCCCGTGCCGGGGGTAGGCCCTCACCCGAGGGCTGGTACAGCCACGCGTGGGACTGGTTCGATCCAGAAGCACGCGCACGACGAGAGGTTTCCGCGGTGTACGCGATTGTCCGCGCAGGCGGCAGGCAGGAGAAGGTCGCCGTCGATGACGTGCTGACCGTCGACAAGCTGGCCGGCGAGGTGGGCTCGACCGTCACGTTCCCGGCCGTGCTGGTCGTGGACGGCGACCAGGTCGTCAGCTCTTCGGCCGACCTGGCGCGCTACGAGGTGACCGCCGAGATCCTCGGCGCGGTCAAGGGCCCGAAGATCAACATCATGCACTACCGGAACAAGACCGGGTACAAGCGGCGGATGGGTCACCGCCAGCCGTACACCGAGGTCAAGATCACCGGTATCAAGTCCGGAAAGTAAGGAGAGCGGTCACATGGCACACAAGAAGGGCGCATCGTCCAGCCGTAACGGTCGCGACTCCAACGCCAAGCGCCTCGGCGTGAAGCGGTTCGGCGGCCAGGTCGTCAACGCCGGCGAGATCATCGTCCGGCAGCGCGGCACCCACTTCCACCCCGGCCCCGGCGTCGGCCGCGGCGGCGACGACACGCTGTTCGCGCTCGTCGCGGGTGCGGTGGAGTTCCGGCGCTACCGCGGCCGCAACGCGGTCAGCGTCGTCCCGCCGGCGGAGTAGTCCGCTTCGGGAAGAGTCTTTCGCAAGGGGCGGACCGTTCGGGTCCGTCCCTTGCGCTGTTTTCAGAGCCCTTCGCGGGGCCGAGCGCAAGGAGAGTCGCCGTGGCCGCTGGTGCGGGATCGGGTGCCCAGTTCGTGGACCGGGTGGTGCTGCACGTCGCGGCGGGCAGCGGCGGGAACGGCTGCGCGTCGATCCACCGGGAGAAGTTCAAGCCGCTCGGCGGACCGGACGGGGCGAACGGCGGCAACGGCGGCGACGTCGTGCTCGTCGTCGACACGAACGCCGCGAGCCTCCTGGAGTACCACCGGCGCCCGCACCGCCGGGCGGGCAACGGCCGGCCGGGGCAGGGCGGGCACCGGACGGGCGCCAACGGCGACGACGTGGTCCTGCCGGTCCCCGACGGCACCGTCGTCAAGGAGGGCGACGAGGTGCTGGCCGACCTGGTCGGCGAGGGCACCCGGTTCGTGATCGCGCGCGGCGGCCGCGGCGGCCTCGGGAACGCGGCGCTGGCCACCGCCAAGCGGAAGGCGCCGGGGTTCGCGCTGCTCGGCGAGCCCGGCGAGGAACGCGACGTCGTGCTGGAGCTGAAGAGCGTCGCCGACGTCGCGCTGGTCGGCTTCCCGAGCGCCGGGAAGTCGTCGCTGATCGCCGCGCTGTCCGCCGCGAAGCCGAAGATCGCCGACTACCCGTTCACCACGCTCGTCCCGAACCTCGGGGTGGTCAGCGCGGGCGACACGACGTTCACGGTCGCCGACGTCCCGGGCCTGATCGAGGGCGCCAGCGAGGGCCGCGGCCTCGGCCTCGAGTTCCTCCGGCACATCGAGCGCTCGTCGACGCTCGCGCACGTCCTCGACTGCGCGACGCCCGAGCCCGGACGTGACCCGCTCAGCGACTTCGAGGTCATCGAGCGCGAACTGCAGGCGTACGACCGCGTCCTCGGCGACCGGCCGCTGTCCGATCGTCCGCGCCTGGTCGTGCTGAACAAGGTGGACGTCCCGGACGCGCGCGACCTCGCCGAGCTCGTCCGTCCGGAGTTCGAGGCGCGCGGGCTGCGCGTGTTCGAGGTGTCCGCGGCGACCCACGAGGGCCTGCGGGAGCTGTCGTTCGCGCTGGCCGCGATGGTCGCGGAGCACCGCGCGAGCCTGCCCCCGGCGGAGCCGACCCGCATCGTGATCCGGCCGGAGCCGGTCGGCGGCGGAGCCGAGTTCGAGGTCAAGACGATGGGCGAGAACACCTACCTGATCACCGGGGAGAAGCCCGTCCGGTGGCTGCGGCAGACCGACTTCCAGAACGAGGAGGCCGTCGGGTACCTCGCCGACCGCCTCGCGCGGCTCGGCATCGAGGACGCCCTGCGCGAGGCGGGCGCCGAGGCGGGCGCGACCGTCATGATCGGCACCGTGGACGACTCGGTGGTGTTCGACTGGGAGCCCGACATCCCGGCCGGGGAGGTCGCCGCGGGACCGCGCGGCACCGACCGCCGGCTCGACGGCCGCTGACCGGGGAGGGACGTCCGTGACCGAACGCGCGGAGATCGCGAAGGCCCGCCGGATCGTGGTCAAGGCGGGCTCGTCGTCGCTGACCACGCCGCAGGGGACGATCGACGCCGCCCGCATCGACGCCCTCGTGGACGTCCTGGCGGCCCGCCGCGACGCGGGCGCGGAGATCGTGTTCGTGTCGTCGGGGGCGATCGCGGCCGGGCTCGGCCCGCTCGGGCTGACGCGGCGCCCGTCCGACCTCGCGACGCAGCAGGCGGCGGCCAGCGTCGGGCAGGGCGCGCTGTTCGCCCGGTACACGTCGTCGTTCGCCCGGTACGGCGTCACGGTCGGGCAGGTGCTGCTGACCGCCGACGACATGATGCGCCGCTCCCACCACCGCAACGCGCAGCGGACGCTCGCGCAGCTCCTCGCGCTCGGGGTGCTGCCGATCGTCAACGAGAACGACACGGTCGCCACCGACGAGATCCGGTTCGGCGACAACGACCGGCTCGCGGCGCTCGTCGCCCACCTGACCCGCGCGGACGCGCTCGTCCTGCTGTCGGACGTGGACGCCCTGTACACGGGCGACCCGCGGCAGCCGGGCGCCCGCCGCATCACCGACGTCCGGTCCCCGGCGGACCTGGACGGCGTGAAGCTGGGCGGGTCGGGACGCGTCGGCACCGGCGGCATGGTCACCAAGGTGGAGGCGGCCCGGATCGCGGGCATCCCGGTGGTGCTGACGAACGCCGCGTCCGCCGCGCGGGCGGTCGCGGGCGACGCCGTCGGCACGCTGTTCCACCCGGCGGACGACCGCCGCCGCGCCACCCGGCACCTGTGGCTGGCGCACGCCACGACCGGGCAGGGCCGCATCGTGCTCGACCCGGGCGCCGTCGACGCGGTCGTCCAGCGGGGCAAGTCGCTGCTCCCCGCGGGCGTGACGGGCGTCGAGGGCGACTTCGCGGCGGGCGACCCGGTCGACCTGTGCGGCGCGGACGGCCGGGTCGTCGCGCGCGGCCTGGCGAACTACGACGCGTCGGAGATCCCCGACCTGATGGGCCGCTCCACCCGCTGGCTGGCGCGCGAGCTGGGCCCCGAGTACGAACGCGAGATCATCCACCGCGACCATCTCGTGGTGCTGACCGACCGCTGACCCCAGGAATTCGACCGGAGAGGAACGTCGGATGAGCGAGCAGGACCGGGAACGCGAGGAGTTCCTGCGGGTGGCGCGGACCGCCCGCGACGCCGCCGCGGGGCTGGCGCCGCTGCCGCGCGCCGCGAAGGACGCCGCGCTGCGCGCGATCGCGGACGCGCTGGTGGACGGGGCCGCGCGGATCATCAAGGCGAACGAGACGGACGTCGCGCGGGCCCGGGAGAACGGCACCCCGGAGTACATGATCGACCGGCTGAGCCTGTCGGCGGAGCGGATCGCCGCGATCGCCGAGGCGGTCCGGGAGGTCGCGGCGCTGCCGGACCCGGTGGGGGAGACGGTGCGCGGGAACGTCCTGCCGAACGGCCTGGAGCTGCGGCAGATCCGGGTGCCGCTGGGCGTCGTCGGGATCATCTACGAGGGCCGTCCGAACGTCACGGTGGACGCCGCCGCGCTGTGCCTGAAGAGCGGGAACGTCGCGATGCTGCGTGGCTCGTCGTCGGCGTACGAGTCGAACTCGGTGCTGGTGACGGTGATGCAGGAGGCGCTGCGGGGCACGGACGTCCCGGAGGACGCGGTGCAGCTCGTCCCCGGCACGTCCCGTGAGTCGGTCAAGCACCTGATGCGCGCGCGCGGGCTCGTGGACGTGCTGATCCCGCGGGGCGGCGCGTCGCTGATCAACTCGGTCGTGGAGGAGTCGACCGTCCCCGTGATCGAGACCGGGGTGGGGAACTGCTCGGTCTACGTCGACGCCGCCGCCGACCTGGACGTGGCGCTGGACATCCTCGTGAACTCGAAGACGCAGCGTCCGTCCGTCTGCAACGCGGCGGAGACGTTCCTGGTGCACGCGGACGTCGCCGACGAGTTCGTCCCGCGCGCGCTTGCTGCGCTCCAGGAGAAGGGCGTCACCGTCCACGGGGACGAGCGCGTCCGGTCGCTCGGTGACGGCGTCGTCGAGGCGACCGAGGACGACTGGTACGCCGAGTACCTCTCGCTCGACATCGCCGCCCGCGTCGTCGGCTCCCTGGACGACGCCGTCGCGCACATCCGCCGGTACGGGTCGGGCCACACGGAGGCGATCGTGACCACGTCGCAGGCCGCCGCGCGCCGCTTCACCGCGCTCGTCGACTCGGCGGCCGTGATGGTGAACGCCTCGACCCGGTTCACCGACGGCGGCGAGTTCGGCTTCGGCGCGGAGATCGGCATCTCCACGCAGAAGCTGCACGCGCGCGGCCCGATGGGCCTGCAGGAGCTGACCTCGACGAAGTACGTCGTCACGGGCGACGGGCACCTGCGCGGCGCCTGACCGTCCGTCCGGTCCGGCGGCGGCTGATCCGAGATTCGTTCATCTATGTGACATCTCGGGGCTTGATGTCACTCGTATCCGTGTGGTCTGATCCACAGCGTGACTCGTGAGATCAGCCGCCGCCGCGTCCTGCAGGGCGCAGCCCTGGGGGCGGGGATCGCCGCCACCGGGCTCACCGCCTTCCCGGCCCGCGCCGCCGCCGCGCCCCGCCTGCGCGGTCCGGTCGCCGGAACGACCCTCGACCGCACCTACCTCCTCGGCGCCCCGGGCGCGGGCGGCTACCGCAAGATCGTCGCCGGCCCGGGGGAGCCGCACGTCCTGCGCCGCGACCTCGGCGGCACCGCGTCGCCCGGCCGGGCCGCGCGCCGCCGCGGCGTCCTCGCCTTCGGGCACCTCACCGACGTCCACGTGATCGACGCGCAGTCCCCGGCGCGCGTCGAGTTCGTCGACCGGTTCAAGGACGCCCTGAGCGTCCTGCCAGTCGAGGGCGCGTACCGCCCGCAGGAGATCCTCTCCACGCACATCGCCGAGGCCATGGTCCGGTCGATGAACGCCGTCGGGCGCGGCCCCGCGACCGGCCTCGACCTCGCGTTCGTCATCAACACCGGGGACGCGGCCGACAACGTCCAGTACAACGAGATCCGCTGGATCATCGACCTGCTCGACGGCGGGCGCGTCCGCCCCGACTCCGGCGACCCGAACCGGTACGAGGGCGTCATGGACCTCGCCGCCTACGACCGCGCCTACTGGCACCCCGAGGGCCCGCCGCCCGGCGCCGAGGCCGACCTGCCGACGGCGCGGCACGGGTTCCCGCGCGTCCCGGGCCTCATGGACGCCGCCCGCCGCCCCTTCCGGGCGACCGGCCTGCGGGCGCCCTGGTACGCGGTGTTCGGCAACCACGACGGCCTGGTCCAGGGCAACCTGCCCATCAACCCGCTGGTCACCGCGCTCGCCACCGGCGGCATCAAGATCGGCGCCCCGGCCGACGACGCGCAGGCACAGCGGCTCGCCCGCATGATCACCGACGGGAACGGGCGCGAACTGGTGCGGCTGAGCCGCGCCCGCGGCGCGTCCGGCGGCGGCCTGTTCCGGCCGGTCACCCCGGACCCGGACCGCCGGATGCTGTCGCGCGCCGAGGTCGTCCGCGAGCACTTCAGCACGAGCGCGTCCCTGCGCGGCCACGGCTTCACCGCCGCCAACCTCCGCGACGGGACGGCCTACTACGCGTTCGACCAGGGCGTCGTGCGGGGCATCGCGCTCGACACCGTCAACCCCAACGGCTACTCCGAGGGCTCCCTCGACCGCGCCCAGCTCGCCTGGCTGGAGGACGAGCTCAAGGCCGGCAGCCGCCGCTACCGCGACGCCCGCGGCGACCTCGTGATGCACGACGTCCGGGACCGCCTGTTCGTCCTGTTCAGCCACCACCCGATCGCCTCCCTCGGCAACCCGCTCGGCGGCGACCGGGTCCTCGGCGACGAGGTGAAGGCCCTCCTGCTCCGCTACCCGAACGTCGTCCTGTGGGTGAACGGCCACACCCACCGCAACGAGGTCGTCCCGCACGCCCGCGAGGGCGCGGCCGGCCCGGGCGGCTTCTGGGAGGTCAACACGGCCGCGCACATCGATTTCCCGCAGCAGAGCCGCATCGTCGAGCTCGCCGACAACGGCGACGGCACCCTGTCGATCTTCGCGACCGTCCTCGACTCGGCCGGACCCGCCGCGCACGGCGGCCGGATCGGCGACCCCGTCCGGCTGGCGTCCCTCGCCCGCGAACTCGCCGGCAACGACTGGCAGGACGCGCCGGACGAGCGCCGCGGCGCCGCCGACGACCGCAACGTCGAACTCCTCGTCCCCAAGCCGTTCTAGGCGTCCAGGGCGATCCGGCACGCCGAAAGGGCCGCCGTGTCCGTGTCACGGCGGCCCTGGCCACGGCACGCTTCGCGCGGCCGGAGGCGCCCGGCGCCGGAGGTCGCGCGAAGCGCGGAGCGGGACGACCGGAGCGTGCGTACGTCGGCCGTTCAGGACCCGAGGGCTTGCACCAGCACGCGAGGATCGTTCCGCGACCGACGGGGGTTCCAGGGGGTCGCCCCCCTGGGCAAGCTCAGTTGGGGCGTCGGGCGATGCGGTCGAAAAGGCCGCCCGCCGCGCCCGCGGCCGCGTCCGCCATGTCGCGGACCTTGCCGACGAACGGGTCCGCCGTCTGCTCCCACGACTCCCGGTACGACCGGGCCGCGTTCCTGATCTCGTCGGTGACCTTCGCGCTGCCGTCGTCGTCGCGGCGCGGGTAGTCCCCGGCGAGGATGCGCTCGTACTCCCCGCTGCGCGCCCACTTCTCGATCTCCGCGAACCGGATCACCGCGAACGGGTGCGACTGCGGCAGCAGGTTCAGGAACTTCAGCAGCCCGTCCCGGACGTCGCCGGCCGCGTCGTACTCGCGGGCCTGCTCCAGGAACGCCTCGGCGCTCATCTCCGACAGCTTCGTCCCGCCCGCGAGCTTCATGTTCACGCGCTTGGCGGCGTCCAGGTCCTGCCCGGCGAGCAGGCCCGCGCGGTCCGACGACAGCTCCGCCTTGCGGAACCACTCCCGCAGCCCGATGATGATCGCCGCGATGCCCACGTTGCCGAGCGGCAGCCACGCCAGCCGCGACCCGAGCCCGATGAGGATCTGCATCATCGTCTGGTAGACGGCGTGCCCGGACAGGATGTGCCCGACCTCGTGCCCGACGACGAACCGCAGCTCCTCGTCGTCCAGCAGGTCGATCAGCCCGGTGTTGATCACGATGAACGGGTTGTCGGAGCCCAGCGCCATCGCGTTCGGGGTCGGGTCCTGCTTGACGAAGACGTCGGGCACCTCCTTCAGGTCGAGGATGTACGACGCGTCCCGCACCATGTCGTGGAGGTGGTGGAACTGGCTCTCACCGACCCGGACGGTCCCGCCGAGGAACATCAGCCTGATGGCCCGCTCGTTGACCAGTCCCGACAGCTTGCGCAGGACGACGTCGAACCCGGACAGCGAGCGCAGCGCCACCAGCGCCGAGCGGTCCGCCGGGTGTTCGTAGGCCCGGGAGCTGATCCCCGGGAAGCGCTTGCGTGCTCGATCCGGTGTGTTCTCCGTCATGTCAGGCATGGTAGTTCCGACGAACCGGCGCGCCACAGGGTTCCCGCCGGACGCCGGGGTGAACGTTCCGGCCGGTTCACCGGCTGGCTATTCTCGTCGTCATGACGCAAAAGCGGCGGCTCGGGATCATGGGCGGCACGTTCGACCCGATCCACCACGGGCACCTGGTGGCCGCCAGCGAGGTGGCGCACTTCTTCTCGCTGGACGAAGTGGTCTTCGTCCCCACCGGCCTTTCGTCCCACAAGGAGGGCCGCAAGGTCGCCGCCGCCGAGGACCGCTACCTCATGGCCGTCATCGCCACCGCCTCCAACCCGCGCTTCTCCGTCAGCCGCGTCGACATCGACCGTCCCGGCCCCACCTACACCGTCGACACGCTCCGCGACATCCGCGACGTCCAGGGGCCCGAAGCCGACCTGTTCTTCATCACCGGCGCCGACGCGCTCGAGAAGATGCTCACCTGGCACGACACCGACGAACTGTTCGACCTCGCCCACTTCATCGGCGTCACCCGCCCCGGGCACCGCCTCGCCGACCCCGGCCTGCCCAACGGGCGCGTGTCCCTCATGGAGGTCCCGGCCCTGTCGATCTCCTCCACCGAGTGCCGCGACCGCGTCCACTCCGGCGAGCCGATCTGGTACCTCGTCCCCGACGGGATCGTCCAGTACATCAACAAGCGCGGCCTCTACCGCGACGAACCGTCCTGACCTGCGCGACGATCCGCACGGCTCGTCCGTCCGCCCCGCTCCGACCCCGCGTCGTCCGACATACCCTGGAGTAGGAAGGGTCGCGTGTGAACGCGGCCGGACGACAAATTGATCGGGCCGCCGGCCCCCGCCCGTGAGATGGTGGAGCCGAGACGACCCCTACAGGGAGGATCGCGAGCGCATCGTGACCGCATCCGAAAGGGCCGCAACGCTGGTCCGGATCGCCGCGGAGGCGGCGGGAGACAAGCTGGCCGACGACATCCTGGCCTACGACGTGAGCGAGCAGCTCGTCATCACCGACGCGTTCGTGCTCTGCTCCGCCCCCAACGACCGCCAGGTCCGCGCCATCGTGGACGAGGTCGAACGACGGCTCCGCGAGGAGGCCGACGCCAAGCCCGTCCGCCGCGAGGGCGAGCGCGAGGGCCGCTGGGTGCTCCTCGACTACGCCGACGTCATCGTGCACATCCAGCACGAGGAAGACCGCGTCTTCTACGCGCTCGAACGGCTCTGGAAGGACTGCCCGGTGATCGAGCTGCCCGAGTCCGTCACCGCGCACCAGGCGCAGCGCGCCCGGACCGTCGGGAGCATCGGTGAGTGACGCGCGCCGCGAGCCCGGCCGGCGCCGGCTCGTCCTGTGGCGGCACGGCCAGACGGCCTGGAACGTCGAGAACCGCTTCCAGGGCAAGACCGACATCCCCCTGGACGGGACCGGCCTTCGGCAGGCCCGCCGCGCCGCCCGCCTCCTCGCCGGGCTGCAGCCGACCGAACTGCTGGCGTCCCCGCTGCAGCGCGCGTCCGTCACCGCGGCCTGCCTCGCCGACGTCACCGGCCTCCCCGTCCGCTACGACCGCGATCTGATCGAGCGCGACGGCGGCGAGTGGGAGGGCCTCACCGGCCGCGAGATCCGCGAACGCTACCCCGCCGCGCACGCCGCCTGGCAGCCGCCCGGCGGCGAGACCAGCGCCCAGGTCGCCAAGCGCGTCGGCGCCGCCCTCGACCGCGCCCTCGACGACCTGCCCCCCACCGGGACGCTCGTCGTCGCGTCCCACGGCGCCGCGCTCAGGCTCGGCATGTCGTACCTCCTCGGCCTCCCCGAGAGCGTCTGGGAGCGCCTCGGCGGCCTGTCGAACTGCTGCTGGTCCGTCCTCACCGAGATGCGCGACGGCGGCTGGCGCCTCGCCGAACACAACGCCGGCACCCTCCCCGAACCCGTCCTCGGCGACGATCGCACGGACAACGGGGCCTGAGGCGAAACGATTCGTGTCCGGTCACTGAAGTCCGATACACTGGCGAAGCCCTGCGGGATGAACGTCCACGCAGCGGCGCGGGGCTATGGCGCAGTTGGTAGCGCGCCTCCATGGCATGGAGGAGGTCTGGGGTTCGAATCCCCATAGCTCCACGCGTTCTTTGTGGAAGAGGCTCCGGGTCCTTGGACCCGGAGCCTCTTTCATGTGCCATCGGCGGCCGCTCCGTAATGGTGCACGGAGCGGCCGGCCGTCCTACCGGTGCGGGGTTGGTCGATCCTCTAGAGGCCCGGGGTGGTCCGCTGCTCGGCGCCCTGGGCCATCGCGGCGCGGAACGTCTGCGGGCCGAAGATGCCGTCGACGTCGATCTGCTTGCGTTGCTGGAACGCGCGGACGGCGCGCTCGGTGGCCGTGCCGTACCAGCCGTCGACCTTGAGGTTCCGGTCCTGCAGGGCCTTCATCGCGGCCTGGACGCCCTTGACGATGTGCGCCTTCCCGTTGTTCGGGCCGTCGCCCGGGAGCACCTCGCCGATGTCGCGGCGGAGCTCGCTCATGGTCTCGCCGGTGACGGTGCCCTCCGGGTCGACGTCGATGAAGCGGGCCCGCTGGTACCGCTTGACGTCGTCGACCATGTCCCGGAGGTACACGTCGCCGTTGGAGGCGGCCGGGTTGCAGTTGTTGTAGTACCCGAGCTGCGTGAGCGCGCAGCGGACGAACGCGACGCGGTAGCCCTCGTCCCCCACGTCGAGCTCCACCCACGGCTGGAGCTCGATGGCCTTCACGACCCGCGGGTCGGTGTCCGGGCCGTCGGCGGACGCCGCGCCGACGCCGGCGACCGCCGTCAGCGCGGCGGCCGCGAGCACGAACATCGTGCGAAGCAGAATCTTCATGTGAACCCCCCGTTCATCGGTTGGATCCTGACATTCGGATGTGATGGGGGCGTCCGACGAATGGTTCGGCCGTGTTGCGTAAAATCGAAAGCGAGTCCGACGGATTAGAACGGGCCCGGGTTTACATAGATCATCTGTTTTTGCCGAAAATGGGCGTTCCGGGGATTATGATCGCGATCTTTCATGGAGATCGCGTATGCGTGCGGCATGTCGGGGACTTGCCGCCCGGACAGGGAGGGCCGGGGTGCCGTACAGGTCACGCATGGTGGGGGGCGGCGTCGAAGGCGGGCGGGGCGTCGCGGTAAATGCGCACGCAAAACGTTGATCACGAGGACGGACGCCTTTGCCCTGGGCGCGCTTGGCGGTCTTGATCATGCGGGAACAGTCGTCGGTGGCGATGCCGATCGAGATGAGGGGTAGCCCCAATGAGAGCTCGTATCACCGGAAGAGCGACCCTGCCCGCCGTCGTGGCCGCCTCGGTCGTGGCGGTCGCGGCGCCCGCGGTGGCGCAGGTCGCGGTGCCGGCGGCGATGGACCCGGACCCGGCCCCGGTCGCGGTGCCGGTGGACAAGGACAAGGACTGCGAGCAGGGGCTGGAGTTCCTGAAGCAGATCAAGCTGCTGCCCAAGCAGCCGGATCTCGCCAAGACGCTGTGCACGCTCGACACCGACAAGTCGTCGGGCGAGGAGGAGCCCGGCCGGCCCCAGGGGCTGCAGATGCCCCGCGACTACACGCCGCCGGCCGCCGGACGGCCCACCGAGCAGAACACTCGCGACCACGACGTGGCCGAGCACCAGGACAAGCTCCTCGGGCTGCCCATGGACTGGCCGGAGGGCCTCACCGTCTGGATCCCGACGCTCCAGCAGGGCCAGTGGCACTCCTACAGCAACAGCGCCGCGGACGGCGCCGCCAAGGACGGGGCCGCCAAGAACGAGGCCGCCAAGGACGGGGCCGCCAAGGACGAAGCCACAGCGCCCATCCGCTGACCCGTCGCGCGGGCCGTGGGGATCCGTGCCCCCCGCGGCCCGCGTTCCGAGCGGTGTCCAACGTGCACTAAGCTCTTCACTGCACCGAGGGGCTATGGCGCAGTTGGTAGCGCGCCTCCATGGCATGGAGGAGGTCTGGGGTTCGAATCCCCATAGCTCCACAGGTTGGTTTCAGAAGAGGCGCCGGGCTCGCGAGCCCGGCGCCTCTTCCGTGTTCAGGCCGTGAAGCGGAGGACGGCGCCGATCTCGTGGTGTTCGCCGCCGTTCGAGGGGAGCACCACCAGTTCGCCGTCGGTCGCCGCGACGGCGCGGACGAGCGCGGCGTCCGCCCGGTCCTCGTGGACGTCCGTCACGCCGAACTCGGTGCGCAGCTCCTCGGGGGACGACGCGAGCTGGACCGGGTCGGGCCCGAACCACAGGCTCTCCCGGGAGCCGGGGTCGTCCTCGTCCAGCAGCAGGGTCTCGACCTGGCCGTTGCGGACGGCCTCGACGATCGCGGGGATGCCGGCCACCGCGCGCTGGCCGTTGGCGAGCTCCCGGTCGAAGCGTTCGGCGACCGTCATGACGCGCTCGGCCGTCTTCAGCTTCAGGATCCGGTTCAGCTCCGCCTCCAGCTCCGGATCGTGGACGTCGGTGTTGCGATCGAGCTCGACGACGTGCTCCAGGACGCTCTCGGAGACCTCCTCCAGGACGGCCGACCGGGCGCGGGTGTCGCCGGCGATCACCACCGCCTGCGCGCCGCAGCGGTCGGCGGCGCGGTCGATCTCGTGCGCGACCTTCTTCGCGTTGAGCTTCCAGACGTTCTCGGACGAGCGCTGGAACCGGGACTGGTTCCAGTCGCCCGCCTTCGTCTTGCGGATCGGGTACTCCTCGTCGCCGTCGACCTCGATGTGCTCGTGCCGTCCGTCGGCGGTCACGCAGTCGATCTCGCCGCCCCGGCGGTCCACGACGGCGACCATGTGGGGGAACCGCTCGCCGCGTTCGGCCAGGTAGGGCAGGACGTGGGGGAGCGGGGCCAGCCGGGCGTGGGGCGTGCGGGGCGGACCGGGGAGCCGCTCGGCGTACACGACCTCGCCGTCCGCCGCGAAGATCACCAGCCCCTCGGAGCGGCGCCGTGCGATCTCGTCCTCGATGGTCGCCTCGATGGCGCGGAGGGTGGCGGCGGGGGTGCCCTGGTCCTCCAGGTCGGTGCGCAGCGCCCGCCACCGCAGCTCGACGGCCTTGGCGGCGTCCTCGGTGGTGCGGGTGAGGTCGGCGTACACCGACGCATAGGGGCCGGGGTGCTGGTACAGCGTCTTGAGGAATGACAGCTCCATAGGGTCGCCGTACCCGATCCATATGGGGCAAACGTAAAGAATGGGGCGTCCGGGGTCAGCCCTCCGCGGACTGCTGCAGCCGCGCGTACACCAGCTGCAGCCAGTCGGACGCGGCGACGGCCGTCATGGTCGCGCCCGCGAACCGGGTGGTCTCGGGTGCGAACACCAGCCCCGCCGCGTAGGCCGTCGCGACCCACTGGCCCGTGCAGAACGGGCAGGTGACCAGCTCCCCGACGGCGTGCCGGACGCCGTGCCCCCGCACCTCCTCGGCGACCTCCGCCGGACCGGACGTCCCCGAGTAGCGGGTGAACGGGGCGCGCAGCGGGCTCGTCACCGGGTCCTTGGCGATCAGCCGGGACAGCTTGTGCGTGGTGACCGCCATCAGCGCCAGGTCGCCCGCGCCGATGGCGGGCACCCGGTCCCGGAACCGCTTCGCCAGCACGCCCAGCGCCCCGGCCGTCAGGGCGTAGACGGCCATGGTGCCCAGGTACGAGCCGAGCGGCCGGTCCTCGTCGCCCGCGTAGCGCTCCTTCTCCCTGCGGGCGGTGTCGACGACGGCGTTCATCACTCCTCCTTCTCCGGGGGGACGATCAGGCAGAACTCGTTGCCCTGCGGGTCGGTCAGCACCGTCGTGAGCCAGCCGTTGTCCACGAACGGGCCGCGGACGACGCGCGCCCCCAGCCCCGTGACGCGCGCGAGCTCGGCGTCCATGTCGGCGACCCGGAGATCCGGATGCACCCGGTTCTTGCCGGACTTCGGCTCGGGGACGCGCTGCAGCAGCATCGTCGGGTTCCGGCTCCGCGGGTCGGTCAGCGTCACGTAGGGCTCGTTCAGCGGGCGGCGCTCGTAGCCGAGCGCCGCGGCCCAGAAGTCCGCGAGAGAGTCGGGATCGGCACAGTCCATGACGATGACGAGTTCCATCCCGATCCATTACCCGGCGTGGGCCGTCCACACATCGGGGACAATGGCCCCGGAAAGGGGACACGTGCGCATCGGCATCCTGGGCCCGCTCGTCGTGCGGGACGCGGCCGGGCGGCCCGTCGAGGTCGGCGGCCGGAGACTGCGCGCCCTGCTCGTCCGGCTCGCGCTCGACGCGGGCCGGCCCGTCTCGGCGGCGCGCCTGCTGGACGACCTGTGGGACGGCGACCCGCCCGGCGGCAACGCCCTGCAGGCGCTCGTCTCCCGGCTGCGCGGCGCGGCCGGCCGGGACGTCGTCGAGCACGGCCCCGCCGGATACCGGCTCGGCGTCGCCCCCGACGAGGTCGACGCCGTCGCGTTCGAGCGCGCCGTCGCCGCCGCCCGCCGGACCGACGACCCGGCACGGCGGGCCGACGAACTCGGCCGCGCCCTCGGGCTGTGGCGCGGCCCCGCGCTCGCCGACGTCGCCGGCGACGACTTCGCGCGCCCGGCGATCGCGCGCCTGGACGAGCTGCGGCTCGCCGCCGTCGAGGACCGGCTCGACGCCGACCGCGCCGCGGCCCGCCCCGCGCCGCCGCCCGCCGAGCTCGCCGCCGTCGCCGCCGCGAACCCGCTGCGCGAACGGCTCCGCGCCCACTACGTCCGCTCCCTGCGCGCGGCGGGGCGCCGCGCCGACGCCCTCGTCGCCTACGAGGAGACCCGCCGCGCCCTCGCCGACCGGCTCGGCGCCGACCCGTCCCCCGAACTCGCCGCCGTCCACCTGGCCGTCCTGCGCGACGACGACGCCGGCGCGTCCGCGAACGGCTCCGGTCCCGCGCCTCCCGGCGACCGCCCCGCCGCGGCCCGCCGCCGGACGAACCTGCCCGCGCAGCTCACGACCTTCGTCGGCCGGGAGGAGGAGTCGCGGCGCGTCGGCGAGCTGCTGAGCGAGCACCGGCTCGTCACCCTCACCGGCCCCGGCGGCGCGGGCAAGACCCGCCTCGCCGGGGAGATCGCCGCGGCGCACGTCGCCGGAACCCCGGACGGCGTCTGGTTCGTCCCGCTCGCCCCGGTCAGCGACCCCGGCGACCTCGCCCAGGCCGTCCTCACCGCGCTCGGCGCCGCCGAACCGGTGTGGAACCCCGACGCCCGGCCGCCCGCGCACCCCCGCGAACGGCTCGCCGCGTTCCTCGCCGCCAAGAGCCTCGTCCTCGTCCTCGACAACTGCGAGCACCTCGTCGACGCCGTCGCCCGCCTCGCCGACGACCTCCTCGCCCGGGCGCCCGGCGTCCGGATCCTCGCGACCAGCCGCGAGCCGCTCGGCATCACCGGCGAGTCGCTGTGCCCGGTCCCGTCGCTCCCGCTGCCGCCGCCCGCCGCCGACGGCGGGCCCGACCCGTCCGAGGCGCTGCGGTACGCGTCCGTCCGGCTGTTCGCCGACCGCGCCGCCGCCGTCCGCCCCGGCTTCGCGGTCGACGCCGGCACCGTCGGCGACGTCGTCGAGATCTGCCGCGCCCTCGACGGCGTCCCCCTCGCCATCGAACTGGCCGCCGCCCGGCTGCGCGCCCTCACCCCCGGCCAGGTCGCGGCCCGGCTCGGCGACCGGTTCCGGCTGCTGTCCGCCGGGAGCCGCGCCGCGCTGCCCCGGCACCGCACCCTGCGCGCCGTCGTCGACTGGAGCTGGGACCTGCTCGACGACGTCGAACGCACCGTCCTGCGCCGGCTGTCGGTGTTCGCGGGCGGCGCCGCCCCGGACGCCGCCGCCCGCGTCTGCGGCCTCGACGCCCCGGACGCCCCCGCGCCCGACGACGTCCTCGACGTGATCGCCGCGCTCATCGACAAGTCGCTCGTCCTCGCGGACGGCGGCGCGGACGTCCGCTACCGGCTGCTGGAGACCGTCCGCGTCTACGCGGGCGAACGGCTCGAGGAGGCCGGCGAGGCGCGGCGGGTCCGCGCCGCGTACACCGCCCACTTCCTCGACCTCGCCGTGCGCGCCGACCCGGAACTGCGCCGCGCCGACCAGCTCCGCTGGACCGAGCACCTGTCCGCCGAGCGCGACAACCTGGCCGCCGCGCTCCGGCACGCCGTCGACGCGGGGGACGTCGAGACGGCGCTGCGCATGTTCGGCTCCCTCATGTGGTTCTGGTTCATGCACGACATGGAGATCGAGGCGGGCGCCTTCGCGGACGCCGTCCACGAGCTCGCCGCGGACGCGCCGCCGCCGGACCTGGCCGACGAGTACGCCCTCACCGTCCTGTCCGCCGGGATCGTCGCCGAGTTCTCCTCCGGGCACGGACCGACGATCGACTCGCTGCGCGCCGCCATCGAACGCTTCGTCCGGGCCGTCCCCGAGGAGCCGCGCCATCCGATGCTCGCCCTCGCCCGTCCCGTCCGCGCCATCTTCGCCGGGGACAACGACGAGGCGCGCCGCCTCCTGAAGAGGCTCGACGACCACCCGGACCCGTGGGTGAACGCGGTAGCCCGCGTCGTGCTCGGCCACATCGCGATCAACGTCGGCGACATCGACGCCGCGGAGGCCGAGGCCGCCGTCGGCTGCGCCCGGTTCCGCGAGCTCGGCGACCGGTGGGGCCTGCTCGGCGCGCTCGGCTGCCAGGTCCAGGTCCACGTCGCGCGCGGCGACTTCGCGGCGGCCCTCGCCCTCGCCGAGGAGGCGCAGCGGCTCGGCGAGACGGGCATCGGCGTGGACGCTGGCGTCATGATGCTCGTCCTCGTCGGCGAGGTCCGGATGCGGACCGGGGACCTCGCCGCCGCGCGCAAGGACCTCCAGCAGGCCATGGACACCATGCGGGAGCGCGGCGACTACGCCGACGCCGGCACCGCCGCCCTCGCCCTGAGCGAACTGTGCCTCTGGGAGGGGGACCGGGACGGCGCCCGCGCGCTCGCCGAACGCGTCCACGAGTGGACCGCCGAGCGCCGCTACCGTCCCGACATCGCCCTCGTCGCGCGCCGCGCCCACATGCGGCTCGGCTGCCTCGCCGGGGAGGACGGCGACCTCGACGCGGCCGCGCGCTGGCACGCCCTCGCCGTCGCCGGCCTCGACGCCGACGTCTTCGCCGGCAACCCCACCCTCGCCGTCCTCGCCGAGGGCCTCGCCTCCCTCGCGGACGCCCGCGGCGAGCACGCCGCGGCCGCCGAACTCCTCGGCACCGCCCAAGCCCTGCGCGGCTACCGCGACGTCGGCTCCTACGACGACCGGCGGGTCACCGAGTCCGCCGCGAAGGCCCTCGGCGGCGCCGCGTTCGACGCCGCCCACCGGCGCGGCCGCGCCGCCGACCGCGCCGCGTTCGTCGCCCGTGCGGCCGCCCTGGCGGCGCCCGTCCGTCCGGACGCGGAGGGCGGGACGGACGCAGAGGGCGGGGCGGACGCGGCGGACGGGCCGGGACGCGCCGCGGCGCGCCTCGACCCGTCCGGCTGATCCGGTCACCCGGTCACGCGCGCCGCGCGTACATGCGGACGGCCAGCGGGAACGTCACCAGGACGATCCCGGCGGCCCACGCCAGCGTGATCCAGACGTGGTTCCCCACCTCCCCGCCGATCATGAGCGCCCGCATCGCGTCCGCGAGGTGCGTCACCGGGCTGACGTCCGTCCACGCCTGCAACCAGCCCGGCATCGTCGAGGTGTCCGCGACGAGGACGCTGCTTCCGAACGTCAGCGGCATGACCCAGATCATCGCGATGCCCTGCACCGTCTCCGGGCTCGGCGCCACCAGCCCCACCAGCACCGACACCCAGCACACCGCCAGGTAGAACGCGTACGCGAGCGCGATCGCGGCCAGCACCGACAGCGGATCGGTGTGAAAACGGAAGCCCAGCAGCGACCCGAACCCCACCAGGATCGTCATCATGACGACGAACCGGACGGTGTCCCCGAGGACCGTCCCGATCAGCGGCGCGCTCCGCGCGATCGGCAGGCTGCGGAACCGGTCGAACACCCCGCGATGGATGTCCTCGTTCAGCGCCACCCCCAGCCCCATCGTCGAGAACATCGCCATCTGGGCCACCAGCCCCGGCAGCAGCACCTGCAGGTACGACTGCGTGTCGCCCGCCACGGCACCGCCGAACACGTACAGGAACAGCAGCAGGAACACGATCGGCATCAGCGTCGTGTCGAGCAGCTTCTCCGGCGAGTACCGGAGCTGCGACACGTTCCGCCACGCCAGCGTCAGCCCGTGCCGCAGCGTCCGCCGCGGCCCGATGCGGGCGGGCGGCTCGGCCATGTTCATCGGAATCGCGGTCATGCCGGGCTCCCTTCCCGCACCGGCCCCGCCGCCGGCGCCTCGGCGACATGGCCCGTCAGCGTCAGGAACACCTCGTCCAGGCTCGGCATCCGCACCGCCAGCTCCGCCGGCGTCAACGACACCTCGTCCAGCCGCCGCACCAGCGCCGACACCGCCCCCGGGTCGCTCACCGGCGCCGTCACCAGCCCCGTGGCCGCCTGCACGTCCGGACGTCCCCCGGTCACCTCGGCCACGATCGCGGTGAGCTGCTCCACCCGGAACGGCTCCGCCGCCCGCACCGCGAGCGTCTGCCGCCCCACGCGTCCCTTCAGCTCGCCCGACGTCCCCTCCGCGATCACCCGGCCGTGGTCGAACACCACGATCCGGTCCGCGAGCGCGTCCGCCTCCTCGAGGTACTGCGTCGTGAGCAGCACCGTCGCCCCGTCCGCCACCACCGCGCGCACGGTGTCCCACACCTCGTTGCGCGCACGCGGATCGAGGCCCGTCGTGGGCTCGTCCAGGTAGATGACGTCCGGCCGGTTGATCAGGCTCGCCGCGAGGTCGAGCCGCCGCCGCATCCCGCCCGAGTACGTCTTGACCGCGCGCGGCCCCGCCTCCGTGAGCCGGAACCGCGCCAGCAGCTCCGCCGCCCGGGCCTTGGCCTCCGCCCGTCCGAAGTCCAGCAGCCGCGCGATCATCACGAGGTTCTGCGTCCCCGACAGCTCCTCGTCGACCGACGCGTACTGCCCCGTCAGCCCGATCTTCGCCCGCACCCGGACCGCGTCCCGCACGACGTCGTAGCCGCACACCTCGGCGCGTCCCGAGTCGGGCCTGAGCAGCGTCGCGAGCACCCGAACCGCCGTCGTCTTGCCGGCCCCGTTCGGCCCCAGCACCCCGAGCACCGTGCCCCGCCGCACCGCGATGCTCACGCCGTCCAGGGCCTGCGTCTCCCCGAACCGCTTGCGCAGCTCCTCGGTGCGTATCACGTCGTCCATCCCCGTGCCTTCCTCGTCGTTCGCTGTGACGTCGACCACCGTCCACGACCCCGCTGACACGGGACTCACACGAGGGCCGCAGTGCTGACGCCGTCCTGACGCACGGCTGACGCGGACGCCGGTACACGCACGTGACCAGGAGGTTTCCGGCAGACGCCGTGGAGGTGGACGGTTCGATTTGACGATCGCTTCGGGGCTGCCTAATGTTCTTCCTGCCCCAAGGGGATGCGGGACGCCGACAGGCGGACGGCCCCGGGGAAGCCACCCAGACGAAAAACGGTTCGGAGCACGCTTCGGAGCGAGCTACTCTGGAATGGCAAGCCCGGACGGGATGCAGGACACCGCGAGGTGGCCGGCCCGAGGGACTCCTCCGAACGATCTTCCGAAGACGGTTCGCGCCGTCGGCGGCGGGTTCCCGGAGGGCGGGCGCCGACTCCGAAGATCGACTCGCAAGAGCCGGTTGACAGAGACGAAGATCCAGGTAAGATAGAAGGGTTGCCCCGGAGCAAGGCCCGCGAAAGCGGGACCGAGCGCGGTGGGTGTCCGTTTCTTGAGAACTCAACAGCGTGTTAAAAGCCAGTGCCTTTAACGATTCGGCCGGCAGGTCGGATCACCCCCGAGGCCCTGCACCCTCCCTCCGGGGAGGTTGTGAGGCTGGGGATTTCTTTGAGGCAAGCATCCAATGGATGCATTGCCGGGATTGTTTCCAAGGTTTGGCTCTTCGGGTTCGCCCCCGGAGGGTCGGTGAGACCTTAATGGAGAGTTTGATCCTGGCTCAGGACGAACGCTGG